>JAKAME010000031.1 GCA_021813025.1 Microcaldota archaeon
CCAATAGTTTCAGCCTCGATGTCGTTGAGGTTGAGTGAGTCCATCTTTTTTGTGATGTCTTTCGCGCTTATGTGGTGCGTTTTTATGTCGCACATCCCGCGCACAGGCCCCTCCAGCGCCTCGCGCATGCCTGGGCTTAGCTTTTTGGAGTCTTTCACTCCCAGCCTCTGAAGCTCCCGCTCCCGCCCCTTCTCGATTCCTGCGCGGCACATCACCAGCGGGCCTATGACACAGCCCCTTCCCGCTTCGTCGATTCCGTAAATCATGGACAAGACCCGATTTGCATCGCGCACGCTGTTGCATTGCTCTGTTTATCAAATGCAATGGCGCCCTAGGCCGTCTTCCAAAAAGGGCAGCCGGTCTCTTTTTGCATATTTTCGTGTATTCCATCTCGTCGGCGCGTGCCTATATTTTTAAACTCTTGGGCCATCTAATATTCAAAATCTGATGTTCGAGGTGGAATTGCCATGAAGAACCTGAATCTTCGCGGATTGGCCCTGCGCACCGGCGCTGCATGCCTGGCCCTGACAGTGGCTGTGTTCGCCCAGCCGCCCCCCGATACCCCAACAATGAGCACCAGCGGGTTGGGCGGCGTCAGCATAGCAATGAACAAAATCTGCGCGCAGCTCATGGGCCTCCTGCCCCCCCTCTCCATGCTTCTCGTCGTGCTGGCGGCCATCTTCTATGCGTCAGGCAAGCTGGTGCCCAACCCCGAGTTCGCGGGACGCGCCTCCGGCCTGGCTGCAGCCGCAGTGGCGGCGGCGGTCATCTGCCTTGTGCTTGTGCTTCTCCTGCCCGGCGTGCTGGCCCTGATTTGGGGCGGCGGCGCGGGAACGGCGTTCACCTGCACTGCCTGAGACGCGGGCAGTTTTCTCCTTTTTTCCTTTTCCTTTTTCTTTCCAATTTTCAGCTCCAGCTTGGGCCAGCCAATTTTCCAAAGCGCGCCAAGCCCGCAATCCCTTTTTTAAATCCCATCTTCGAAGCCCGGCCCATGAGCGTCGATTTCCACGTCACAAAGCCGTTCCGCCTGCGCGAGCCTGTGCTTGTCGAGGGATTCCCCGGCCTGGGCCTTGTGGGCACAATCTCCGCTTCCTATCTTGTTGAGAAGCTCAAGATGGAGTTCGTGGGCTACGTCACCTCCGACATGTTCCCTCCCCTTGCCTCCATCCACGACTACAAGCCGCATTATCCTGCGCGCATCTACGTCTCCAAGCGCAACAACCTCGTCGTGCTGCTCTCCGAATTCATAGTGCCGGTTGGCGCGTGCTACGAGCTGGCGCAGCGGGTGCACGAGTTCGCGCGCGAGCACAAGGTAAGGCAGATTATCAGCCTTGGCGGAATCCACCTGCGCTCAGAGGAGCCCAAAGTGTACGGCATCGCGACCCAGAGCGGGCTTCTTGACGCGCTGGTGAAGTCGGGCAAGGTTTCGCTCATCAAGGAGGGGGCCACCACCGGCGTGACCGGCGTGCTGCTTGCTCAGGGCGCGGTGGAGAATTTCCCGGTAGTCTCCTTCCTCGCGCAGGCGCACGAGGAATACATGGACCCAAAAGCCTCGGCCATGGTGCTCGAGGTTCTCAAGACTTATCTCAAGCTGGACTTCGAGACGCGCACTCTGGAGGCGGAGGCTGCCGAAATAGAGAGCAAGATGAAGGATTTGCTTGCGCGGGCGAAACAGGCCAACACCCAGTACAAGAAGGCGGCGGCAGACTTGGGCGGCGGTCCGAACAACTTGGGGCCGATGTATGGATGAGCTTTTTTGCCTTGAGGGCAAAAAACCTCGGAAAACTGCCAACCGTAGGCAATGCCCGAATTATCTGCGGGACGCGTCCATGCTGTTTTTATTCCCTCATTCTCCTAGTTCTTGTGCGGGGATAGCAAAGCCCGGTCAAATGCGCGGGACTTAAGGGGCCCCTTTTTCTTTCTCGAAAGAAAAAGGCCCCCGGGTTCAAAAAGAAAGGACCCGGGAAACGCAATCCCGGTCTTGAAACGATTGTGTTTTGAGACATCCTGTGGCCTAGCGCCTTCGTGGGTTCAAATCCCTCTCCCCGCATTTATTTCCCAAGCAGTTTCTCCAGCACCACCGACAATTCCGTGGTGCCCTCGCTTGAGCTGAAATGGCCCATCCCTTTCTGCACAATCAGCTCTGCCCCCAGATTCTTTCGGAAGTTCTCGCCTTCCGAGAGCGGAACGTAGGGGTCGTTGTCTGAATGGACGGCCACAAAGCGCGAGGCATGCGCGCGCACGGCCTTCCAATTCAGGGGAGGCTGGCAGAAGGACGCAAGCTCCGGAATTCCGATGTCGTTTCCAAATCCGGCCACCAGAATTACGGGACCGACTCTCTGGCCGGGCGCCAGAGCTTGCAAATACCTCAAAATGGCGGTGCAGCCAAGCGAATGGCCCACCAGCGCGCAAGAAGCATCGGGGGAGCTGACAGCAGCGGCGATTGTCTTCACCCACTCGTCACAAACCGGCTCATTTGGATTGGGCATGGCCGGCACCGACACGGCCCAGCCTCGGGATTCCAATTCTTGTTTCAGCCACGGCCTCCAGCCGTGCATCGGAGTGCCCTGATAGCCATGGACAAGAATGGCGCGAAGTTTCATCAGGATTCACCGGCCGGCCGGTCCTCCTTCTTTTTTTCCGTCTTTCTTCCGAAAGCAAGATATGCAGTGTGCATCAGTCCGACATTGGCCGGCCGCACGCCATGCGCCCGCACCAGCATCTCGCGCACGTTGCACTCGCAGCAATACCACTGCGAAAATCCGGCAGCTTCTCCCGCCTGCACGAAAGCCTTGAGCTGCTCTGCATGGGGAAGATAGCCCACCACCGCGCCCCCTTCCTTCAGCGCCGAGAAAGCGAAAGCAAGCATTTTGTCCGAATCCGCCATGTCGAGGCACACGAGGTCGGCCTCTTTTTCATCAAACCCCTCTTTCAGCACGTCGCGCAGGCGTATCCCCACATTGTCCAGTCCGGCCCTTTTCACGTTTCCCTGCGCTATTTTGGCGAATTCCTCGCGCACCTCATACGATATGACGCTCCCGGCAATTCTTCCCATCTGCACCGCAAGCCAGCCGGAGCCGCTGCCTGCATCCAGCACCTTGCTCGCCTTTCCAATGCCTGAAAGCGCGATTACAAGGCCCGCGTCTTTGGGCAGAACCACGGCCGGCCCGCGCTTCAGTTTCGCCGATTGGCTGGGCCAGTAAACCGAATTGCTTTCCTCGCGGTGTCGTTTGCTCATGAAAATCCCCCTTATGACGGCCTGCATGCGCTCCATGCCGTGCCGCACGAATTGCAGACCGAAATCCCCCAGTTGCAGCTGTTGAGCAGGCAGGGCGTGCTTGCCCCAGCGTCGCAGATGCGGCTCGGCGCGCGGCAGGCGCTCCATGCCCCGCCAATGCATTGGCTGATGCCTGCGCAGCCGCGCGCGTCGGTGCAGCTGCGGTTGCGCCCTTCCGCGCAGGGCTTTGGCAGGGCGCTGAAGCCTGCAGCCGCGCGGCAGTTCGGCGCGCCCTCCAGCTGCACGCGGTGCGCTCCGGCAGTTGGACGAAGCACTGCCTCAAAGCCCGCGTCCGCGCGCGCGAGCGGCACATCCTGATTGTCGAAGCTTAGCGCCATGCCGCTCAGATTGGCGCACGAGGGCGGCAGCTCGACACGCACTTTCAGCGCCTCGCCCTCATGCACGGGCAGCGGCGAGAAGCTTATGCTGGCCTGCGGGACCGGGGGCGCGGCCGCCTGCTCAGGCGCGCCGCGGGGCCAAATCAGGAACAGCGCCAGCACCATGAGCAGCAGAATGGTCCAGATATGGATGTCATCCATGCGCCATCTCCTCCCCACGCCAAGCAGTGCTTCCTTCTAGTATCTCAATTGCCAGTTGCCCTGAATTTTCGGCCATACCGGCCCGGCCAGCGCGCCTCCGAGAACCCGCGAAAGCCATCCCCCGCCGTCCGATGGATGAATGGCGCAGACTTCCAACGCATCCGTCTCGTTCGCCATCTGCGAGGCCTTGAGAATTGCGTCCTTCCTGCTGCCCAGCGCGTCCACCATTCCGATGGGCAGCGCCTGCCGCCCGCTCAGCACCCGCGCATCCAGAATCTGCTCGAACTGCGGGTGGCTGAGCCGCGCGCCGCGGCTTTGCGCAACCACGTCCCTGAATTCCTCAAAGCTTTCATTCACTATTGCCTGCATGATGGCCCGCTCCCGCTCAGTCATCGGCCTTGCCGGATTTCCGATGTCTTTCAGCTCGCCGCTCGTGATTTCAGTCTCATTATACCCTATCTTGGCAAACAGGCCGCTGAGGTCTGCTATGCTTGCGCGCACGCCAATGGAGCCTGTGAGGGCGTCAGGCTCTGAAACGATGTAATCCGTCCCCATCGCGGCATAATAGCCGCCGGAGGCGGCCATCTCGCGGAAATAGGCCACTTTCGGCTTTTTGGATTCTTTCAGCGCGCGGTAGATGTCGCGGCTGCCAACAGGCGAGCCTCCGGGCGAATCCACCGTCAGCAGTATCGCCTTCACATCAGAGCGCTGGTCCGCCTCCTCCACCATTTTGGCAATTGTTTCCGCGCCCGCCTGTCCTGCAGAGAAAAGGCTGCCGGGCGTGTCGTCGGCCACAATTTCGCCGCGCACCTCTATTTCGGCCACGCATCCGCGCCCCCACTCCAATGATTTGGGGCCGCCGCCTGCGCCCATGAGCGCAAATGCGGCAATGGCCAGAAGCAGCAGGCCGCCCGCTATTCCGGCAGCCAGCCAAACCCAAGTTTTGCTCCGGGCCAAAGCGCCTTGTTTCACCATGTTTTTCATCAGGCCCAGTTTCGTCTTGGGGGTTTTTGAAGCTTCTCTCCCTCCCCCTATCATGCTGGACGAGTTCATCCGCCTCATCCTCCTCATCCTGCCCGCCTATGCTGCCAACGCCGCACCGGTTGTGCTGGGCGGGCGTTTCCCAATCGATGGGGGCATGCGCGCATGGGACAAGCGCCCCATTTTCGGCTCTTCGAAAACATGGCTCGGCCTTCTTGGAGGGATGGCGGCCGGCCTGCTGGCTGCAGCGCTTGAGGCCCACATGCTGCGCGGCACTGCATATGACTTATGGGCAGGCAGGCCGGAATGGTATGCCGGAATGGGCCTCGCCCTTTCCGCAGGCGCGCTTGCCGGGGATTTGGCCGGCTCGTTCATCAAGCGCCGCCTCGGCCTGCCGGCCGGCAGGCCCTCATGGCTGCTTGACCAGCTGCCCTTCGTGCTGGCCGCCCTGCTGGCCGCGTGGCTGGCGGGCGCAAGCTTCGCGTTCTCGCCCATGCCCCTAATATTCCTGCTCGCGCTCACCATCGTGCTGCACAGGGCGGCGAACGCGTTCGCGCACGCATCCGGGCTGAAAAAAGTTCCCTGGTAGGTCATCATGAACAAGCACATCCGCAAGGCAATCAAGCGCAAACTCTCCCTCGCCTCCGAGTCTTTGCAGAGGCGGCACATGGAGCTTGAGCAGCAGCAGTCGGCCGGCGGCAGCCTGCTGCGCCAAGTCGTGCTGGGCGGGCAGGACGGGCTTGTGAACGTGCTGGGCATCTTGCTGGGCATGGCCTCGGGCACAGGCAGCACGAACCTTGTCATTCTCGCAGGCCTTGCCGCCACAGTAGCAGAGTCGGTGTCAATGGCCGCGGTGGCCTACACCTCCTCGCGCGCAAGCCAGGACCATTATCAGGCGCAGAAAGAGCAGGAGCTTCGCGAGATGCGCGAGATTCCCGACGTGGAGCGCAAGGAAATCGAGCTGATTTATTACAAGAAGGGGTTCAGGGGCCGCGCGCTAAGGGCGGCAGTGCGCCAAATCTGCTCGGACAAGCAGCTGTGGCTGCAGACCATGATGCGCGAGGAGCTGGGGCTTTATGAGAGCGAGTTCGTGGACCCTCTGCGCGAAGGCATAGTGGTGGGAGTCGCGTCGGTCATCGGCTCGCTCATCCCCCTCATCCCGTTCTTCTTCATGCCGGTGGCGCCGGCCATGCTGGCCTCCGTGGGGCTTGCGCTGCTGGTGCTTTTCGGAGGCGGCGCTCTCAAGGCGCGGCTCACCACCGGCGTGTGGTGGAAATCGGGCGCAGAGATGGCGCTCATAGGCGGCGCTGCCGCCCTGCTCGGCTATGCGGTTGGCCTGCTGCTGGGCGCGAATGGAGTGTAATTGTTTGAGGCGATGGATATGGACGTGGAAATACAGCCCCATGACGCGAAACTGGCCATTGACGGCCTGGTGATGCCCTTCTGGATGCCGGAAGGGGAAAAGAAGAGCGGCCCGGATGCGGCAGCCGGCAAAAAACCTCCCCAGCTTTCCAAGAAAAAAGTCGAGCTTCCTTCTTGGACAGCTTCTCTGGTGCGCGACGGAGAATTCACTGCCTCTGCGGGGCAGATGGTGCTGCTGCGCCTCTCCAATGGCCAGCCAGCTCCTCGCGTTCTTCTTCTGGGCCTTGGCGAGAAGGGCAAGAGCAAGGCCTATGCGCTCGCCGGCTGGTATGCTGCCGCCTTTAATGCGCTCAAAAACGCGAGATGCGAAAAAATAGGGCTGGCGATGCCGCAAACAGATTCCGCCGCCCCGTTCACCATGCGCTCCCTCTGCGGGCTCATCGCCTCGCAGGCCGTGATGGCAGACTACACTTTCGACAAATACAAGCCGGCTCCGGAGGCGCACGAGCCGCCCAAGCCATGCGTGCAGCGCCTCGTGCTGTCCGTGCGCGCATCAGATTTGCAGGCAGCCCGCTTGGCAGTTGCGCGCGGCGTGCTCATGGGCAGGGCGGCGAATTTCACCCGCTCATTGCAGAACGAGCCTGCCAACGTGGCCAGCCCTGCATGGGTGGCCGCGCAGGCGCAGGCCATGGCGCGCCAGCGCTCCGGCCTCAAAATAAAAGTTCTTGACCGCGCGGCCCTCAAGAAAGCCGGCATGAACGCAATGCTGGCAGTCGCAGGCGAGGCTGCCGCAGCGCCAAAACTGGTTGCAATCGAATATCACGGCGCTCCCTCGCGCAAAGGCTGGGACGCCGCCATCGTGGGCAAGGGCGTGACATTTGATTCAGGCGGCATCTCAATCAAGCCCGCCTCCAAGATGGACGAGATGAAGTTCGACAAATCCGGCGCCTGCGCCGCAATCGGCACGCTCATGGGCGCGGCAGATTTGCGCCTGCCCCTCAACGTTGTGGGCGTGGCCGCGCTTGCGGAAAACATGCCCGACGCGCAGTCATACAGGCCCGGCGACATCATCCGCGCCTGCAACGGCACCACAATAGAGGTGCTAAATACCGATGCCGAAGGGCGCCTGGTGCTGGCCGACGCGCTTGCATGGGCTGCGAAGGAATACGCTCCGGGCGTGATGCTGGATTTGGCCACCCTGACGGGCGCGTGCGTGGTTGCTTTGGGCGATTTGGCTTCAGGCGTGCTCACGCGCGACGACGCGCTGGCCGACGCGCTGCTGGCCGCAGGCGAGGCATGCGGCGAGAGGCTGTGGCGCCTGCCGCTCTGGCCTGAATATGACGAGAAAATAAAGAGCGAAATAGCGGCCATCAAGAACATCGGCGAGCCGGGGCAGGCCGGCACCATTGCCGGCGCATCGTTCTTGTGCGGGTTCGCGGGCGAGAGGCCGTGGGCCCACATAGACATCGCAGGCACGGCTGATGGTTCAAAGCCAAAGGCCGGGCTTTCCGCCGGCGGGTACGGCACGGGCGTGAGGCTGGTGCTGGAATATTTGTCAGAGCTTGAGCCGGGCGCAAAGAAGAAGTAGACGACTAAAAATTCTGACGGGCTGGGCAGCGCCATCCCACTCCCATATAAAAAGAGCGCCCATGAAATCCATATATCACATCATCGAGGTCATGCGCATGAACGAAACCACCATCATCGTGCACAAGAAAATCAAGATGAAAAAGCCGGTGCTGGTCGAGGGCCTGCCGGGCATCGGCCTTGTCGGCAAGCTGGCGGTGGACCACCTCATCCGCGAGAAGAAGGCGCTCAAAGTGGCCACCCTCTACTCTCCGCACTTCCCGCACCAGGTCATCATGCGCAAGTCGGGCGTTCTGCGCATGATAAGGCTCAAGTTCTACCGCATCCCCGGCCCGAAGAACGATTTGCTTCTCTTGGCCGGCGACGTGCAGCCGCTCACATCAGAGGCCCAGTACGAAGTGAACGGCAAAATATTGGACTATTTCGCCCGCCGCGGCGGGCAGTGGATAATCACGCTTGGCGGCTATGGCACCGGAAAGCGCGCCGAATTCCCCAAGGTGTTCGGCGCCGCCACCCACAAGAAGGACATCGAGAAGTATTCCAAGCTTGGCGTGGTGTTCGGCGAGACGAGAGGCTCAATTGTAGGCGCGGCCGGCCTGCTTCTCGGCCTGGGCAGGATTCGGCACATGCACGGCGTCTGCCTCATGGGCGAGACCCACGGGGGCTATGTTGACCCAAAGTCGGCAGTGGGCGTGCTCGAGTGCCTGGGCAAGCTTGTGGGCATGAAGTTCGACACCGCCGCGCTGACGAAAAAGGCCGCGATGGGCGAGAAGTTCATCAAGAAGATGGAGGCGCGCGCGGCCGCGCAGGCAGGGGCGGGCGAAGGAATCAAGCCTGCAGGCTCGGACGAATTGAGCTATATCAGATAGAGAAAGAGCCGCTCACTCTATTCCTTTTGCTTTCCTTCTTCCCTCCCCATTCTTGTCTTTCGGGTTGAATTTCGGCGGGTGGGGATTTGACGCTGCCGCGTGATGGATGGGGCAGACTTCGGAAAGAGTGTAATGCGAACCGGCGGGGCACCATTTCATCCATTTCATTTTCCAGCCCCGTCCATTTCCCTCTTTTCGCGCCCTTGTTTCCTATTCCTCGATGACAGACCATTCCATCGTCATGTCCAGCTTCTTTGCCGCAGTCTGCAGCTGCTCCTGCACGCCGTCAAGCCCTTTCTGCGCCTCCTTGTAATCCCCGGCCACCACCCCAATCTGGTAGCGCGGCGCGCCCAAGTAGTGAAGGGAGAGGGCGCAGCCTGCCGGAACTTTCAGCGAGCCAAGAGTTTGTTTTATTTTGAGCACCCCGTCGGCAGACCATGCGGTGAGCTGCACGATTGCATTCAATTCTGCGCGGGCGGTGCGGATGCTTTTGCCTGCGACATTGAGCACGGCTTTTGCCAGCCCTTTCTCAAGCTTGAGGCCCTCAAGGCCCGCCGGCCCGCTCTTGGCCAGCTGCTCGAAGGCCTCCATCAGCTCGCCGTATTTGTCCTCCAAAGCCAGGCGGGCTGCCTGCGCCTCGGGGGCGGTGCTCTTGGCCTCCTTGACGGCCAGCTCGAGCAGCTTTGCCCCGCGCTTGTCGCGCCTCACCGATTCAAGCTTGCGCTTGCGCTCTGCTTCGCTCACTCTCTTGAGAGAAATGTCAACCTGCCCTTTCTCAACGTCCACATGGTAGACTTTGGCCACCATGTGCTGGCCCTCGTGCAAAAATTCGTGGATGTTCTTTATCCAGCGCGGGGCCACCTCTGATATGTGCATGAAGGCCTCGCCGTTTCTGTATTCGTCGAGGCCGCAGAACGCGCCGTAGGGGAGGATTTTCTTGATGGTGGCCAGCACCAGCTCGTCTGTTTCCGGCATCTGGACCATGACTTCACTCCAGAGTCTTGACCAGCACGGCCTTGTCTGCAAGCTCCACGCGGCCGCCTCTTGGGCGGGCGAGGGGGGCGCTGCACACCTGGCAGGTCACGGCCGTCGATGCGGCAGAGAAGATGTTCTGCTCATTGCCGCAGGCGCATTTCACGCGCCAGAACTGGCTTTTTGTCCTTCCTTTCATAAGAACCAACCCAAAATCCTCTTCAGGCAATTTCGAGCTTTTTCCTCGTCCTTGCCCCAATCACGCGCTCGTGCTTCTTCTTGCACACAGTGCATTCCATCATGATTTTCTGCCGCTTGCCCTGCTTTTTCACCGTCTTTTCGCCGGCGCGCTTGCCGCCGTGGCCGAGCAGGGAGCGCTCGTGCTTGCGGGTGCCGATGGCCATGGGCCGGGCCGCGCCCTTGGAGGCGAGCTTGACCTTGTGCTTGGTGTGCTTCTTGCACGTTGGGCAGTAGGTATTGGATTCCTTAGGATATTTCATAAGCAAATTCACCTTCTAAGAAGATGATTGACGACGTTATGCACGCAGAGGTTTATTAAGATATATTCGGCTCAACGCCGTCCGAAGCGGCCGGGCAGGATATCCTGCCCCTGCTTTCCTGGCCAGCCTTAGGCGCCCTAGCGCCGGGCAGTCTCGATGCCCGTGCGCCCGGCCGGCAGCTCCATCTGGGCCAATTCCTGCAGCAGCCCCTTCATCTTGGCGAGGTTGAGCTCCATGTTCATAAGCTCCGCCGGCTCGGGCCTGAAGCCGTTGAGTGCGCGCAGAACGTTGGCAAAGCCCGCGTCCTGCTCCACCGCCGAGGCCAGCACCCGCAGGGTTTTCTCATAAAGCGGGGCAAGGGCCGGCAGCTCTTTGGCAGCCTTGCCGAACTGCTGCATCTGCAGGCTGAACTTTTCAAGGTCTCCATACGAGGCCGTGGCGCACAGAGAGGCGCAGAACTCGTCGAAATTTGTCATTGGGTGGCCCTCGCCCTCGTATCTGGTGCCGGGCTTGAACGTGCGCGTCTCGTCCACCAGATTGCCGATAAAGCTGTAATCCTCAGGCTCTGGGGCGAGGCTGGGGTCGCTGTAGCCGCTGAGGGGCCCGAAGATTTTCTTCAGCGCGTCCTGCTCATTCTGCCCGAGTTTTGGCTCGGCCTCGCGTATTGCTTTGATGTCCTCGTCCAGCTGCTTCTCGCTCTTTGCATCCAGAGCGCCGGAGCGGCGCTGGAAATAAGCGTAGGCGTGCGAGGTTTCGTGCAGCATGACCGGCTCCTCCTGCTCCGATTTCACCTTGAGCGCGAGCTTGTCAGCATGCTCGCTGTTGAATTCGGCGCCGAGGCCGATTGAGCTGTCCAGCACCAAGGAGACGCTGTGGGCGTCGCACCAGATTTGGAGCACGTCGAAGAGCCTGGGGGAACTCATAGGAATGCTTGGGGTTTGGGAGTTAATATGGGTTATGGGCCGGCGGCTCTGCGGCCTGGCGCAGGAGGAGAGAAAAATCATGAGGATTCATTTAAATAGTCATTCTCACACATATAGAACCGATTTAAACGTTCTGTTCGTTCTACGGCTGGGTTGGCATGGGCGATGACATCGAGGTGCTGCGGGCCTCATTCCTCAAGGCTTACGCATCTGTGCCGCAGAAGTTGCGCGAGGATGTGATTGCCGTGGCGGACAAGAAGACTTACAGCTGGAATTCAGCCTATGTCGAAGTGCTTGCCAAGAGCCCGCTGGGGGACCAGATTCTTCAGAGCCTGACCAAGCTGGGAATGTTCAAACAGTGATGGCTATGGACGAGGAATACGTCAAACAACTCGTGGTGGCGCGGCTGAGGACCATCCCGCCAAACATCGGTTTCTCCCTGGGCTCCTATGGGAACTTCACGCGCGATGAAATCATCACAAATGTTATTCGCGGAACTGAAGTGGGCAGGCACTTCTCCCAGATGGAAGTCAAAATGCTCATTGAAAGCCCAAGGCTTGTGGGGCGGTTGAGTGGCGGCAAAAAGGCTCCTTCTGACTAGGTCCAGGCATGATTTGCTGAACGAGTATCTTTATGCCTACTGCGAGGAGGTCATCTCCGAAGCCCGGGGCCTGGGCTGGCAGGTGGACAAAATGGAGGATGCCGACAACAACCCCGGCCAGCTGCACTCCCGTCTTTCAAAAACCGCCTACCATTTTGTCTTTTTCAACGGCCACGGGAACTGCGATTGCGTCTGCGGCGATGCGAACAAGGAAATAATCACGACTGCGGAAGGCGGGCTTCTCAGCAGGAGCATCTCCTACGCCCGGAGCTGCGATGCGCTCACCACTCTTGGAAAAGAGGCGGTCGCGCAGGGCTGTCTGGCCTTCATTGGATACAAGACAAGCTTCCTGCTTCCATACACCAATGAATACGCCCTGACTCCTCTCAAGGACCCGGCAGCGCGGCCCGTCATCGAGATATCAAACATAGTGCCAAAGCTCATCCTGAAAGGAGCCACGGTTCAGAAGGCGGTGGAATCGGCAAGGTCAAAATCCGGCGAGATGCTAATCAGGATGCTGAGTTCGAGCGAGCCTCTGGACAGCGCGGTTTTCAGGGCTCTCTACCACAACCACGACGCCCTGTCGTTTGAAGGCAATCCGGATTCCCGGGTCTGAATTATATTCTTTCACCAGCTGCTCGATTCCAGCAGAACTGCCAGTTCGTCCAGTGGCATGGCCACCAGTTCCTCGTCAGTTATGAGAGCGCTGTCGTCTTTCGTTTCGGCCATCACATTACCGAAGCGGTCGTGGGAGAGGGACCAGCGTTTCCCTCTGCTTTCAAATTCCGCGCTTGGAGGTTCCAACCTTCCCACCATCCCTCTTCTGGCCTTGAATATCTCGCCCAATGCCATGAACTTCTCATACAGCGTCGGCTTGGTGATATGGATTGGCTCGTTCATGGCAATCTCGCTGATGCGCCGAAGTTCGGCCATCAGTTCGTCATCCGGCTTGTCCTTCCAGTTCATTTTGTACAGCTCCCGGATTAATTCCATTCCCATCCAAACCACCGGGGTTATTCAGGCGCGGATGGTTAGATGGCTTTGGAGGGGGCGGCATTCCGGTGGATGCCCCTTGCGCCGGCAAACCGGCGGGCGGAACGCCGCCTCGCCAACGCTTATTAAATTGCAGCCGAGAGTTTCTTCCCATATCGTCTTTCGAGGCGTTCTCTGATGGATGCGACGGAACTGGAAAAGGCCAAGGAAGCGGCCAGAGCGGAACTCAAATCCCTTGTAGAGAAGTGCGAGCGCATCCATGCCGGCAGCGAGATTAGCAAATACAACGAGGACCGCACCCGCACAGAACTGATTGATTTGCTCTTCAAGTCCCTGGGCTGGGACGTCTACAACACCCATACCGACGACGAGGTGGTGCGCCAGGAGTCTGTCAAAAGCCGCGGCTCCACCAAAAAGGTGGACTACGCCTTCAAGTCTGGCGGCGTGACCAAGTTCTTCGTGGAGGCCAAGGGCCTGCGCGAGGATTTGGAGGACGACAAATTCGCCAGACAGGCCATAGAATACGGCTTCAACCGCTCCATCCGCTACGCCGTGCTGACCAACTTCGCCAAGCTCAAGGTGTTCAACTGCGAATGGAGCGAGCCCAACATCGTGCGCAACCTCGTATTCGAGCTGAATTTCAAGCAGTTCCTCTCCTCCGGGGATTTCGACAAGCTCTGGCTGCTTTCCAAGGAATCGTTCAAGACGAATGCACTGGACGAATACGCCAGAAGCATCGGCAAGCGCACGCCATCAAAGGAAGTAGCTGACCTGCTGCTTGAGCAGATGGGCATCTGGCGGCAGAAATTGTCATCTGATTTGAGCAAACGCTACGGGGCAAAATATCTTGATTATGACATAGACGAAGCCGTCCAGCGGCTTCTCAACCGCCTGATTTTCATGCGCCACTGCGAGGACCGCGGCATCGAGGAGGAGAGCCTGTTGGCCTACCTCCGCCAGTACGAGCAGACCGGCAGGGGGCTGTGGGCCAAGGTCCACCGGCTTTTCTCGGACTACGACGGGTGGTATGACAGCTCGCTCTTCCGCGCCCCGGCCCTCATCGACCAGATGGAGCTGGACGACAAGCTGGTGGCTGACGTCATCCGCAGCCTGTATTACACTCCGGACGGCAATAGGCGCTACAATTTCGCCCTGATTCCGGCCGACATCTTGGGCAATATGTATGAGCAGTATCTTTCTCACTTATTGCGAAAAACGCCGGTGCGCGCCAAACTGGAGGAGAAACACGCGCACCGCAAAGAGCAGGGCATCTACTACACGCCGACGTATATCGTGGATTACATCGTGAAGAACACCTTGGGAGAGATGCTAAAAGGGATGAAACCTGCAGATGCGGCTAAGATTAGGGTGCTGGACCCGGCCTGCGGCTCAGGCTCGTTCTTGCTCAAGGTGTTTGACCATCTGGAGGCTTATCACCGCAAGAACAGCACTGACCATGCCCAGTCGCAGCTTGACGCTACGGCAACCAACGGGCGCCTGACCATGCAGGGCAGGATATTGCGCGACAACATATTTGCGGTTGATTTGGACCCCAAGGCGGTTGAATTTGCGCAGCTGAATTTGATGCTCAAGGCGGCTGAAACACGGGCCAAGCTGCCCATGCTGGACGCGAACATCCAGAATGGGAACTCATTAATTGATGACGCTTCTGTTGCAGGGGACAAGGCGTTCAAGTGGAATGAGAGATTTGCTTCTGTTATGAAAGAGGACGGATTTGACGTGGTGGTGGGAAATCCACCGTATATCCGACCCCACAACCTACCGGAAAAGGATAAAGAATACCTATGGAAAAATACTGAAACATTCAGAGCAAAATCCGATTTGTACAATTGTTTTATGGAAAAAGGTATCAAACTACTTCGACCTGGAGGGTTGATTGGGTTTATTGTCCCTCACTCTTGGACGTCTCTTGAGAGTTTTACGCTAATTCGAAAATTCGCCTTAGACAATTGCAGGATTGTTAAATTGGTTCAGTTACCTAAACGCGTTTTTCAGGATGCGACCATTGAAACATGCGTATTCATCTTCCAGAAAGAACCTGACCCGCGCGTTCGGTCGAACTCAGATATTTTTGTTGAACGATTAGATGACCAGAGAAAAATCATTCCGGTGAAGAAGATAAAACAGAGTAAAATAGAAAGCAACTATCTATATAATTTTGAGTTATACTCTGATGCGTCTGGTGGCATATTAGTATCTAAATTAAATGCTCTACCAAAATTGGCAGACATTATTGAATTCTATTATGGGTTGAAGACTGGAGATGATGAGAAGTTTATCTCCACCGACTTGAAGGACAAAAATTCAAAGAAACTTGTGCGGAGTGCCGACATCTCAAGATATTGGATAAAATATTCGGGAGAATATGTCTGGTACCGACCAGAATTAATGATTAAAAATAAAGCTACTGCGCGCCCCGGTTCAAGCGAACGTTTTGAGAAACCTAAGTTAGTCATTGGTCGCATGGGCAAATCTCTTTTTGGTGCATACGACGAAGACGGATACTATGTTAAAGACGGAATGCTCCTCCTTCCGAAGAACGATTCGGCTCAAATAAAATATCTTCTCGCTTTACTCAATTCCAAGCTACTCAATTACTACTATCAGAATTATTTCATTACCATTGATGTGCTAAAGAATGCTATTCTCCAATTACCTATCGTGCCACTAACAGAAATGCAGAAACAAGTGCTTTCAAAATACGTGGATAAAATGTGTGAGTATCAGAAGAAACTATCTGTTTTCGGCGACAAGCAGTCCTTAGAGCGCCAGCGCCTTGAAAAAGAAATCCAGGAAACCGACAAGAAAATCGATGAGATGGTTTATGACCTCTATGGGCTGACACCGGAGGAGAGAAAGATTGTAGATGTGGCCGTTAAATAGTATTTTCAAGAAAATGTATACCTACAGTTCGGGCAAGTCTTCTCAAAATGATTGCTTTGACCTCCGAATACATATGGGACTAGGGTTCCACACTTTGGGCAAAAATCGTTACCTACAGTCATTCCTGCATTGAATCTGATTCCGGTTACGTCTTCAACATTTTTTGCCTGAACCTTCACCTTAACATTTGAGAATGAAGTCGGATGAGCGATGTCCATGCCTATCGCTTTTTTCGCATCTTCGACTTCCAAGCTAAAATCTACGTCTTTGAGAATAAATGGTCGGATATCTCCATTCTGGAGTTTCTTCGCGACGGACTGCTCGTGGCTCTCCTTCATTTTCTTCAAGTAGTCTATAGTAAAAATATCTTGGGTATCGTCAATGACCTTGTGATGATTTCTGCACATCAAAATCGCGTTTTCGTATGTTTCCCTATTTGGAAAATTTTCGAGATAGCGAGCAGCATCGGACTTCTCACCACTTATATGACACTCTTCACCAATGTTTGAATCAATTTCGCCAGCATCAGTGAATAATTTTCTACTGCAAATTTCTCCAGCGTATTGGTAAGAGCAGAGGCCAGCAGCATTCGCCCATAATTTTTTCCTGTCGAATACACTCAAGTCCATATCGACCCTTCTAATCGCTCTCCATCCCCAGCTTCAGCCTAATCAGATGCCGCGCCTCAGGCTCAGGAAGCATCACCCGCTCGCCCTTTTTGAACGGCCCGATTTTCTGCCCCTGCGGGCTTTCGTATTGGGGGATGTTGTCCTCCATGTAAACCTTGAGGATTTTCACAGCCTGCGTGACGTAAATCACGTTCTCCCCATTCGGCCCTATCTCGCAGGCCATGTTGCCCGAAATAAGCGCAGCAGCCTCGCTTTCCGGCAGCTCCGCCTCCTGCTTGGCCGAGAACGGCCCGTAA
>JAKAME010000090.1 GCA_021813025.1 Microcaldota archaeon
CATACAGCTACTATGATTTGGAGAGGCAGAACTGGACGCTGGTCTACAACGCCTCTGCCGTCCAGTCAGGCCCGCACGCCAACATCACCTTCCGCCGCGTCGCCGCCTCGGCCCAGCAGCTCATGCTCGAATATTCCACCGAGGCGGTGAGGCCCGAATCCCCCTACTGCAACGTCATGTGCACCGGCTGGACCGGCAATCCGCCCACCCCCCTGCACGACCGCGCCTCGTGCATGCAGACGCCCTGCGACGCCCAGAGCGGCTCGCTTTACCAGACAGGCAATCTGACCTTCGGCCTTTTGCGGCTGACGGTGTGGGGTTGAAAGCATGGAAACAACCTCCACACATGGGCGGAACCGGTCGGCCCAGGCCGGCAATTCGCCATCCCAGTCTTCCTTCTCCCAGCTCAAGCGCGGCTTCTTCTTCACCGTTCTGGCCCTCGTTCTCCTCTCATTCATCTTCATCTCCCTGCAGCTCTGGGCGCAGGCCGAGGCTCAGGCCGAGGCGCGCGCCGCCGAGCGCTTCCGGGTCGAGGCCCTGCAGACGGCGCTGGGCATGGTGAGCAGCGACACGCTCAACAAGTATGCCAACGCCTCGGCGATGTACGCGCTACAGAAGCTGGCCACATCGATTGAGAACCACAGCGGCTGCGCGGTGATAGGCATAGAATCCTATGCAGGGCCGGGCGCCATCTATCCGGACGGCACCTACTACCTCAACGCCAGCATCTACGAGCTGATGCAGCATGGCAACACGTCGGGCTATCTCACCACAAAAAGCGGCCCGCTGGAGGACCCGCAAGGGCGCTATTTCTACGACCGCAGCGACCCGCGCGGCCCCAACCTCACCTACTTCGGCGACGAGCGCAAGTATTCCCTTTCCACATTCTTCAACCGCACCCGCGCGGCCGTGCGCATGCTGGGCTACGACGTGCAGTGGGGCGAGCCGGAGGGCTTCACCCTCAACCAGACCGACGCATGGACCGTTTCGCTGACCATGGCCGTGCCGATGAACTTCACCGACGCGCGCGGGCATGTCAACGTCACCCAGCGCGTCTTCGTCAACCTCTCAATCCCCATCGACGGGCTCACCGACCCCTCGGTCCTGCGCGCAGACATGAAACACCGCCCCACCAGTTCCCTGTGCGGTCCTGTGTGCGCAAGCTCCGGCTCCAACAGCCCCGACCTCTCCAATCTGGACAACCGCCCGCACCGCAACATCTACCGCTCGCCTGCCTATGACAACTCCACGCAGGCCCGGGCAATCCTCAAGGCCGGCGGCGCGGCCGGCAACACAAACTCCGGCCTTGGCTGGTTCTTCGGCCCCGTGGCCGACTCGGCGCACCCGCGCTCGGCCTTCCGCGACGACCTGGTGAGCTACAACCTCACCCGCATCAACTTCTACATATACGTCACAGACAACGCGGCAGACGCGCTGGCCCAGTCCCCATACTTCGGCGGCCTCATAGTCACCACCCCGCCCGGCCCGGACGCCGCGGTGGACGACTATAGGGCCGGCTGCCATTACATCAACTACACCGAGACCAACTGCCTCTTCTGCCGCTTCCACCAGTGGAGCAACGATTCTCGCAACTGCCCCACCCTGCCCGACAGCATCACTCCGGACTCAATCCCCTTCAATCCCTTCATCCCGTGGGTGCAGACCAACAACTTCGACCCCACCGCCGGCATCAAGCCCAACTACCACCTCTCCATCCCCGAGGCCCTCATCTCCAGCGAGGTGAACGCCACGCAAATGTGCGGCTCGGCTTTCAACGCCACCAACACGCGCTGCGACTCGGCCACCACAATTGCAGGCCTTGATTCCAAGTATGCGAATGTCCGCGCGAACACCCGCGTGTGGGACCTCACAGGCCCGCGCGACATCGCCATCTGCGGCTTCTACGTGCGCTCGGACTTCGGCCCCTCCTACAGCCAGCGCTTCACGGACTTCTGGCAGCGCCAGCAGTCGAACGGCAGCTATTCCGTCCTCGGGCAGGGCATAGAGTCGTTCACTGTCGGCAAGTGGGCGGGCGGCGAGCAGGACGTCTGCGCCCAGGAAACCGTCCCGGACATCGAGCGCTACTCTCGCGTGGACTACCAGTTCTACAACAAGGACATGCGCGGATACGAATGTATGGGCCCGTTCGTGGAGGGCCTGCCCGGCTGCCGCAACCTCCCGGACTGCTCCGGCGACGTGCCCCTCAAGAACGCCACCGGCCGCTTCGCCCTCTCCAACCCCGCCTCCAACGACGAGGCGCGCGACCTCTACGCCACCTTCCGCTACAGCGTCAACAACACCACTTTCATACCCCCCAACCTCAACCCCATAAGCTCGGTGTGCAAATGATTGAGCAAACTCCCGCCCGCATCCGAAGCCATTCCGGCCCTTCTGGCACAGCGAAGGAATCCCCCTGTTCCATGTTCCGTGCGCAGGCAGCGGTGGAATCCCTGCTGCTGATGGGAGTCGTGGTGGCCTTCGTCCTGCCCCTCGTCTTCCTCTTCTTCTCCACGTCCGCCGAGCGCGTATCCGCCCTCGAGCAGGCGCAGGCCCGCGCCCTGGGCCAGGCCCTGTCCGACAGGGCGGGCGAGGTGTGGTACATGGGCAACGGCAGCCGCTCGATGATGCTGGTGAATTTCCCCAACGGCCTGCGCAACATCTCGCTTGCGGGCGACAGGGTGGGCGATTCGCAGCTGCTGAGCAGCGGGCGCGAAATCACGGTCTCCTACCTCGCCCCTCCGGCGGGCCGGCGCGACATAGTCATCAACTCGCCCGCGCCAGTGCGCAGCGTGCCGCCGGACTTCGGCCGCGGCGGCCGGGCGCTGAGCCAGTCTGAGAAGGCGCAGGCGCTGCTGGTGCAAACGTCCGCAGGCCCCGGCACGACCCTGCGCTCCGGCCTCGTGGCAGTCATATTCGTCAACAACGGCACCTATGTCAACATTTTGCGCCAAGTCTATGGAATGGTGGAGTGAGAGAATGATGGCGTCTCCTGCATCATCAAAATCTTCGCCACTCGCGAAAGGCCAGGCAGCCGTCGAGGTCCTTGTCTATCTCGGCTTCTTCCTCCTGGTCTTCGTCTCGCTCAGCATGATGTTCATGCTCCAGATAAACCAGGACATAATCCAGCGCGAGTACCTTCTCTCGCGCCAGGTCGCGGCGCAGGTGGCCGTCGAGGTGGACATGGCGCTCGAGGCCGGGCCCGGCTTCAACGCCACCTTCCCGGTCCCGACGCAGGTGGCCGGCCAGCCCTACGCCCTCGTCTTCACCGACGCCGGCTCGCTCTACGTGCAGGTGGCCCCGGGCAGGGCGCAGAGCGTCCCATCGCTCTTCTACTTCCCGCTCTCGACCAGGCGCATCGCCTTGGGCTGCGCCGAGCCGGACGAGGCCTGCCCCGGCAACAGGATGGGCACCTACCGCGACAGCAACACCGACCGCACGGGGCTCTTGCGCACCGAGTGGCGGGTGAACGTCAGCGACGGGACGCTGTCCATAGCCAACATAGCCGACCCCGCATCCGGGGCCTCAATCCTGCAGGTGAGCTGACATGGTTCCATCCCATTCCAAAAAAATTCCGGCTTTCTCCATGGA
>JAKAME010000091.1 GCA_021813025.1 Microcaldota archaeon
CTTGTCGGACAGGAGCCCGCCCATGTTGTGCCCGACGTTGACGATGTTGTAGCCCGAGCCCATCGAAGCCGCCACCTTGCCATCGCCAAGGTAAAAGGCGTTTTCAAACTCCACCTTGTGAAAGCGCTGCTGCCCGACCGGATAGTAGTATTTCGAGTGGGAGGCGTCATACCACACTTCTGTGCACTGTTTGCCGTCTATGGTGATGAAGGCTGTTTTCTGGTCCTTGGCCGCGTATTTGAGGAAGGTTGAGAGGTCGGTGAACTGGTTGTTGTCCAGCATGAGCTGCCGGTTCGGCCACACCGAAAGCTCGGTGGGGAGGTTTTCAACCTGCACCTGCGGGGGCGTGGTTTTCATAGCTGGGCCGACCATGTTTCATCCCTCCTTTGCGTTTTCCTGTTCGAAATGGCAGAACGGCTCGCCGCCGTGGAAGCGGCAGCGGTATTTGGCGTATTGCAAAAAGCGCGAGACCGCGCGCATGGCCGAAGTCGGCGAGGGGTAGGTGGGAATGCCATAGCCGTCGAGGATTCTGCGGTGCAATTCCGTATACTCGCCGCCCGTGCTCACCACCACAATGGGCTTGTTCTTCTGCTGCGCAGCCCTCACCAGCACGTTCACCACTGAAGAATCAAGCGCAGCTGTCTGGAACAGCACGATGACCACCAGCAGGTCCACGCCGGGGTCTTTGAGCATGATGGAGAGCGCCTTCTCATACCTTGCCGCATCGGCGTCTCCGACAATGTCAAGAGGGTTGCGCGCCGTAGTGTAAGCAGGCAGCATGGATTTGAGGGCAGCGATTGACTTGGGCGAGAAGGAGGCAAGCTGCAATCCTTCGGCTTCTACTGCATCGGCAGCCAGCACGCCGTTGCCGCCGCCGTTGGTGAGTATGCCTATGCGCGGGCCGGCCGGAGGCGGGAGGGAGAATATTTTGGCGAAATCGAAAAGCTCCTCCAGAGTTTCGGCTTCCAGCGCGCCCGCCTGCGCGAATGCTGCGGAATAAACTTCCGAAGAGCCGGCCAGCGAGCCTGTGTGCGATGCTGCGGCTGCCGCGCCTGTGCGGGATTTGCCTGCCTTGAGCACCACGAGAGGCTTGTTTTTTGTGAGCGCGCGCGCGGACTCCATGAACCTGTGCCCGTCCTGCACGCCTTCAAGGTAGGAAACGACTGCCTGCGTGCTTGAGTCATGCGCAAGATAGCGGAGGAGATGGCTTTCGTTTATGACGGTCGCGTTGCCGTATGAAACGAACTTGGACATGCCCACGCCGGCGCGCGCCGACAAATCTACTATGCAGCCCCCCACCGCGCCGGACTGGGAAATGAAGGCGATGCTGCCTGCATGGGGACGGCCCATCTTGTAGATTGGAAGAAAGACCGAATCCACACGCGATGCCGGGTTGAGCACGCCCATGCAGTTCGGGCCAATGAGGGCCAAATCGGAGTCAAGGGCGATGCGCCTGATTTTCTCCTCCCCCTCCTTGTTTCCAACTTCTGAAAAACCGCCCGTAATCACCACTGCCGCGCGCGCGCCTGCGGATATGGAGTCTTTCAGGGCGTCTTCAACAAATTGGGCCGGAACAGCCACAAGCGCGCAGTCCAGTTTGCCTGGCGCGTCTGACGCTTTTTTCAGGGTTTTCACACCCAGAACTTCGGGCGCGTTCGGATTTACCGCATAGACGCGGCCCGCATAGCCGCCTTCGAGGAAATTTCTCAGGATGACGTTGCCTATCTTGTTCGGCTCGCGGCTGGCCCCTATGACCGCAACGCTCTTGGGATGGAAAACGGCGTCAAGATTGCGAATGAGACGGGGAAGGGAAGAAGATTCTGAAGCTCGGCTGGCGGGAAGCGCCGCAGGGCGCCGGGGCGGTGTTTTGTTTTCTTTCATTTCAACACCCTGACGTCGGCCACCCACAGGCCGTCGTTGCGCACAAGCACGGGATTGAGGTCAAGCTCTGCCGGGCGCTCGCGCTCCATCAGGCGCGAGACGCGCAGCAGCAGCGCATAAAGCGCCTCCTCGTCCATCGGCTTGCGCCCGCGCATGCCCGCAAGAATGGGATATGACTTGAGCGAATGCAGCATGGAGCGCGCCTCCTCCTTGCCTATCGGGCAGACGCGCAGCGAGGTGTCGCGCAGCACCTCGGTGTATATTCCGCCTGAGCCAAGCAGCACGACCGGCCCGAACTGGGGGTCGGTGCGCCCGCCGACTATGAGCTCGAAGCGGCCCGGCCTGTAGGCTTGGACAAGAATTGTTGGGGAAATCGTGCCGGCCGCCTTGCCCCGGCCTTCTTTTGCTCCCCCCATTTTTGCAAGCCTTTTGAATTCTATTTCCAGCACCGCGCGGTCGCGCACGTTGAGGGCAAGCGCGCCTGCGTCCGATTTGTGCAGAAAGCGCGAGGAAACAAGCTTCAATACCACCGGATAGCGGATTTTCTGCGCCGCGCGGACGGCGGAAGGCAGGTCGCGGACCAGCGCGTAATCCAATATTGGGATGGAGTAGCGGCGCAGGAGGGCGAAATCCATTGTTGAATTCTGGGCCGAGTGTTTGGCCGGAGCGGTTGAAACGTTCCCACCCCTCGCTCAAGCCACTGGAGGCTTGTTCATTCCTATGAGCAGGGCAAAACCCACGAAGAGAACCAGCAGGACGAGGAGGAGGGCGTAGGGGGCGTATGCCTTGGCGTAATATTCCAGCTTGGAAATGCGCATGGCGTGGCGGTCGAGCCTGCGCGGCTCGCCCGAATCCGAATCAAGAGGGGGCTTGCCGGAAGCGGCGCCGGATGGAGCCTGCGCGGATGGCCCGGACGAAGAACGCTGCGCTCCCTCGCCGCCCGATGCGCCGGCGCGGGAGCCGGCAGGTTTTGTCGCCGCTTTGGAGTGGCCGAAGCCGAGAAGGTCTTGGATGTCCTTGGGGGCGGAAGTGAGAGATGACTGGGAGGAAGGCGCCGAAGATGCTGCCTGCCCCTCTGAAACAGACGAAGCAGGAACATTGACAGCCGGGGCGGGAGCGCCCTGCGGGGCCGCCGGCCGCCACGTGGCGCCTCCGGCGCCTATGAAACCCTTCTCGGTGAGCGAGAGCAGAACCTTGCCTGAGCGGACTTCGTGGTCAATGCAATCCTGGCTCTTGAGCTTGTGGAGGTGGAAGGCCAAATCGGACGAGCGGATGTTGAGCTGGTTCTGCAGGGCGGTAAGCTCGCGCGCGCCCGAGCCCATGGCCTTGAGTATTGCGCTGTCAAGTGCGTCCAGAGGCTCGCTGGCCTTCTGCGCTGCTGCGGCGAGCGCGTCCGAGCCGGTGCCTGTGACCATCAGCGGCGACTGGCCGCCTATGGAGGACTGGATGTCCACCAGCCCCTTGATTTTCATGGTGCCAAGAATGTTGGCGGCCTCGAAGAATGAGGTGTTGATTTGCTGGCCGAATTTCTCCACCGATGAGTCGGCATCTATTTTGCGCAGGACAAGAAGGTCCAGGTAGGTCAGCTCCTCGGACATGTTCTGCCGGTGGGGAGAGAAGGTTTAAGAACAAAACGGCAGGCGACGAAATATGAATGGAAGCCGGCACGCTGGCCGTTTTCA
>JAKAME010000032.1 GCA_021813025.1 Microcaldota archaeon
ATCTATTGCCGAGAGGATGGAATAGTAGGTGGCCGGCTCCCGCAACTCTTCGGAGAGAAGGAGGGAGGTTTCCTCATAGAGGAAGGTGCCCTTGGTGAATACGTTCTTGGTGATATTGGACTTCAGGTCGAGTTGCGCATCCAATTTCAGCAAGTATTGGGGAATCCCCCCCGCCAGGGCATAGTATTCGATTATCCTCCCGATGGGGGTTTTAGGGAAGAACTTCATCACATGCTTAAATTGTAGGGGTTCGGCTTTCCACTGCCCGGTCCGCCGCCCATACAGGGGGCTTTCGTGGCTGAGCACGCCTTTGCGCATCATGGAGATGCTGGAGCCGCAGAGAATGAGCATGACATTTGTCTGGGAGAGGTTCTGGTCCCAAACCAGTTGGAATACGGACGGGATGGAATCATCCTTTTCCACCAGATAGGAGAATTCGTCTATCAGGACAGCCATCTTCCTGCCGCCCAGGCGTTTGGACAGGTATTGAAAGGCGTCGTCGAACTGGTCGTAGGGGGCGGGCGGCTCGCCGAAATGCTCTGAGATTCGAAGGGAAAAACGGTGGGCGTTGGAGGCCGTTCCTCGCTTGTCGCAGAGGAAATACAGGTGGGGCTTGTCATCGGCGAAGTGGGAGATCAGCTCGGTTTTGCCGACCCGGCGCCTCCCGTAGAGGACGGCGAACGAGGGCTCTTTGGAGGCCCATTGGCGCTCGAGGAATGCCAGCTCCTCGGCTCGGTTGACAAAATGCCGGTTTTGCATGATTATCTTTATAATCCGAATGTTTAAATAATCGAGCCCGCAAGACTGATGACCCCCCAGGTAGCTGCGGAGGAGGGCGGGCTGCTCAAGGGCAAGATAATCCAATTGCTATGCAGGCGATAGGGCGGTGGAGATGGAGATAGCGAAGCGGGCGAGCTTGAAGCAGTATCTGCGGCAGAACAAGATGAGAACGTCGAGCGGGCTTTATGAGGCGGTGAATGCGGCAATTGAAACGCTGCTGAAAAAGGCGTGCTTGCGGGCGGCTGCGAACAAGAGGCAGACTGTGATGGAACAGGATATCTAGAGAGGATGCAAAATCCAAGATTCAGGCCGCTTTTCCTGGAACAAAGGATGCCAAATCCGAGTCTCTTTTCCCGATGCCCGCAGAACCCACCAGACTGCTTTTTCTCGAACGATTCGTTCTCGGAGACCCCGCGCTTGAAACGAGCCTCTTTCTGGTGGCAGATGCCTGTTTTCTGGTATTTCGATTTCTCACGCGCATTCTACCTGTATTCTTTTTAGCTGCCGGAGGGTTGGCCTTAGGGCATTATAATAATAAAAAGGAGTGGGCGGCCTGGCGCCCAAAGTCCTATCCCCTAATCCGTCACAATCAGGGTGCCGGTCATGGCGCGGTGGCCCGAGCCGCAGAACACCGCGCAGCGGAAGGGGAAGCTTCCGGCCTGCTCGGGCGTGAATTCCACCGTCACGGTCTTGCCCACTGGCATGTTGGCGTTGATTTGCAGTCCCGGAATGGCCAGCGAATGCTCGACATCCAGAGAGGTGGCCAGGATGCGCACTTTCACGCCCCTCTTGGCGGTGACGGTGTTGGGGGTGAACGTGAAATTGTCTGCCGTCATGGTCAGCGTCTGCACGCCATCCGCGCCCACCGCGGCCGCGGTTGGAATGGCCGTGGCGGGGGCCGGGATGTCGGCAAAGAACGGGTTGTCCCACGAGCCGGAGCCGTTTCCGCCGGTCTTGGCGCCGCTCCCGCTGGCGTTTGCCCCGGCGGCGGGGCCGCTGCTATTGGCGGCGGGGCAGTCCCCGCGCATGAAGGCCCACTCCTCGCAGGTGGTGCCGTTGGCGAGGTCGCACATCCCCACCTCGCCGCCATTGGCGTCCTTGGCGATGCGCAGCCGGCCGCCGGCATTGATGCAATTGACCGAGGCCGGGTTGGCCATCTGCGGGGGCAGGCCGGATGGGTTGGTTCCGTTCACGGCCGCGGCCGCAGGCGGCTGACCAGCCGTTGGCGCGCCGGGCGTATTTGTGCCCGCGCAGCCGGCCAGCAGAATCAGGCCAACGAATAGCATGGCTATCAGCAGAATGGGTTTGTTCATGCCGTCATCTCCTTGGTTTTTCGAATGCTAAAATGAATCCTGCTTCATATTATAAAGCGTATCCACAGAGGCTTTTAAATGATTTCCCAAATGCCCGCATCTGATTAAATACCCAAAACTCCCACCCCAAACCATGGATTCGTTGCCCCTAACCGCTCCCGCCCCCTCCAATCCGGCCCCTGTTTCCTCTTCAAAACAATCGGCGCCCTGGGCGCCCATCCTCGCCCCGCTGCGAGCCCTCTCCATCTATCACCTCACCCTGGTCCTCGTCCTGCTGGCCGCCCTCGCCGGCCTCTGGGACTTTCCCCCCGGCAGCCGGCTTTCCGCCCTCTTCACCCTCGTCCTTGCCGCCGCCGTCTGCGCGGGCGCCGACGCCCTCCTTCTCTTTCAGTCCAAGCGCGTCTGGAAGCTCTCCGAAAACTCGCTCATCTCCGGCCTTCTCATCGGCTCCATCCTGGCCCCCGAAACATCGCCGTTCTTGGTGGCGGCCATTGCCATTCTCTCCGTCCTCCTCAAGCGTTTGCTGCACGAAGGCCCCTTCCCGGTCTTCAACCCGGCCGCCGCCGCCCTGGCGCTCGGCGGGATCCTCTTTGGCACGCTCGACGCCTGGTGGGCTTTCGTTCCCTCCGGCCCCGGCCTGCTCATCCTCGTCCTCGCCATCCTCCTGCTCTCCTGGAAACAGAACCGCTGGCAAATGGAGCTTGTTTTCCTGCTGGCCTGGCTGGCGGCCTGGGCCCTGTTTTTGCGTCTTCCGCCGCTCGCCCCCGGCCTGGCCGGCCTGAATGCGCTGCTCGGCCTCCTGCCGCTCTATCTCATGGCCTTCATGCTGCTCGAGCCCAAAACCAGCCCCCTGCGGCCCAAGCAGCAGTGCATCTACGGCGCCATCGCCGCCCTGGTCGCCGTCTTCCTGCTCCCCCTCTCAACGGCAACCGACATGGCGCTCGTCGGCCTCCTGATAGCCAACCTAGCCAAGAAGGCAATGGAGAAACTCAAATTCGGAATCTGATTATTTCTGCCTTGTTGCACAATTCAATCGGCGTGAGCCATTGATGGCTCACGCTGCCCTTTCTTTCTCTTCACTCAAACCAGCTTATTGAGGTAATACACTTTGAGCCCCATCTCGGAGCGGATGTGGCCCGTTCCTTTGGAGCAGGCATATTCTCCAAAGTAGCCCTTCAGCCTGGAGAATGTGCCTTCCACCATCCAGCGCTGCCCATAATGCCTTTTCTTGGCCCATGATTTGTAGCTCCATTTCTGATACTTCTTGACTTCTGCCAGCCTTGCTTTCATGTGAGGTTTCACATAAGGCGGCCCACCATCCGCATTGCGGCGTATCTTGATGGCCGCCTTGATTTTGCGCTTCTTCAGCTCGTCAAAATTCTTGTTGGTGTCATAGAGGCCGTCACCAAAGACTTTCTCTACCTTGTGGCGCCTGCTGATTCTCTTGAGCATGGGCTTGATGCTGCGCTTCTCCCCCACCTTCTCAGAGGTGATGGAATAATCCAGCACCTTGCCGGTCTTGGCGTCCGTGACAAAGCTAACTGAGGCTCCACGGGGCGCACGCCACTCTGCTTCAGCAGGTGGTAAGCCCCGTGGCGCAATCGACGGCCCTCGAGGGCCGTCGGTGCACCGACGCGCTCCGAGCGCGTTGATTGTGCCGAGCCTAAAGGCATCCGAGGACGCCACAATCGACGGCACTTGGGTGCCGTCGGTGCACCATCGGCGCTCTGCGCCGATGATTGCGGCCTTTAGGCCGTGGAGCCTCACGCGGAAACGGGCGCGCCTTAATCGTGCCCGTGCCGGTGTTCCGCCCCGTGGTGGTGCTCGTGCACATGGTACAGCCCCGCGTGATAATGCCCATGGGCATGCTTCTCGCCCATAACCAGCCAGGCTCCGGCTGCCATGAGCACAAAAGCGGGCAGCAGATTCCAGCCTATGCTTTCGTTCAGCAACAGCACGGACGAGGCTGCGCCGACGAACGGGGCTACGCTGAAGAACGCCCCTGTCCTGGCAGCCCCCCACGCCCTCAGGGACTTTATGAAAAGGACCATGCTGAGGCCATAGCTGAACGCACCTGCCAGCAGCGCGAAGAGAAGCGGCGCGCCGGCCGCAAGCTTTGCGCCCAGAAAAAGCCCGATGCCCAGGTTGATCGCGCCGGCGAAAAGGCATTTCACCCTTGCAATGTCCGCGGGGGCCATGCTTGTTATCTGCCGGGTGAGATTGTTGTCCAGGCCCCAGAAAAGCGTTGCCAGGACGACATAGGCCGGCCCTGCAAGTGAAAAGCCGCTCCCGCCAGAGTCCAAACTCAGGAGCATCCCGGCGGCTGTCATGCAGAGCAGGGCGGCCCAAAACCTCCTGCCGGTGAACTCGCGGAATACCGCGGCCGCAATGAGTGCGGTCGCCACGCCTTCGAGGTTGAGGAGCAGCGAGGCGGCAAAGCCGGAGACCTGCGCAAGGCCGAGCATCAGGGACACCGGGGCGAGCACCCCCCCGAAGAGCACCGCCCCGGCAAGCCACGGGATGTCCCTGCTTTTCAGGCGGGCGGATTCGCCCCCCGGCACGGCAAGGGAATAGGCGGACAGCCCGGCGAATGCCCCCAGGTAGAGAAGCCCGGCCAACGCCACGGGGGGCGTTTCCCCAAGCAGGAGCTTGGCGAGCGGAGTGCTGAGGCCAAACAGGGCTGCGGACGCGACTGCAAAAAACGCCGGGGCTGTGTTCCGGGCTCCAAATGCATGCTTCCTTGACATCACACCACTGGTTCCAAGGCTGCAACCGCTCTTGCGCGCAACCGGGTTTTTAGGGCTCCGGGTCAAAACCACGTCCGCATCCTCGTTATCCCAATTCGGAGCGCATTGCCTATCACGAGCAGGGAAAGCCCCATGTCCCCGGCCGCAACCGCCACCCAGAGGCTGATAAGCCCGAAAAACGCCATGAGCCCGACGCCCCCCTTGACAAGAATTGACGCAGCCACGTTCTCCTTCACAACATTCATCGTTTTCCTCCCAAGCTTCACAAGGAAGGGTATTCTGGACAGGTCGTCCCTCATTATCGCCGCGTCCGCGGTCTCAATGGCAACGTCGCTGCCTATCGCCCCCATGGCTATGCCCACGTCCGCGGCCGCAAGCGCGGGCGCGTCGTTCACCCCGTCGCCCACCACCATCACCGCCCCGTATTTTTGCCTGAGGCGCTTCACTTCCCCAAGCTTCTGTTCCGGCAGGAGGCCGGCATGGAAGTGTTTTATGCCCACGCGCTTTGCAATGGCTTGCGCAGTCTCCTTGTTGTCGCCGGTGAGCATGATGGGCGTTATCCCCATTGCCTCAAGCTCGGACACCGCCTCCCTTGCCCCGTCCCTCAGCCTGTCGGAAACGCTTATTATGCCAATCGCCCTCTCCCGTGTTGCGACGATTACAACCGTCTTCCCCTCGCTTTCCATGCGGCCCATCAATTCCCTGCTCTTTTCATCCGCCTTGACTGGAAGCTTGAGGTTGCCTGCAAAATAAACCATGCCCCCTATTGTGCCGCTTATTCCCTTTCCAGAATATGACATGAACTTGGAAACCTTGCGCAATCCTTTTGGCGCCTTCTGCATTATCGCCCTCGCAACCGGATGGGCGGACTTTGCCTCAAGCGACGCGGCTATGCGAAGCAGCTCCTCCCCGGAATGGCCGTTCAGGGGCACGACGTCCGCCACCTCAAAAACCCCTTCTGTAAGCGTCCCCGTCTTGTCAAAAATCACCGCCTTTGCCCCTGCCGCCTTCTCCAAATAGTCCCCTCCCCTCACAAGTATGCCGTTTTTCGCAGCAGACGAGATGCCTGACACCAGGGAAACAGGGGTGGAAATCGCAAGCGCGCAGGGGCATGCGGTGACCAGCAGCACCAGCGCCCGGTAGGACCACGTGTCAAAAGGCTGGCTGAAAACAAGCGCAGGCACGATTGCCACAAGCACGGACGCGAATATGATTGCGGGAGTATAGATTGCGGCAAACCTGTCCACGAACTTCTCGGCCCCCGATTTCTGCTGCTCCGCGTTTTGCACTATTGCCGCGATTTTGGACACAAGCGTGCGGTCCGAAGGCGTGCTCACTCGCATCTCAAGATATCCCCCGCCGTTTATCGTGCCTGCGTATGCCTTGCCCCCCCTTTCCTTTGCCAAAGGTACGGACTCGCCGGTGATTGCCGCCTCGTTCACATACGAATGGCCGGACACTATTGTTCCGTCAATCGGAATCCTGTCCCCCGGCTTTACAATGACGATATCGCCGATTTTGAGAGAATGGGCGTCCACCTCAACCTCCTTTCCGTTCCGCCTGAGCCTCGCGGTCTCCGGCGCAAGCTTGAGGAGGGCGGCGATGGAATTGCGCGCCCTCTCGCCCGCGTATTCCTCAAGAAATTCGGCGCATGCGAACAGGAAGATTATGGAGCCCCCCTCCTCCGCATGCCCTGTGAGGAATGCGCCCGCAGCCGCAATGACCATCAGGGAATTCATGTCAAAGCGCTTTTTGAGAAGGGATTCCCAGGCCCGCTTCATTATGTCCCAGCCCGCAACTACTATCACCAGAAGATAGAGCGCGTGAGCATAAGCTTCGGAAGAGAGAACGAATTCCAGGTAAAGCCCGGACGCAAGGGCGGCAAGTGAGACCAGGAGGACAAGGGCTTTCTTCTGCTTCCAGAAAGGCTCCTTTTTCTCGAAAATTCCGGCCGCGCAAGCAGAGCAGCTTTTTTCATGGCTATTCTTTTGCATGTTTTACACCTGCCTTGATTATCCCGAGTATGTGCCTGTCCTTGAGCGAATAATATGCGATTTTCCCCTCCTTCCTGAATTTCACGAGATTTGCCTCCCTGAGCATGGCAAGCTGGTGCGAAATCGCTGACTGGCTCATGGACAGGAGGTTGGCAAGGTCGCAGACGCACAATTCCCTGTGCGAGAGGGCGTGCAGGAGCTTGATTCTTGTCGGGTCGCCAAGGAGCCTGAAGCTTCCGGCGGCATTATGCAGCAGCCCGTCGCCCAGCATCCTCGCCCTCGCCTCTTTTACCGCGGCTTTGTTTATTCTCCTAACATCGCAGACATACCTGTTTTTCATATGAGTAAATATTCATATCAAATTAATAAAGACCGCCTGTTGAAAAGTCACGAATACAGCGGCGCCAGGCGGGAGAGTTCGTCGCAGAATCTCGAGATATCCCCGTCCGTGTTGTAGACGTATGTGCTGGCCCGCACCGCGCCCCCGCCGGCTCCCAGGGCATTCAGCGCCGGCTGGGCGCAGAAATAGCCGCTGCGGACAGCAATGTGGCGCTGGTCCAGCAACAGGCCGAGGTCATGGGGCTTGGCCTTGGGCAGGTTGAAGGTCCGCAGGCCGGACGGGCCTGAGCCGGGCCCATAAATCCGGCCGCCGGCCGACAGGATGCCCTCGTCCAGCCGGGCGCCCAGTTCGCGGCCTTGACGCTCAACCTCGTCCATACCCAGCCGCTGCAGGTATGCGCAGGCGGCTGCAAATCCCAGCATGCCCGCATAGTGCTGGATGCCGGCCTCAAAACGCAAGATACCATCAGCCTGTTCGACTTTCTGGAGGCTAACCGACCTTGCAGTGCCGCCGCCGGCCAGCAGCGGCCTCAACCGGGATTGCTGCGAAGGCGACACCACAAGCGCGCCGATGCCATTGGGCCCCAGCATCTTGTGGGCAGAGAAGCATAGAAAATCAATCTTGTCCCGTCCGAAATCGGTTCTCTGGTGGGGAACGCCCTGCGCGCCATCCACGCAAAGCAGGGCGCCGGCATCATGAGCAAGCTTGGCCAATTCACGGACGGGCTGGCCGGTGCCGGTGACGTTGGAGAGGCTGTGAGTCACCACCAACGCAGTGGAGCGGCCGATGGCCGGCTGCCAGCGCGCAAGCGGCACCTGGCCTTCCGAATCCGCAGGGAGGATTTCGAGCTCAATCCGCCCCTCCTCGCGCAGGCGCAGCAGCGGCAGCAGGACCGAGTGGTGCTCCATCTCCGTGGTCACCACCTGCCGGCGCTTTGAATAGTCCAGGCCACACGCCACCAGGTTGAGCCCTTCAGTGGCATTGCGCGTCCAGATAAGCTCGTGGCTGTGCGCGCCAACAAATCTCGACACTTGTTCGCGGGCCTTTTCGGCATGCTCGCCGGCCTGCCGGCCCAGGGAATGCGAGCTGCGCGCGGCGCAAGCCCCGAATTCGGCGTAATACGCGCGCTCGGCCTCCAGCACCGCTTGGGGCTTTAGCGAAGTGCAGGCGCTGTCCAGGTAAACAATTTCCGGATGCCTTGTTAGCAGAGGGAAATCGGCTCTAAGGTCTTTCATCCGCCACCCCAACCCTCTGCCTTCATCGCCCTTCTGAACTCTTCTATCGGTTTCGGCCCCACAAGCGGCTTCCCGTTAACGAAAAACGTGGGCGTGACGTATATCCGGGCTTCTTTCCCCTGTCGGATATAATTGTCAAGCTCCGCCCCGGTCTCGTTGTTGTCCATACACTGCCTGAACCTGTTCATGTCCAATCCTGTGCCGGAGGCGAGCGTTTCGATAACCTGCATCCCACCAGATACGCACTCTTTCTGGTTGCTGAAAACCGAGTCCCTCAACTCCCATGCCTTGCCCTGCCGGTTGGCGCAAAGCACGGCGCGGGCAATGTCATAACTGTTGTTGTGGTTCGGCAGCGGGAAAGGCTTGAAGACGTAGCGCAGCGAGCCGTTGTTTTCGGCCAGCAGCCGCTTTACCACCGGTTCCGCGCCGCGCGTGTAGGGGCAGGTGAAGCAGCCGAATTCGATTATGGTGTTGCGGGCGCCCGTGTCCCCGATGACCAGTCCGTCCAATTCTGTTGGCGCAACGAGGTCTTTTGGCTCGCTGAAGCGCCCATAGTCACCTGTTACGGTGTTGAGGAAGCAGGCAGTCGTGGCGGCCGGCCCCTCGCAGTTTCCGTAATAGTAGAAGTTGTAAACGCTGAGCGCGCTGTATGCGAAGCTGGCCATGCTTATGATGAAGAAGACGGCGGAAACGGCCTCGAAATGCCGGTTCACGACGCGGGCGGCGTGCGGCGAATACCTCAGGACGCGCGCCACGGCCTCGGCGCGCATGCGCTCGTCCATGCCCGTCTCGCAGGGCCTCAGCGTCGCCTTGCGCAGGACGCAGCGGAGGGCCTCCAAGGCCAGCTTTCTGTGCCCGGCCGAGAATATGGACATCACGGCGGACACGATGAGCGCGATGATACACGGAATCATGATTCATCTCCCTGTCACCGAATGGGGAAAAACAAAAAATAAAGAAAAAAACAAAGGAGGGAAACCCCTCACTTCGCAAGTTCGGCGTCGATGAGGGCCTTGAAGTTCTCGTAGGGCTGCGCGCCGACAATCATCTTCCCGTTGATGAAGAAGGTCGGGGTGCCGCCCACGCCGTACTGGGAACCCAGCGCATCCTGGCGCTCCACCTCCGCCAATTTGGCGGGCGAAGCAAGGCAGGCGGAGAATTTGGCCATGTCGAGATTGAGCTGGACGGCCTTGGCATTGAGGCTGTCCGCATCCGCCTTCTGGTCGCTGAAGACCAAGGACGTGTATTCCCAGAACTTGCCCTGGTCGGCGGCGCATTCGGCCGCCACGGCCGACTTCTTGGGGGGCTCGCCATGGATGAACTTGTGCATATAGACGTGCTTGACCTTGCCGTCGTAGTCCTTCATGATCTGCGCCACCGTGGACTGCGCCCGCTTGGAATACGGGCAGAGGTGCTCGGAGAATTCCACGATGGTCACCTTGGCGTTCGGGCTTCCCTCGACCGGGCGGCCATTGATGTCGACATTTGTGATGGCGGCCGGCGCGCTTGGAGCCGCACCGGGGCCCGAAGGAGCGATTCCGCAACCGCCTGCCGAGGGCACCGAGGGCGCTGCCCGGCCGGGTGCTGACGGAGCGGCGGGGGAAGGAACCAACGCGGCAGTGTTCGGGCTGTTGAAATTGCCCTTGGCGCTGAAATCCTTGGCATCTATCGCCGAAATGATTCCTCCCGCAGAGAAGTATATCGCCATGCTCAGTATCAGCATCCCGATAATTACCGCGAACGGCAGCACGTACATCGCGTTGCCGTCCGCCTCGCCTGGACGCGTATGGGTGCGCTGGGCGTGCTCCGGCCCGTGCGTTCCCGAATCGTTGTTCCTGCCTAGTTCTTCCATTATCCAACCTCCACGACCGGCCAGTGCCGGCATTTTCATAACGGATGGAGGTTGAAACCATATATAATAATTGATGAAACATTGGTTTCCAAAACTGAAACCCTCCCTTTTGGAGAAATCCTCGCTGCCTTGCGCCTGCCGCAAGGTTTAATACCATTGGGGCAGTAGTTGTGGCATGATTCAGGGCAACAAAAAGACCTTAATCGGGCTATTGGCTTTTTCGGCGTTCATGCTCATTGTTGCGTATGTGCCGCAGACGCTGATGCGCAACGCGCCAACTGCGTGCACCGACGCATGCCCAAGCGACAGGTATATCTCGGAATTGCTGACCTATCTCCCTGCGCTTATCATCCTCGGCTTTGCTTTCGGGGTCGGGCTATCCTACCTCTACTTCGAGCGCAGGATTGCGCTGCCAGAAAGCAGGATTGACAGGACAGAAAGCAGGATTGAACGGAAGAAGGCGTTCCTTGCCATGCTTGAGCCCACCGAATCCAAGCTCGTCGGGAAGATAGCCGACAGGGGAGGGGAGGCGTTGCAGGCCGAACTCTCAAGGATTGAGGGGGTCGGCAAGGTGAAGGCGCACCGGGTGATAGACCGCCTTGTCGCGAGGGGATTGCTTGAGAAGGAATCCGCAGGAAAGACGAATTCGGTCCGGATAAAGAAGGAAATAATGGATGCCATCAAATAAGCCTGCTTGCTTTGATGCCGTATTATGAACAACCCCACAGCAAGCTGTGAGGTGTCCACCCTTCGGAAACTCTCTTTTATTCCGCTGCAAGCAGCGGGGAAAACCCCAACTGGTTTTTTAACCCGGGCGCCCGCAAGCCCGTCTGGCATTCGGGCCGTCAAGGACCCGGGGCCGAGGGTGGTTGGATGAAGTTCATGCAGAAACTGGAAGGAAGGCTCGCGGCCCTCTTCGCCGGCCTCTCGCTGGCCTGCGGCGCGCTGGTCTATACGGCCCCCGGCCTGGCCCATCAGCTTCTGGAGTTGCTGACCCACAGCACGTGGTCATACACCATACGGCCATTCAATGCCATCGAATTCCTTGGCGGCGCGCTCCTGTGGGGCATCATCGGGTATGCTGTTGGCGCCCTGCTCTCATGCCCCGGCCGGACCGGCTCCGAACACAAGAAAGAAAAGAAGACGAGGAAGTGAAGCAAGAAAGAAGATGGAAAAGTGAGGCAAGGAAAAAAGACTGAAAAAGGAAGTGGGAGCGCCCGCCCTACTTCCGCCTTCCATCCGATTATGGCGAGATTGGGGCCTAACTGGGGCCCAAACGCGGAAAAATCTTATTTAAACCGGTCCGCCATCCTCCATCAACGCGACGGCGATGGAACCGTACGCGAAAAAGACGAGGTGAGGGAAATGGAAAAGAAGACCATGTCGGCTTTGGGCATGCTGGCCCTTCTGGGCCTCGCGACATTCGCTTGGGCCGTCCCGGACCGGAGCGGAGCGAACCGGATGATGAACGGATGGGGCGCACCCAACCAGTGGGAAAGCCGCATGATGGAGGTGCAGAGCACGGCCTGGCCGGGTGATGCACCGGACGGGGCCGGGTTCTGGGAGAACATGCGGCAGATGCACAATGCGATGCACGGGTCGGACTACACGGCCCCGGAGTTCGGCCGGCTGCACGGGGGATGGGGCTGCCATTGAGGCGGCCCTTCATTTTTTCAAAACATTCAAGGCATTCAAAACTGGTGAGGGGTGATGCAGATGGAGCAGGAAGTGATGCAGAAGGAGCACGCGGCCCGTGAAGGGAAGGTTGAACCTGGAGCGCTCGAACAGCGGGTGCTCATGTGCTTCAAGCCGAAAATGTTCCATGTTCTGGCGCTCGTGCTGGCGTTGAGCGTCATCCATTCGGCGATTTTCCTGGCCCATTTCACCGGCTTGGCATCCGACGTTTCCCCCTGGATGTTCGGGTTGAATGCCGCGCTCGCTGTTCTCTTCATCGCTTCGTTCCTCTATCTCCTGAACCTGAGCCGGCACGTCTACGAGATATCCGAGCAGTCGGTGACTGAGCTGGACGGACTGGTCTACCGCAAGAAGAGGACGATTCCGCTGGACAAGATATTCGGCTACCGCATGAACCGCTCGCCATTGGACCTGGTGCTGGGCACCGCGCACCTGACGATATTCTGGAGCAGCGGGGCCACCGCTCTCGAAGTCACCGCCGCCGGTTACGCGGATGCGCGCAATGCTGAGGTGCTTCTCGGCCGGCTTCTCTCGCATAAGGACGCGCCAGCGCGGGGGAAAGTTGCCGCTGGCATTTGACCGCAGTGGCGTTTAGCAGGGGTGTTATGCATGGATTTCTCAAAAAACCACGGGTTGTGGATGGCCCTGGGCTGCCTCATCCCCATTCTGCTTCTCTTCGCCCTCCCCGCCTTTGGCATCGGAGGCGACTGGATTCCGGCCATCTTCATTATTTCCATGCTCTTGTGCCATCTTCTGATGATGGGCGGGCACGGGAAGCACCAGGCGGATTCGGCGGCTGCAACCGGCAAAGGCCATCCAGACTCCCGAACCGGCCGGGGCGGTGAGCGCGCATGCCATTGATTCCGAACCGCGGAGGGGGGAGCGCCCCCCTCCCCAGTTTGAGGTTCCTCCTGACCCTCCCCCCCGACGGATTTAAATTCTGGCCGGGGGTAGAAGCCAATGATGCTACTCAAGAAGCTGCTCTACTGGCTCATCGCCGGCTCGCGCGGCGGCCAAAACCGGGCGAGAATCATCATGTTCATCTCCAAACATCCGGCCAATGCCAAGCGCATCGCGGACGGGCTGGAGATGGATTATAAGACCGCCCTGCACCATCTGGGAGTGCTCCTAAAGCACGACCTGCTGGATTGCATCGGGGAAGGATATGGCAAGGCCTATGCGCTGTCGCCAGAGATGGAGGGGATGCTGGATGAAGTCCGCAGATTTCTCGAAAAAGCGCGCTGATGGGGGCGATCCGGGGTCCGGGCTCCTGCCGCCAGCGGTCGCCACAGGGCTCGTGCTTCTCACCATCGCCATCCTGTGGGCCACGTCCTCCAATCCCTCAACGAGCGGGTATGCCGGCTGTCTGGCGGCCCTTGGTCCGGCCGCCCCGACTGGCCTGGCCAACTCGCTGGGCATTGTCAACATCCTCCTGCTGGCCTGGCTCATCGCGCAGTATGTGCAGATGTATCTCCGCGTGCGCAGCGAATTCACGCTTGGCCTGATTGTTCTGGCCTATGTGCTGCTGGCCCACGCGCTGATGAGCAATTCGGCCCTCTTCCCGAATCTCGCGCTGCACAGCGCCTACGGCTGGTCCATCATCCTGCAGAACCTGCTCACCACGGCGGCGACAGGAGTGCTGCTCTACCTCAATTCGAGATAGGGATTCCATTCAGCCAGAAGCCACCCGTCACCGGCCACGGCCTGAAGGCCGCAATCAACGGCCCTACGGACCGTCCCTCAACCCCATTCGTTCTGGCCAAGCGGGGTGAAGTGCATCTCGTCAAGAGCGTTGTCTGCCGGCGCAAGCACGCCCACCAGATAGACGTTGCGGCCGAAGAAGCCGCGGATGGTGTCGCCGGGCTTGGCGAACAGCTTCTCGCTGCGCATCACCTTGGCCTCGTCAGCGCCGACTATGAGCGGATAGTATTTGTCGCCGGCCAGGTTCTGGATGGAATAGTCCGAAAGTTTTCCCTCGGCCAGCTGCAGGGCGGGCAGCGTCCGGTTGTCGTCCGCCGCGAGGGTGTAGAAAAGCTTCGGACTCTTCTCGGTCGAGAGTTTGATATAGGCGACATCCTGCTTTGCCCCAAGTGAATTGAACCGGGCAGCGTCAAGCAGATGGAAACGGTCGACAACCATCCCGGTCTTGGACAGCACGCCTCCCACGCTCACGTTGAGGCCCTCGAAGTCTTTGAGGAAATCCCCGATTTTGGAGAATTCACCCTCTTTCTTCATGAGCGCGCCCTCCATGGAGCCGAGCACCACCGAGCCGTCTTCAGGTATAGGCTGGCCCTCGGCCGCCGCAAAGCGGCTCATGGCGTTGTTTCGCGCGTGCGCGATGAGTTCCGGCTCGCTCGAATCTGTCCATATAACCTTGAGGTGGAGGCCGTCGAACACTTCAAGAGGCGCGCCCTCTCCGCCCATTGCACTGCCCCCCTTGTTGAGCGTGAAATACCCCACGCTTCCGAACAGGAGGACGAAAACGGCGATAAATACGCCTGCCTTGTTGGCTGACAGGAATTGCATAATGTCCATAGGAAATCACCTGATTCACAGTTTGGTCCAGCGCAGAGTCAGCGAATTTACGACCACCGACACCGAAGACAGAGCCATCGCCCCGCCGGCAATGACGGGCGAGAGCAGCCAGCCTGTGAACGGATAGAGCACGGCTGCCGCAATGGGGATGCCCAGCACGTTGTAGATTAGGGCCCAGAAGAAATTCTGCTTGATTTTGGAAATCGTGGCGCGCCCCAAGCGGACCGCCCGTGCAACGTCCATGGTGTCGCTCCGCATCAAAACCACGTCGCCGCAGTCAATGGCTATGTCGCTGCCTGAGCCCATTGCTATCCCAAGGTCGGCCTGCGCCAGCGCGGGCGCGTCATTGATTCCGTCGCCCACCATGGCCACCTTCAGCCCGCGGGCCTGCAGCTTCTGCACCTCTTCCGCCTTGTCTGAGGGCAGCACTTCGGCCAGCACGTTCTCGATGCCCGCCTGTCGCGCTATGGCCTGCGCCGTGCGCTTGTTGTCGCCGGTTATCATCCACACGCTGAGGCCGAGCTTTTTCAGCTCGGCCACGGCCTGCGGCGAGGTTTCCTTCAGGGTGTCGGCCACCGCGAAGAGGCCGACCGGGGTTTTTTGGACGAGGAGCACCATGGCCGTCTTTCCTTCGCCCTCGAGGGCTTCCATCCGCTCGATGGCGCCGGTCGCGAGGGCGCCGCCGGCGGATTTCATCATCTTCAGGTTTCCGAACGAAATGAGCTGGCTGCCTATTTTTCCCACTACGCCGTGGCCTGGGACGGCCTTGAACGCTTTTACCGGCAGGAACTTGGCCCCCTGCGCCTTGGCTTCCTCCACTATGGCGTCCGCAATCGGATGCTCGGAATTCTTCTCAATCGAGGCCGCGAGGGAGAGGATGCGCATGTAGTCAAGCTTGGGGCCAAGCTCGATGATGTCCGTGACTTTCGGCTTGCCCTGCGTGAGCGTGCCTGTCTTGTCGAAGATTATGGCCTTGACCTTGTGCGTCCCTTCCAGCGCCTCGGCGTTCTTGAACAGGATGCCTTTCTGCGCCCCAAGGCCCGTGCCCACCATGATGGATGTGGGCGTGGCAAGGCCCAGCGCGCAGGGGCAGGCAATCACCAGCACCGACACTGCCGCGAGCAGGGCGAACGAGAATGGGTGGACAGGCATAAGGCTGGCAGGAAGGAATGAGGCGGCAAGCCCTGAAGTCAGCAGCCAGTACCAGCCAGCAAACGCCAGCAGCGCAATCACTATTACAATCGGAACGAAGACGGCGCTGATTTGGTCCGCGAAGCGCTGGATTGGCGCGCGGCTTCCCTGCGCCTCCTCCACCAGCTTGACAATCTGCGAGAGCGCGGTGTCGGCGCCCACTTTCTCGG
>JAKAME010000092.1 GCA_021813025.1 Microcaldota archaeon
CCTCCAGCCCCTCGTGCAGGCAGCGGGTGAAGAAATTCTCAAGCTCTGACGCGCTCTTCACCCTCTTGATTGACGACACCTCGACTGCCTCGCTCCCCCTAATCAGCTTTTCCAGCGCGGCGCGCCTCTCGTCATATGGCTGCACGCTCCAGTCAACTCCGTCAGCATAAAGCAAATCAAACGCAAACAAATGCAGGGGCAGCTCCTCAGCCATCTCCTTCACCCCGTGCTTGCGCTTGCGCTGGATGGTGGTCTGGAACGAGTAATACCTTTTCTCCTTTCTTGAATAGGCCAGCGCCTCGCCCTCGAAGACAAGATGGCGCGCGCCAAGCTTCCTCGCCCCCTCCACCACTTCTGGAAAAGCGTGCGTCACCTTCTCCAGCTTGCGCGAATACAATTCCACCCTCTCGCCGTCCTTGTGCACCTGAAGCCTGAATCCGTCGTATTTCCCCTCCGCCGCGCAAGGCCCCAACTTCTCGATTATTTCAGCAGGCGTGGACAAGCGCTCTGCCAGCGCCGGCCTGATTGGCGAGAAAAGCCTGATTTGGAATTTCTCCACCCGCGCATAGTCGAAGAGGGCAAGCTCTGCGACATAGGCCAAGTCAGAACTCAGGTTGAACGCCCGCTCAAGGGGCGCGCGCACCGATTTCTTGAATCCCATCAGGGTGGCGCGGTAATATTCAGGTTTTTCTTTCACAGGCCTGATTTTCTGCACCGTGATGTCGTGCAGCGGTTCGAACCCCCCATCCAGCAAAATTTCGATTTTCGAGCCGTCATCCAAGCCTTCAATGGCCTTGTCATTGTCGCATTTGAAAACAAAATCAAGCGAGGCGTCCGAGTCGTCGCTCTTGAGCTCTTTCTCCCCCTTTTTCTCGCCCTTCTTTTCAGCCTCATAATCCCATTCCGGCTCTATGGAAATTTTCTTGCCGTCAGGCAGGCTTCTCAAGCCCCTGATGCGCTCCTTCGCTTTCGGCACCCGCAGCAGGGCCAGCGCGTCCAGAATGGATGCCTCCTGCACGCCCAATCTCAGTTTGCCCACGCAGAAGCGCACTATGTAGCGGGCTTCAAGGGGAGAGGAGGAATTCAGCAGTTCGGCAAGCGTTTTTATTTTTCCCTCCTGCGAGCCTGCGCCGGAAAGCTTTGCAAGGCGCACGAGCGAGGCATACACTCCGTTAAGCTCCAGCTCCTCAACAGAGAGGCTGGTCTGCTTCTTTTTCCCAAGCGCCCATTCCGCCGTTGCGCCCCAGTCCCCCGATTTCTTGAACTGGCTGTCCAGCTCCTTGTCGCTCCTCCCTGACACAAGGGCAATGGCCGCTTCGGCCAGCCTCTCCCCCAATCCCAATTCCAGCCCCTCATACGGGGGCGCAAGTATGCCCTGACAGAGGTTGGTGAGGGCCCTCACCTCGTCCCTTTTCGCCTGCACCAGCAGCCGCGCCAGATGGCCGGCCATCTCAAGCCGGCCAGAGGCTGCCTCGACGTCGGCCCAAACCCCGGCGACTTCGGCAAAACGCATGATGGGGCAATCGACGCGAGCGATAAAAAGCCTACCCTTCCATATCGGGTTATAGCTGATGCCTATGGACTGCCTTTCAGATTCGTTCGTGCCGGTTTCCTCAATCCTGTCAGGAAAATGCGAGGGCAAGAAAGTAAGCATCAGGGGATGGGTCCATCGCGCCCGCTCCTCCGGCGGCCTTGCTTTCGTCATTCTCCGTGATTCCTCCGGCATCATCCAGTGCGCCGTGAAAAAAGGCGTGGTGGAGGAAAAGGCGTTCGACGCTGCCAAGGGAGTTTATGTCGAATCCTCCTGCATTGTTTCGGGCACGCCCAAAAAAGACGAGCGCGCGCCGGGCGGCTGGGAGATAAGTGCGGCTGATTTCGGGCTCATCCATCTCGGCACTCCGTTTCCGATAGCAAAAGACCAGTCTGTCGAATTCCTTCTTGACACCCGCCATTTGTGGCTTCGCTCGCAAAAACTCACCAAAATAATGAAGCTGCGCGATTACGCCACCCGCTCCCTGCGCAATTTCTTTGACGAGCGCGGCTTTTTCGAGTGCGTTCCGCCCATCATCACCAAATCCGCCTGCGAGGGCGGCTCCACCCTTTTCCAGCTTGACTATTTCGGCACGCCGGCCTACCTCTCCCAGTCGGGGCAGATGTATGCCGAAGTCTACATGACAGCATTGGAGAAAGTCTACATACTCGCGCCCTCGTTCCGTGCCGAGCCATCTCGCACCGTGCGCCACCTTTCCGAATACTGGCACTTGGAGCCTGAAATGGCCTTCTACAACCAGAAGATGAACATGCAGCTGCAAGAGGAAATGATTGTGCACGTCTGCCATGACTTGGGCAAGAATCATGCAGACCTGCTCACCGACATTGGCCGGGAGCCTGAAAAATTGCTTGCCGTGCGCGGGCCTTTCCCCCGCCTCACTTACGAGAAAGCCATCGAGAAATGCCGCTCGCTTGGCTGCAAAATAGAGTATGGGCAGGACTTGGGAGCCGACGAGGAGGCCGCCCTCACCAAAGAGGCCTCCCAGCCCATCTTCATCCACAACCACCTGAAAGCGTTCAAGGCATTCTACATGCGCGAGGACCCGAACAAGCCCGGCACCGTGCTTTCCAACGATTTGCTGGCGCCCGAAGGCCACGGTGAAATCATCGGGGGAAGCGAGCGCATCTGGGATGCTGCCGAGCTTAGGCAGAGGATGGAGGAGCAGAACCTCCCGATGTCCGACTACCAGTGGTATGTTGATTTGCGCGAGTACGGCTCAGTTCCGCACGCAGGCTTCGGCCTCGGAATAGAGCGCTTGTGCAAGTGGATGTTCGGCCTTGACCACATCCGCGACGCCATTCCCTTCCCGCGCACGATAAACCGAGCATATCCCTAAGGTTTTGGCATGGGTTCCAAAGAAGAAGCAATCGGTCTCTACCTGCTTGGCGTGCTGCACAACGGAATCTCCAAGGGAGTCTATGACGAGCTGACTCCGATTCAGCAGGCCATGGTTGAGCGGAAGGGCGGCGCATACGCCCTCCAGCCCGACGTGCGCGCCCTCTTTTCTGTTGCGCTCACCGGCGGAGTGTTTGACATCATCCACCCCGGCCATCTGCTCACCCTGCGGGAGGCAAGGAAGCAGGCCGACGTGCTTGTGGCAGTGGTGGCAACAGACGAAACAGTGAAGACAAGAAAGGGGGCCGAGCCGATGCACACACAGGACGAGCGCGCCGAGCTTGTGGGCGCGCTAAAACCCGTGGATTTGGCCATCGTCGGGGTGGCGCGCTGGCAGGACACCCTCGCGCGCGTCTCTCCCGACGTAGTGGTATATGGCTATGACCAGAAGCCGATGGAGCTGCCTCCCGGAATGAGGATGGTGCAGCTGACCTCTCAGGGGGCCAACCCCAATTCCAAGACAGGCAGGGTGCGCGAAGCCTTCGGGCTCTGAGCGCTCTCCTTCGTCGTCAGCCTCTCCCCCACCACCAGCCTTTTATTTATTGTATCAGTAGACCG
>JAKAME010000001.1 GCA_021813025.1 Microcaldota archaeon
GAAAAGGACGACACGCGCGCCATGGAGCAGCTGCGGGCGGGCGGCCTGTATTTCCCATTCATCGCGCACGAGACAATGCCCAACATCGGCTTCTTCCTTGACCTTTATCCGAAGATGAAGGCCATACATGTAGAGCGGAACCCGGTTGATTTGGCTTATTCTTGGCACCAGCGCGGTTTCGGGAAGAGGTGGGGGCATGACCCCAAGCTGTTTGTGGTGGCGTATGAGGACGCGAAGGGGCCCCTGCCCTGGTTTGCCGCCGAGTGGGCGGACGAATACCACAGGATGGGGGAGGTTGACCGCGTCATCCGCTCCATGCTGTGGCTGTTTGAGGAGAGCAGGAAGACCTATCAGGCTCTGCCCGGCAGCCAGAAGGAGCGTATCGCAATCACAAGCTATGAAAGGCTGCTCACCAAGACAAGCGATGAGATGAAAGCACTGGCCAAATTCTTGGGCCGCAAGGCAGGCCCGCACATGGCCTCCATAATGGCGCGCGAGCGCCTCCCTGCCCCGCACCCCAAGGAGAAGCGGGCACAGAAGCTTGCAGAGCTTTCCAGAGCCGCGGACAAGAAACTGTTGGATGAGCTGCTGGAGCTTGGGGAGAAATACGAAGAGAAAGACCAGTATTTGGGCTGAGCAAACAGAATAGTGAAAGCGGATGGAGAGCGGCCCTGCGGGCTGGCGGAGAGCCCGCCGCGGAACTATTTTGGCGGCGAGCGCATCACGGCGAGTATGTAGCTTGAGAAAAACGGATGGTTTATGCCGTCGAACAGCTGCAGGCTGCGGACGCGGCGCAGGACGGCCAGCGGCGCGCGTATGAGCAGGTTGCGCAACAAGCCGACGCGGGGCGGCTTGACGAACAGGGTGGGCTCGAACCCGCCGACATATCCGCAGGCCAGCACCTCAAGCCCGTTCTTTTCCGCGAGGCGGCGGAAGAAGGCTGGCTCCATTATGCCCAGATTGTGTTTTTTCAGGAGCTGCGGCCAGTAGAGCGCCTGCACCGGCTCGTAGACGCCCCTGAAATTGGGGATTCCCAGAATCAGCAGGCCGCCGGGCTTGAGCAGGTCGAGGTGCTTTTTCACCACCAAATCAGCGTTGTCGAAATGCTCTATGAAGCCGAAGGAGACCACGACGTCGTACTTTTTCGACGGCTTGTATGCGAAGAAATCCTGATGTATGATGGAGCCCTTCACGCCCAGAATGGCGAGGTTCTCGTGAGTCTTCTTCACGCCAAGCCCGGAATAGTCTATGCCCGACACATCAAGGCCGAATTTTTTGCTGAAATAGGCCAGCCATCTGCCCGGCGCGCAGCCGACCTCGAACAGGGTGGAGCCGGCCGGGAGGCCGCGCAGGTGGGGGGAAAGCGCCCGGTCTATGCAGCGGTCGAAAGAGAAATTTGGATTGATTTGGCTGGGAAGCTCGAGATGCGTCCAGTAGTCGTTCCAGAATTCCTCGTCTGCGAGCTTGTCCATCTCATCCCTTCCCCATTCCGGAGCTTTTTTGGGCGAACATCAGGAAATAGACGCAGGAGGAAACGGGCAGGAACTTGTGGGGATGGAACAGCCCGCTTGGCGCCAGTCCGGAGTTGAACATGCGGTAGATGAGCGGGATGCGGGGCTGCTGGCCCACGCAGTCAGTCACCGAAAATCCTGCCTCATTGAGGCAGGCCGCCAGCTCGGCGGGATTGAATTCGTGCTTGTGGTATGGATTGCCCCCATACTTCGCATAGAGCTTGGAAATAACGTCCCGGTTGGGAAGCAGCAGGATGGCGCGGCCGCCCGGCCTGAGCACGCGGAACATCTGGCTTATGGCGGTTTTGGCATCCCCCAGCTTCAGCTGCTGCAGGACGCCGATGCTCAGGGCGAAGTCGAATGATTTGCTGCCGAAGGGGAGGTCTGTCACCGACGCCTCGCGGAATGAGACCAGTTCTGATGAGTAGTGCTTTTTCGCGAACGTGATTGCATCTGTGGATTTGTCGATGCCCACCACGCTACAAGCAGTCTTCCTGCCCAAATAGGCGTCCCCGTATCCGAACCCGCAGCCGCAGTCGAGGATTCTTAGTTTTGATTTTTTCCCATCCTGCCTGCGCCGGTCCTCGTTCTTGTTGATGAAGTCGGCCACATAGGCATAGCGGCTGACGTGCATCTCCCGCTCGGCCCTGTTGGAATCCCCGCTTGGGCAGTAGCGCTCGAACTTGTCGTTGGGCATAGAAGCGGAATGGGGAGACGCCATTTATAATTCATATAACTCTTCGATGCGGCGCACCATGTGCTGGATAGAGAACTCTTCCTTCATCCTCAATTTCCCGCTGTCGCCCAGGCGGGCGGCCAGTTTGGGGTCGTCATGCATTCGCAGCATGGCGCCCGCCAGTGCCCCCGCATCCCCGGGCGGCACCAGCAGGCCGTTCTTTTCGTGCTCCACAAGCTCGGGAATGCCCCCGACCGAGGTGGAAACGACCGGAAGCCCGGCGAACATGGCCTCTATCAGGGAATAGGGAAGCCCCTCGCGGATTGAGGGGCAGACGAAGAGGTCGGAGGCGCAAAGCCACTGGCGCACCGTTTCCTGCGGGCAGAAGCCTGCGAAAATCACGCGCTCGGAAACGCCCGCCTGCCGGCAGAGCTCCTCGATGCCCGCCTTGGTCTTGCCGTCCCCAAGCAGGACAAGCTTGGATGCCGGAACTGCCTTGGAGAATTGGGCGAATGCCTCCACAAGCTCCCTATGGCCCTTGACAAGCTCGAACACCGCAACGTCGCAGATGAGATAATCGCCGCCCGCCACGCCGTTTTCGCGCCTGAATTCTGCAGAATCCAGCTTGCCAATCCGCGCATCCGGCCTGCGGGGGGCGGTGTAGACCACCTGTATTTTTTCGGGCGGAAGGCCGCGGAGGGAGCGCAATTCCTCCCCTAGATATTTTGCATCAGGCAGGAACAGGTCTACCGAGCGCGAAGTGAGGGCGTCCAGCAGGCGGTCGAGGAGCGGGACCTGGCGCGCGAACGGGGTGTTCAGCACGGAGAAAAGGATTTTTTTCGCCCCCGCAAGGCGGCCTGCCAGCGCTGCGGAATGGCAGGAGAATGCTGCCGGGTAGCCGCCGTTCATGAGATGCAGCACCGAGCCGCGCGAGCCGCGCAAATGGATGAGGAAGAGGAGGGTGTTGGGCAGGTAAAACAGGTAGCGGAAGCCGAAAAGCCCTGCGCGCATCAGCAGCTTGGCCGACTCTGGCAGGCGGGAGTGAAGAATCCGGTTGACCAGCCCGTTGGCGCTGAAGAAAAAGACGGAGCGCACCGGAATGGAGGGATGGAGGTTCTGCCGGATGCGGCCAATGAACTCGCGCTGGCCGTTGCACATGAGCAGCACGTCGTATCCGTCCGCGCGGAGCGAGTTGCACAGGTCGAAGAGGCACTGCTCGGCCCCGCCGTGCTGCTGGCTCTCCATGAACAATATGATTTTCCTGGGGGCAGTCATGGGATAAACCCGCACGTCAGGCTTTTTTAGCTGCTGCCAGCACCCGGGCGGCCGCCTGCAGACAGAGGCTCTTGTTTTGGCCGTTGCATGCAACCACGCCTGCCTTCAGGCGCCGGGAGGCATAGGAGATTGGCCAGCCGTCCAAGCCGTATGCAGAGCCGCCGGCTTGGGACAGAATAATTTCCGGGGCGCAGAGGTCCCAGGCGCCAAGGGCTGCGAAAGTGGCGTAGACGTCCGCCTCGCCCCGCGCGATTAGCCCGAGCTTTATGCCGATGCTGCCGGTTTGCCGCACATGCCTGATGCCGGCAAGTCTGATGAAGTCCTTCTCGCTCTGGGTGAGGTGGTTTTTGCTCAAAACTGCCCGCAGCTCTGGGGGCAGACGGCGGGGGGAAACCGAGAGGCGCGCGGGCGCCGAGTTGCCGATTGCGCGATAGGCCCCCCGGCCAGCCTGCGCATACAGCATTTCATCGGACGCGGGCGCGTAGACGGCGCCAAAAGATGGGCGGCCTGAGAGCAGCAGGCCTGCCATGATGCAGAACTGCCCGTCATGGCGGATGAAGTTGGAGGTTCCGTCCAGAGGGTCGAGCAGCCAGCATGAGGGGGGAAGGCCGGCGGGGCCCTCGGTTTCCTCAGACACTATGGGATATTCCGACAGGCTGGCCAGCCCGTCCTGCAAAACATGGTTGGAGGCATCGTCGGCTTTCGTGACCGGGCTCTGGTCGCTTTTCTCGCCTGCCCCAAGCTCGCCGGAGCGGTAAATCTCCATCACGGCAGCGCCCGCGCTGCGCATAAGAGGCAGGATGGAGGAGGGCTGCAAATCCATGCACAGAGGATGGCTGGATTATTTATTAAATGGGAAGCGCCAAATTGTGGACGGAGCTGGCGGCAAGCGCGAATGGACGGACTGAACGGGGGATCGGCATGCGCGTAATCTACATGGCCAAGAACAAGGCCTCATGCATCGGGGGCCTGCGCTACCTGCTGGAGAAGGGCGTGGAGGTGGCGGCAGTGGTTGCCCCGCCCAAGGACGACCCTTCGATGGGCGGGCGAAGCCTGGCCGAATTCGCCAAAAGCAGGGGGCTCAGGCTGGCGACTGACCAGGAGCTCTACGATGCGCTGGAAGGCAAGCCCTCGCCGGTGCCGAAATCGGCTCTGGAAAATGTTGATTTTGTCATTTCTTTCCTGTTCTGGAAGCGCATCCGCGCGCCCCTCATCCGCCTGCCGAAATTTGGGTGCGTCAATTTCCATCCCGCCCCCCTGCCAGATTTCCGCGGCGTGGGAGGATACAACGTGGCCATATGCGAAGGATTCCCCCAATGGGGCGCTTCAGTCCATTTTGTGGACGAGGCTCTCGATACCGGCGACATCATCCGCGTAGAGCGCTTCCCCATAGACCAGGAGGCAGAAACCGCCCTGTCTCTGGACCGCAAGACGCAGAATGTGCTGCTTGGCATGTTCAGGGATTTCGTTGACCATGCCGTGCGCGGGGAGAAGTTCCCGCGCATGAAGCAGGGCCCGGGCAGGTATGTGAAAAAAGAGGAATTCGAGGCTTTGCGCAAAATCGGGGCGCATGAGGACGCCGCTTCCATAGGCCGCAAAATACGCGCGTTCTGGTATCCGCCCTACCCCGGCGCCACGATTGAGGTGGACGGGAAGGCCTACACGCTTGTTGACGAGAAGATGATGAAAAAAATCGGCGAGATGGTGCACAAGGAAGATTGAACAATGACTGGACTACGTATATAATTTTTTTATTCGTCCATCATCTGCTTCTGGAACAGCTTGGCGTCCAGCGGAATATCGCAAAGCACTTTCACTATGCGCTCTGACGCATGGCCGTCCCCATAGGGCGAGGCGCAGCGGGCTGTGAGGGATTTGCGGAAAGACGGCGACAGGGCTTTCTTGACAGCTGATTCTATGGCCTTCCTCTCATGCCCCACGCTGAGCACGTTGCCCCCCTGCTCCCGGCCTGCCTGCCGGGGGCCGATGTTCACCGCAGGCGTGCAGAACGAGGGGGCCTCCAAAATGGCGCTTGAAGTGTTGCCAACCATGGCCCCGCAATGCTTCATTAAGGAAAGGTAATCGGCATATGGCACGCTTGGGCAAATCCTCACGAGCGGCAGGCGCTTCCTTCTCTGCTCGATAACCTCAATCATCTGCCTGCCGCCTGCATCTGAGTTGGGGTAAATCAGCACCGCGGGCAGGCGGAGGCTTTCAAGCACGCTGAGGGTGAGGCCCATCTGGGAGGCGGCCGCATCAGGGCTTGTGGAGAGAGGATGCTGCAGCACAAGCAGGAAAGGCTTTTTCGGCTCAAGACCGTATTTGCGGCAGATTGAGTCTTTAGAATCAAGCTTTTGCGAGAGTATGAAATCCACGGCAGGCGAGCCTGCGCGGAAGATGCGCCACTTGGCCTCGCCCATCCTCAGCAGGCGGGCCTCGCTCTTCTTTGAAACAGGGAAATGGATTTGTGCCAGCTTGGTAATCGCCCCGCGAGCATACTCGTCCAGCCCGCCGGTGGCATTGTCGCCCCCGTGCAAATGGGCGAGGGGGATGGACATGTAGGTGGCGGTGATGGCGGCAGTGAGCATCTCGATGCGGTCGCCCAGCACAAGCACTATGTCCGGTTTGAGGCGCCTGAATTCGGCAGCCATTCCCTCCACGCCGCGCGAGATGGAGAGGGTGCGCTCATAGGGCGTTTCTTCCTCTTCGTTCATGTTCTGGACCTCGGCATCCGCATCGAATCCGTCCGCGCGTATCTGGGCTATGGTGTGGCCAAATCTCTTGAGCAGATGCATGCCGCATACCAGAAGCTGCAATTTCAGCCTAGGCTCTTTCCGGATTGCACGAAGCAGGGCTGTGAGGATGCCGTAGTCGGCCCGCGTCCCGGTAATCACGCAGATTTTCCTTTGCATAGTCTGCACCTGCATTGCTCATGCTTCTACATCCTTCTTATAGATGGGGGCCCCGCTGGCTATTGCAGTCCTGAGCCGCCGGCCAACCAGAGAATACAATTCCTCTGATTTGAATGCCCCCTCAAGCATGGGCCGTTTTGAAACCAAATCCTCCTCGTGGATTATGCCGCCTGCCTTCAGCCCGCGGGTGGCGAACACGCTTTTTCGCACCAGCTGCCGCGTTGCCAGCTCGGAAGGCACGGGTTCTTTTTCATGCCTGCCCAGCATAGCAGCATTCTTGTCCAACAGGTGCCTTGACTCTTCTTGCGCCCGGGGCGTCTTTAACTCCAGCCTGCGTATGAGGGCGACCATCTCCCCCAGCCCGCCGGGCTCCAGCGAGGCGGCATGGTCAGGGCCCTGCATCTTTCTGTCCAGGGTGAAATGCTTCTCGATTATGCAGGCGCCCAAGCCGACTGCCAGCGCCGGGGCCTCGATTCCCCTGCTGTGGTCGGAATAACCTATGGGAACCGGAAATTCCTTTTTCAGGGTCAGGATGTTGTTCAGGTTCAGGGAGGAGGGGGGGGCGGGATATTCGCTGGTGCAGTGCAGGATGGCCAGCTGGGTGCAGCCATTGGACTGCAGGAATTCGTATGCTTTTCTGACCTCCTGCAGGCTGGACATGCCTGTGGAGAGGATGACCGGCTTTCCGCTCTTGGCAGCAGCCTTGAGCAATTGCAGGTTGGTGATTTCACCAGACGGGATTTTGTAGGCAGCCACGCCCAGCTTTTCCAAAAGCTCGAAGCTGACGAGGTCAAATGGTGAGGAGAGGAAGAGGATGCCCTTCTTTTCGCAATAGGTTTTGAGCGTTCGGTAATCCTCTGCCTTGAGCTGCAAACTCTTGAGCATCTCCTGCTGGTTGGCATGGCGCTTGTCATTGGTTTTCTGGTATTGGGCTTTGCCGGCCAAGGGGGAGGCGAGCTGCTCAGCCACAAAAGTCTGGAACTTGACCGCGTCTGCCCCCGCCGCATGGGCCGCATCAACAAGCTGGAGCGCAAGCTTTACGCTGCCGTTGTGGTTGACGCCCGCCTCGGCTATTATGAAGCACGGATGGCCCCGCCCTATGAGCCGGCCTGCGACTGAGAACTCCTTCTTCATGAACCTGATTTGGCGGGCCCAAGCATTAAAACCCAAGCATTTTGGGGAGGATTGGTGCGCCTATTTCTTCCTGCGCTCGCGGGCCCAAAACTCGGCCCACTTAAAATCCATTTCGTCGTCAATCTCGATGCTGAACTCGCCCCCCACCACAACGTAGCGGGTCTTGTCCGTGATAAAGCGCTTGAGTTGCTCGTATGCCGCAGTCTCGATGAGGTAGAACGGGCCGCCGAAGTAGGCCTTGGGCAAATCCTGATGGCGGGCGTAATACTTGTCAGGATAGAGGGCGCGCAGAAGGCCTGTGCCGTCGTCCACTAGGGTCCAGAACGGCGGGTCCTTGGCCTCGAACACCCCGAACACGCTGTCGCAGCGGGGGTCGGTGCGCAGAATCCCGATTGCCTTGGCCACGTCCTCCCGCCGCCTGAACGGGGTGGTGGGCATGAGCAGGGCGAAGGCGAGGGGGTATTTGCCATCCTGCCTGAGCAGGCCCAGCCAGTGTTCCACCACTTCTTTCATTAGCGAGGTGTCCTTGGCAAATTCGGCAGGCCGCTCGATGGCGCGCGCGCCAGCCTTTTTCGCAAGCTCCAGAATCTCCGCATCGTCGCTGCTCACATACACCCCGCTGAACAGCCCGCTCTTTATGGCGAAATCGATTGTGTGCAGAATCAGCGGCTTGCCGTCAAGCTCGCGCAGGTTCTTGCGCGGGATTGTCTTGCTGCCCCCGCGCGCGGGGATGAGGCAGGGCATCTTCAGGCTCTCGAAACCTGGCTTGAATGCGACGGCGCTCTTTTTCATACATATCACCTTCATAACAATCTGCTGAACCACTGCAGCATGCGCATGCCCACCTCGCCGCTTTTTTCAGGGTGGAACTGGGTGCCGAAAACATTGCCTTTGCGTATGACAGAGCAGAATTCCTGGCCCCCGTGCACCGAGCTGGCCAGCACCGAGCCCCCGTCCTCGGGCGCCGCGTAGAATGAGTGCACGAAATAGGCTTCCGAGCCGTCGGGCACGCTCTCAAGCGGAGTTCCATCCCATTGCGCCCCCTTCGGCTTTGAAATCTGGTTCCAGCCGATTTGGGGCACGCGGTAGCCCGGCTCCCTGACCTCGGGCACAGGCTTGAACGGCAGCACGCGGCCCGGTATTATGCCAAGCCCCCCATGGCGGCCGAATTCGAGACTTTCGGAGAGAAGCAGCTGCATGCCGAGGCAGATGCCGAAAAACGGCCGGCCGCTCTTCACATAGCCGCGGATGGGGGCGATGAGCCCGCGCTTTTCCAGCTCGCTCATGCCGAACCCGAACGCCCCGTCGCCGGGAAGCACGAGCAGCTGGGCCTGCTCTATCTCGGCCGCGCTCGTCACAAGCTTGACAGGATTGCCAAGGTTGGAGAAGGCGGTGCGCACGCTCTTGAGGTTGCCCGCGCCGTAGTCGATGATGGAGACCTCTTTTGGATTCGGGGAGGGGTTGGCCTGCACGCGGGCAAGCATTGCCTTCCTTGTCGCGATGCCGGCGCGCGCCAGCTCCTCCTTCACTCCCCCTATGGTGGCGCGGTTGTAGTGCAGTATGGAGGCAAAGCAGGCGCCGTCGCATCCGGTTTTGCGCAAGCAGTCGGCCACGTCGGCCCCGTCCCGCGCCCCGCCGCAGGCGAGGACAGGGACTGAAACCGAGGATGCGATGCGGCCCAGAAGCTCGTGGTCATAGCCGGACATCGTCCCTTCCCTGTCCACCGATGTTACCAGAAGCTCGCCGGCGCCGAAGCCCGCCAGCTTTTTCGCCCATTCCAGCGCGTCAAGCCCCGTGCGCTCGCGGCCGTTGTCAACGTAGCATTCCCATTTCCCTTCATTGAATTTCGCCTCTATCGAGCCGACTATGCACTGCGAGCCGAAGATTTCTGCAGCCTTGGTAATAAGTTCCGGGTTTCTGGTGGCTGCGGTGTTGATGGCCACCTTGTCCGCCCCCGCGCGCAGGAGCGTGCGCACGTCCTCCACGCTGCGTATGCCCCCGCCAACGGTGACAGGTATGTAGATGCCGTTGGACGCCATGTTCTCCACTATTTCGGTGAGGTTGTTGCGCTCATAGAGGCTGGCCACCGTGTCTATGTAGAGGATTTCGTCAGCTCCCTGCTCGTAATAGCGCTTGGCCAGAACGGCCGGGCTGCCTATGACGCGCAGGCCCTCGAGCTGGATGCCCTTGACGACGTTGGGGCCCTTGATGTCCAGGCGGGGTATGATTCGCACCCGTTTCATAGCACGACCTTTTAGGATAGAACAAGCCTCATGCGGCCAGCTTCATTTCAAGCGTTCTGTGGAGACCGACCTTTATAACGTTTAATCGCCGGCGATGGGCGGCTTTTTATTCATTCTATTCGAAATAAAAGCAGGATTTTGGCGTGATTGCATGCCTTTTCGCATACCCCTGCACAAGCACTTTCATGACGAGGCGGACAGCGAAGCGGTCCTGTCGGTGATCCGCCGCGGCATGCACTGGGCCAACGGGCCGGAAATAGAGCAGCTTGAGAAGGAGCTGGCCGCGTATTCTGGCCTGCCGCACGCGCTTGCGTTCAGCAACGGCACCTGCGCCCTGCACGCCCTGATGCTGGCAAGCGGCATTGGGCCGGGCGACGAGGTCATCGTCCCCTCATTCACCTTCATAGCCACCGCCAACGCCGTCCTTTTCACTGGAGCCAAGCCGGTGTTTGCTGACATCGAGCCAAATACGCTGGCGCTGGACGCGCAGGACGTGCGCAGGCGCATCACCAGGAAAACAAAGGCCATCATGCCGATTCATTATGCAGGCACGCCCGCCTCGCAAATAAACGGGCTTGCGGCCCTTGCAAAGGAGAAGAATCTTCTGCTTCTGGAGGACGCTGCCGAGTCCATTGGCGCGAAGCTGGGGGGGAAGATGACAGGCGCCTTCGGAGATGCGGGCGTCTACAGCTTCTGCGCCAACAAGGTGATTACCTCGGGGGAGGGCGGGGCGGTGGTCACCCGCTCTCGCGAGATGCATGAGAAGCTCAAGCTTTTGCGCTCGCACGGGCGGGCCGAGACTGAGAACTACTTCGAGTCCAGCCAGCACATGGATTACGTCGCTCTGGGATACAATTTCCGCATGCCCTCCATGGTGGCCGCGCTGGCCCTCTCGCAGCTGCGCAAGATAGACAAAATAATTTCCCTGCGCCGCTCGGTAGCCCAGCATTACGGCCGCCTGCTCGCGCCCCTGAGCGGCGTCACGCTGCCCGCCGACGGCGGCGAACTCTTCAGCGTCTACCAGCTCTACACCATCCGCCTCAAGGACAGGGCCGCGCGCGACGGGCTGAAGAAGCACCTGGAGGGCGCTGGCATCATGTGCAAGGTGTATTTCGAGCCCGTGCACCTCACCCATTTTTACAAGAACGTGCTCAAATACTCGGAGCGGCTGCCGGTCACTGAGGAGACCGCCTCGCGCGTTCTCTCGCTGCCGATTTATGCTGACATGAAAAAGGAGGAAATCGAGCTGGTGTGCGGGGAAATCAAGCGCTATTTCCAGGGGGGATGACATGGCACAGAACCTGAAAACATTCTTCGACAAAAAAACCATCCTGGTCACCGGCGGGGCCGGCTCAATCGGCAGCGAGCTGGTGCGCCACCTGGTCAAGAACTACTCGCCGCGCGCGGTGAGGGTGTTTGATTCCAACGAGACCGCGCTTTTCGAGCTTGAGCAGGAGTTCGGGGTGGGCAACAGCCCCATCCGCCTGTTCGTGGGCGACGTGCGGGACCGCGACCGCCTGCGCATGGCCATGGACGGAGCCGACCTCGTATTCCACGCGGCCGCCCTCAAGCACGTCTATCTCAACGAGTACACGCCCGCCGAGGCCGTCAAGACCAACGTGCTGGGCACCCAGAACGTGATTGACATGGCGCTTGAGAAAAACGTCGAGCGTGTGATAAACATCTCCACAGACAAGGCAGTGGACCCCACCAGCGTGATGGGCACCACCAAGCTGCTTGCCGAGAAGCTCACCACCGCGGCCAACGGCCAGCGCGGCTCGCGGCGCACGGTGTTCGCATCCGTGCGCTTCGGCAACGTGCTTGCCTCGCGAGGCTCGGTGCTCCCGCTCTTCGTCAGCCAGATAAGGAAGGGAGGCCCGGTAACGGTGACAGACCCCAAGATGACGCGCTTCTTCATGACCATTCCGGCTGCGGTGTCGCTCATACTTGAGGCGACCGCGAGGGCGTCGGGGGGCGAGCTGTTCATACTTCGCATGCCATCGATGAAAATCGGCGACCTGGCCGAGGCGGTGGTGGAGAAATACGCCCCCCGCCTCGGGCGCAAATCATCTGACATCAAAATCAAGGTGATTGGCGCGCGCAAGGGGGAGAAGATGCACGAATCCCTGCTCACCGAGCATGAGCGCCTGTTCGCCCGCATGAGCGGCGGGCTGATTTGCATCCATCCCGAAATCCTTTCCAGGCACGGCACCGTGCCGGCGCCGGAGGGGCGGCCGGCGGACTGGGTGGAGGACGCGCTGGTCAGCAGCAGGACTAACAACCTCTCCAAGGCTGAAGTGCGCAAGATGCTGGACGAAGGCGAGGGCTAGCGCCGGCGGGCGGGCGGCAGATTTTTGCGCGGCTTGCAATTAAAACTTCCCCTTATCCGCCTGGCATAAATAACTGCGCCCCGCAATTGGACCATGGCCATCTCCATCGAAACCGCCGCCTTGGCGAATTTCTTCGTCGCGGTGCTGATGCTGCTCTTTTCGTCCCACTTCTTCGGATACCTCTTGGGGCGCTTTTCAATTCCGCGCGTGGTGGGAGAGATTTTCGGGGGGCTGGTGCTCGGACCCACCCTGCTGGGCCACTTCTTTCCCCAAACCTATGCCGCCATCTTCCTAGACCAAGGGTTGCTGCTGGCCGGCCTGTATTGGATAGGGCTTGTGCTGCTGATGTTCATCTCGGGCTTTGAGCTCGCGCCCGGAGTCGAGAGTAAAGACAGGCGCACCATAGCCGCCCTTGTGCTCGGCACCACCACCATCCCCCTCCTGTGCGGCTGGGCCTTGACCTCGTTCTTTGACCTGGGGGCCTGGATGGGCCCGGCACAGAACGAGCTGGCGCTCAAGCTCGTCGTCACAGTGGCGCTCGCAGTCACGTCGATTCCGGTCATCTCCAAGATTTTCCTGGATTTGGGCGTCATCCAAACGCGCTTTGCCAAAATCGTGCTGGCGACCGCCACTATCCATGACATCATCCTATGGGTCTTCGTTTCGGTGGCCACCGGCCTGGTCGCCGCGCAGGCCCTGTCGCTGGCCGGCATTGCATCCTACGTGCTGGTGACCGTCCTGTTCTTCATGGCGGCCCTGCTCCTCATGCCCCGGATTTTCAAACTCGTTTCGGAGAGGAAACCCCACCTGATTCCCGACAGCTATGAGTCCGCGTTCATGGTCCTCATCCTGCTGCTGTTCACGGCCGTAGCTGGCGGGCTGCAGGTCAATCTGGTGTTCGGCGCGCTGCTGGCCGGCGTGGTGGTCAATTCCATCCAAAGCCGGCGGTTTGAGGACGCCAAGCGCCACGTGAAGGAGTTCTCGATGGCGTTCTTTGTTCCAATCTATTTCGGGGTGGTCGGCCTGAAGCTCGACCTCTTGCGCCATCTCGACCCGGTCTCCGTCCTGACCTTCATCGCGTTTGCGATGGCGGTGCAGACCGCCGCCGTGCTGCTGACCACGCGCCTGCTCAGGTATGACTGGCGTTCCGGCTTCAACTTGGCCATGGCACTTAACAACCGGGGCGGACCCTGCATCGTGCTGGCGACGCTGGCGCTGGATGTCGGCATCATCAGCGGGGCCTTTTTCACCGCCTTGGTGCTGCTGGCCATCTTCACCTCCATGACCGCCGGGCTGTGGCTGAAATACGTGCTGGAGAGAAAGTGGCCCCTGCTGCAAGGCGAGCAGGCAGATGGATGAGCGGATGGCCTGCCGCCGCCCGCTTGGACCGGCTCAAACCTTGACCATGAGCCCGCTGCGGGCCGATGACTTTTTGGCAGCATCCGCTATTTGCACGTCAGACAGGCCGTCGGCGAGGGGGCAGGCGGATTTCTCCTTGCCGTCCAGCACCCGGATGAAATGCTCCATCTCGCGCACATACATCCGGTTGCGGTCTTCATGGAGGTCCTGCTCCTGCGCGGCGACCAGGCCTGTGCGAACAACGGCTTTCCCGCTTATGAAATCGTACGCTGCCGCCCCTTCGGTTCCAATCGCCTTCACCCAGCGGGCCGGCAGGCGGCTGAGATAATCCAGGTGGACGGCCGAGCGGGCGCCGCCCGCGTGCATGAGCACCACGTCAGCCGTGTCCTCTGTTTCGATTCCCAAGCCCCCGCAGGTGCCGCAGAGGCAGGAGACGCCCGAAACCCGGCCTGCGAGGGCGCGAACATAGTCGATTTCGTGTATGCCGTCCAGCAGTATGCCGCCGCCAGTGGCCTTTTTGGCCGCGTAATTCTTCAGATAGTCGGTGCCCGGCCGCCATTCAGGCAGATAGGAGCTGTTGTGGGCCAGCAGCTGGACGATGCTGCCCAGGCGGCCTGAGCGCACGATGCGCTCGAACTCAATGAAGCCTGCATTGAAGCGCATGTTGCAGCCCACGAGAGTCTTGAGCCTTCTTTTGGCGGCTGCCTTCAGCACCGGCCCAGCGCCGGCCGAGGACATGAACGCGGGCTTTTCCAGAAAGAAATCCAAATCATGCGACAGGCACAGCTTCACGTGCTGCATGTGCAGGTGATTCGGCGAGCAGATGAGGGCTGCGTCATAGTTGCCGGCTTTCTCGAATGCCTTCTCGATGCTTGTGAAGGCCTCTGCCCCGCTTGCCTGCGATATTTGCCTCGCCTTTTCCGGGGAGGGGTTGAACACGCCCCCAAGCGTCTCGCCCAGCTGCACGAGGTTGCGCGCGTGCCGCTGGCCGATGGAGCCGGCGCCGATGAGAAGAAAGGAATAGGTCATGTCGACACATCTCGTTTGGGTTAAATAAGGATTTTATAGGGAGGAGATGGGGAGGGGGTCAGGAGGAACCTGAAACTGGGGGGAGGGGGAACCCCTCCCCGCGGTTCGGGCACAAGCTTTATGAGCTTGGGCCGAACCGGATTTAAACCATGAAAATAGTCATCACCGGCGGGGCGGGCTTCATAGGCTCTCACCTGGCGGAGCGGCTCTGCCCACGGCACGAGGTCGTGGTCATAGACAACCTCTCAAGCGGCAGCATGGAGAATCTGGCCGGGCTGAAAGGAAGAATCAGGTTCGCTCGGGCGGACATCACCTGCCCCGGCGCGCTGGCGCCGCATTTCTTGGGGGCTGACGCCGTCCTGCACCTTGCCGCCCTGACTTCGGTGGGCGAGAGCGTGAAAAACCCGCAGCCCACGCTCAAGACAAACGTGGAGGGCACGCGCAACGTGCTGGAGCAGGCGCGCAAATCCGATGTCGGGCGGGTCGTGCTGGCAAGCTCGGCGAGCGTGTACGGGGACGCCAGCAGGCAGCCTGTGGCCGAGGACGACCCCCTCGCCCCCATGAGCCCCTATGCCGAGTCAAAGATGGTCAACGAGCTGGACGCGCGGGAATATTTCGAGCGCTACGGGCTGAAAACCATCTCCCTGCGCTATTTCAACGTCTACGGCCCGCGCCAGAGGCCTGACTCGGACTATGCGCCCGTGATTCCCAAGTTCATTTCCTCCATGACAAGCGGTCGCCGGCCGGTGATTTACGGCGACGGGCGGCAGAGCCGGGATTTCATTTTCGTCAGGGACGTGGCAGGAGCGAACGAGAAGGCGCTGGCGGCCAGGAAAGGGTTTGGGGAGGCTTTCAACATCGCGTCAGGAAAAAGCGTCAGCATACTCGAGCTCTACCGCGCCATCGCCCGCGAGATTGGATTTTCCGCCCCGCCGCGCTTCGGGCCCGCGCGGAAGGGCGACATACGCAAAAGCGAGGCCAGCATCGGCAAGGCCAAGGCGGTGCTGGGCTTCTCGCCCTCCACCGGCCTCAAGGACGGCCTGAAGGAAACTGCCCGGTGGTTCGCCGGCAGGACGGATGCCGAAAAGAGTGGTTTGGAATGAAAGTCCTCTACTTCGTCCACACGTTCTACCCGGAGCTCAACGGCATCTCTATCCACCTGCATTACCTGACGAAAAATCTCGGAGCCAACGTCGAGACGGTCGTCATGCCGGGCAGGGGTTTCGCCATTCCGGGCTTTTCATCAATGCGCCTCCCGCTCGCCGAGTTTTTCAGCGCGCTGGGCGCGCCCTGCGACCTGGTGCATGTGCACGGCTACAGCTTTTTCAGCGGCGCGGGCGCTATTCTGGCCCGCCTGCGCGGCAAGCCGCTGGTGTGGACAGTGCATGGAGTGCCAAAATTCAAGGACAGGCGCAAGTGGCTGCTGGCCCTCTACGATTTTCTCTTCCTTGGCTGGCTAAAGTCGGCGGACGCGATAATATCGGTCAGCCATGACGCGAAAGTGAAGGAGTGGGAGGGGCAGGGCAGGCCGATAAATTATCTGCCAAACGGGGTTGACACCGACTTGTTCAGGCCTGCCGGCTCCTACCGACAGGCGAAATACGCGGCCTACTTCGGCCGCCTTGACAAGGACAAGGGAGTGGAGGAGATGATGGGGATACGCTCGCTCCCGGTTCTGCTGGTCGGGCCTGACGAGGGCATGCTTGACAAGCTCAGGGCCATGGGCGGGCTGCAATACCGCTCGGCCCCGCACGAGGAAATGCCCTCCCTCTACAGCCAGTGCCGCTACGTGCTGCTGCCCTCTCGCTATGAGGGCTACCCGCTCACCATGCTTGAGGCGCTGGCGTGCGAGCGGCCTTTTGTCGCACGGCCTGTAGGCGAGATTCCGCAGGTGATGAAGGAGCTGCTCGGCGGGGACAAATGGCGGAAATACATGATAGGGGATGACGAGCCTCTGGAAGCGCCGCTCGCCCGCCTTGAGAAGGAGAATCTGGAGCCAGAGCTGAAGGCTGCGCGCAGAAAAATAGAGCAAACCCTATCATGGAGCGCGGCTGCGGCCCGGACTTGTGCCATTTACGAGCAGGTGCTGGGGAAAAGAAGGCAGAAATAGGCTGTTTCCCCATTCTATTTCGTTTCTTCTCCGGCATGCAGGCGCGCGTCCCAGAACACCATGCGGGCCAGCGGCGTCTGCCATGCGCGCGGCACCCCGAATTTGGAAAGTATTTTGCCGAACACCGCCCTGTCCTCAGGCTCGAAAAGATGCAGCACGTTGACAAGCACAAGGTAGAGCAGGCTGCCCGCGCCCAAAAACACGCCAAGAACCGCCATCTTGATTAGCTTGTCCAGCACGCCGCCAAGCAGCGCGGAGTCGGGGATGATTATCGGGAGGTGGACCAGCGGGTCATAGGCCGCCAGCTCGATTAGCATGAGCACTGCCAGCACCACGGCGCCCGCAAGCAGGTTTTTCCACGCGCTTTGGGGGAATGAGAAGCCCATGCGCCTGCTCGCGTAGTGGTGGTTGACCAGGCTCATCACGCTGAAGGCTGCCAGGCTCGCCACGGCGGCGCCGTTGATGCCATAGGCGGGGATGAGCAGCAGGCAGAGCAGGACGTTGACTGCAGCGCCGCAAATCATGGAGTAAAGCTCGATGCGCACCAGGCGCATGCCTGCCAGGGCCGTGCGCTGGATTGCGCCCATCGCGCTGGCGAGGGTGCCAAGGCTGAACAGCACCAGCACCCAGGCCCCTGCCTCGTAGCTGGCGCCATAGAGCGAGCGCAGGATGGGGGCCGCGAAGGCGCAGACGAAAGCCGCGATGGGAACGGAAGAGAACAGGGTCCAGCGCAGGGCGGTCTGTGACATGCGCTGCACGCGGGCGCGGTCCTCGCGGCCTATCAGTTCGGATACCACAGGCAGGAAGATGGGCGTGATGGAGCCTGCGAAAATCAGCACCAGGCCGGCGAAGCTGGAGGCTATGGTGTAGATGGCGATTTGGGGGTTTACGTCGCTGGACAGGTAATAGCCCAGCAGCACCCGGTCGGTGTAGGCAACGAAGTTGGAGAACAGCACCACGCCCACGATGGTGAGGCCGAAGGGGACCATCTCGCGCGCGATGGGCCAGTATGTTTGGAGCGGGAAGCGCGGATGCTGGCCCAGCGAGGACAGCGGCTTGAGCAGGGCCCACATCAGGTAGAAGCAGGGGATGACGAAGGAGAGCATGTAGGTGATGGAGAGCGAGCGGGCGTCCACGCCAAGGGTGAAGATGAGGGAGAGCAGCAGGAGGATTTTGAGCACGTTCTGCGCGCTGTAGCCCACAGAGTATGCGTGCAGCTGCTTGAAGGCGACCAGCAGGCTGAGCAAAATGTTGAATGCGGCGTAAATCGAGAGCTGGATGGCGAGCAGCTGCATCACGGGCCCGAGGCCGGGGTTGTGGAAGAAGGCGGCGAAGGCGTCCGCCAAGAGGAAAGTGGCTACGCTGCAGAGGGCCAGCAGCGCGGTGCCGGCCGTGACTGAGAAGCGGATGACCTGCTCGGCGACTGCCTTCTCCTTGCGGCCCAGATGGTAGGGGATGTAGCGCTGAATGGCGGTGGAAAGGCCGAAATCCGCGAAAATGCCCATGATGCCCACGATGCTGAGGCCGAAATAGAACAGCCCGACCTGCTCCTGCGCGGCGAGGCGGGCTACGAGTATGGTGTAGACAAAAGAGCAGAGCTTGACTATTATGCTGGAGAGGTTCTGCCACATCGTGCCCTTGGCCATTACGGCCGTCTCCTCGTCAAGCTCCATAGCAAACCAAAGGGGCATAGCACGGCGACCTTTTAATAATCAAATCACATGATTCGGCCATGAAGCTCCGCCTCTCTCCCACCCTCTCCTACCTCATAGGCCTGTGGAAGCACTGCCGCACGCGCGAGGGCATCGGCATAGTGGGAAACGAAGCCATGCGCACGGCCTTCCTCTCCAAAGTGATTGAGGCCGGGCTCACTCCGGCCGACAAGGTTGTGGTGGAGGACAATGCAACCTATTTCCACCACACCGCCTACCGCGCGTTTTTTGAGGAAGTGCTGAAAGAGGAAACCGAGCGCTTCTGCCATGCGAATGATTTTTCCGCCGCATTCCTGGCCGGCCTCTATGACGCCAACGGCGGGACGGAGAAGGGCAAGCTGTATTTGGGCAGATGGGACCAGCATGACGAGATGGTGCTGCTTAGGCTCAACTTCATGGCTGCAAAGGCTGGCGGGAGGCTCTGGGTGGGGCCTGCGGACGTGTTTTTGAAATTCACAAAGGAGTGGAGACAGGTGGACAGGCCGAGTGTGAGGGTGGAGAGGACGGACAGGCGGGGCGAGAGGGGGCGAGGATTGGATAAAGAAGAAGGCTCTAAATATCCAGAATAGGCCGGATAGATGCGCCATCCACAGGTGTGGTAATAATACAAACGATATGTTTATATATCGCTTTGGGCAGAATAATAGACGGTGAGATTCATGACTTCCCCATGGACGCTGATGCAAAAACCACAGATGCCACCGCGAAATCCACAAATGGCAATGGCGCAACGACCGAATGAATTGGTTCTTAGACAAAGTCGAGTTTTAACAAGACAAAATCCATTTTTAACAACCTTGGAAGGGCACATGAAACAAGAGGCAGGCCTGAAATTGGACTTAATACGTCAAAAGCTCTTACGTGGCGAATTTCATGATTACTTAGAAGTGCAAGCAACGACTCTGAGATGGATAGAAGATTTAGATATGAACTTTAGAGGGATGGCGGTAGGACACGTAGCCGCCGACATTGCCAACAAATTTGCGCCTGACAGAACACAAATAATTGGTGACGAACTGAGGGTCATTGTAAAGAGAAACGCCCGCGGCTATACGCTGGATGAGGTTGCAAGGGAGTCTGCAAAACTTGGCAGGCAGCTTAAGCAGATAAAAATTGAAAAGGGCGCCAGTGTCAAATACGGGCTGTATTATGTTTTAGCCAAAAAGATTGACCAGCAAATGAGAAAGCGCACGAAAGAAAACATCTCCAGAGCACTAACAGGCATTAAGGAACTCGACAGCCTCATCGAGGATATTGAAAAGAAAATTGACGGCCTGTACATGCTTCCGAAAAGCGAGGGTTTGATTAAATAACGCGCAAAAACAAATGCGCGTATTTTATTTATTGCATAGCGGGAGCCATGAGCGGCCACAGCACCAGAACCGATGATATGGGCAGCACGATTTCTACTTTGTCACAATGAGCTGCGCATTCTTGCCCAGAAGCAGCACAAGCTCGCCCGGCTGGCCGCCCGGCACGGGATTTGACTTCACCCAATAGTCCACCATCGCGTCGCGCAAAGAGAGCAAGTCTCCGGGCTTGATGCCGTCCGCGCGCGGGGGCTGCACGTAAAGAGGCAGCTGGTGCTTGCCGTCTGAGAGAAGCAGGCGGTTGTAGGCCAGCAGCTTCTTGCCGTGCGGCACGGATACCACCATGTTGTCCAGAACTTCGAGCGGCAGGGTGGAGAGTTTCTTCAAGCCCGGCTTGAGGCCGGAGAGGTTCTCGATTCCCTCCTGGTGCGTGCGCTTGACAGCTATTTCAAAGGCAAGCTCGATGTCGGATTTTGCCTCCTTCATGAGCCTCTCCTTCTCCTTCTTTATTTCCGAGGCCTTGATGCCGGGCGTGAGCGCAATCGCATAGGCGAGCTTGTAGTAGTAGAGCGCGTGCCTCGGCATCTTCACGCCCTCCTCGTCCATTGACTGCGGCTCGGCAGGCTCCTCTGCCAGCATGGAAGGGATTGCGGCAGTCGGCGAGGGGGCTTTGGGCTGGAGGTATTCGGGGATGGGGAAATTGGTGGCTTCCTCCATGCGGGATTGCATTGAAGGGGAGGAAGAGGAAAGGGACGGCTGGCGGGATGAGCCGGCCTCTGCCTGGCCAGAATAACCCGCGTGCGCGCCCCTCATTCGCCGCAATTCTTCCGGCGAGCGCAAATGCGCAGGCACGCCCACGTCTGCTTCGGCCTGCTCAAGCATGCTGGAGCGCGCAGCGCGGATGGCTTCCATGCCCGCCATCGGGTCGCGGGCGGGAATGGGAACCGATGCGGGAACAGCATCAGAGGAGTCGTCATCTCCTGCATCTTCCCCCTCAGCCTGCATCCGCGCAGCTTCCTCGGCCTGGGCAGCCCTGGCGCTCTCGGCCTGCTGGGCCCTTGCAGTTGCTTTCTCCTCGTCGCTCAGGTGCGCAGTAGCAACCTGCTCGAAAGAGGGGCGTGAAGTGGAATGGCCTGCCTCGGCCGGGCGGGAGGCCGGAGTTTGGGAGGGCGCAGCCCCGCCGGGCGCGCCGGGCATCCATGAAAACAGCTTCTCGATAGAGGGCAGAAGCCTGTCTCGCGCCGCCTTGTTTTTGGAGAAAAGGCGCTCAAGGGATGGAAGGAGCTTCTGGCGCGCCTCGGCCATGTCCGCGGGCGGAGGCTTGCCCTCCTGCCTTGCCTCGAAAATCTTCTCAAGGCTCACCAGAGCCTCCCTCTCCTCGCCCTTGAAGCTGTCAAGGGCTGCGCGCGCCATCTCCTGCACGCCAGGGTCCTTGTCTGCCCCCAATTCGAGCAGGGCGAACACCGCGCGCGGGTCGTCCAGCCCGGCCAGCTCCTGCGCCGCCCGGCGGCGCACGTCTGGGTTGGAATCATAGGTAAGGGAAACAAGCTTGTCTATACGGGCGCTCTCGTCCTGCGCGGGCGGAGGGGCGGGGGGGAGGTGGGACTGGCCTGCAGAGGCTGCGGCGCTGCCCTTTGTGCCTTTGCGCTCGCTCATGGCCATCCCTCGCTATAGGAGGGGGCAGAGGCAGCCAAACCTTAAAAGACGCTTCCAGACGACGAAGAGGCTTTGCGGGGTGGGCGTCGCTAGTATATTTTTATACAAAAATGTTTATATTTAGAAAGCGGAGCAGGAGTAGTTGGTGATGATTGTGAACAGTTTCATGCCCAGAAAAATCCCGCAGCCCGCCATATTCGTGGTGCTCAACAGCCAAAAGCGCGAGGAGAAGGCGAGGGAAAAAGCGCCTGACTCCAACTCCTCGTTCGGGGGCTATCGGCAGTTCGCGTTCAAGCGGGGCGAGGGGCTCGGCAGCGAGCTGATGGGGCGGCAAAAAAATCCCATGACAAAGTCGGAGCAGAATGAAACGCCCAAGGACAAGACGCCGGCCAAAAGCGAGGAGACGGCCAAAAGGCCGGCCAATGTTGAAAAGGAAAAACACAGATTTGATTATGGCCCGGAGGTGCAGCCTGGAGGATTCAGAATACCGCCCGGGACATACTGCTGATTGGACTCGGAGGGATTTGAACCCTCGACCTTTCCGTTGCAAACGGAACGCGCTACCGCTGCGCCACGAGCCCGCATTAAAATTGGCGCATTTGGGGCTAATAAACAATATGGACGGAAATCCGCCCCCCTCGCCCATAAAAAGAACTGGGCCTCAGAAAAAGGCATGGATGATTCGCCGGCCCCCCCTCTTTCCCCTCCCGCCAGATGGGGGGAATTCTTGGCGCGCGCGCAGGAATGCCACGAGGTGGTGGAGCGGATGAAAAGCCCGCTCATAGTCAACCACTACGACTGCGACGGCCTGACTTCGGGGGCAATAGTGTGCGCCTTTTTGGAAGAAAGAAAAATTCCTTATCGGATTAACACCATACGCAAGCTCGATGAAGCCGTGCTCAATGAAATCAGGCGCGAGCCGGAGCTTGTTTTCACTGATTTGGGCGGCGGAACTGACGGCGTGCAGGAATTGGAAGGAGAGGTGGTTATTTTCGACCACCATCCAATTGCCCCAAAAAATGCGCGCCTGCAGCTCAACCCGCACATGTTCGGGATAGATGGTGGGGCGCAGATGTGCGGAGCCACCACCGCCTATTGGAGCCTGCGCGCCCTGCCTGAAGCGGCCATAGTGGGCGCGGTGGGGGACGTGCAGTCCCCCATGCAGGGGCCCAACCGCCTGCTGCTGCAGGAGCTGCAGGCGGCGGGAGTGGTGCAGGCACCAATCGACCTCAAGATGTACGGGCGCATCAGCAGGCCGCTGCCCCAGCTTCTGGCCTATGCGGACGACCCCTATTTGCCCGGCCTTAGCGGGCATGAGGAGAGATGCGCCCAGTTTCTGGAAAGCATTGCCAAAAGCTTTGGAAAAAAGGATGCTGGGTGGAAGACTTATGGCGAGCTGGATGCGGAGGAGCGCAAAAAGCTCATAGGCGCGCTGGCAGTGCATCTGGCGGAAAGCGCAGGGGGCAGGGCGGCCGCCTCCCGCCTGGTTGGCGAAGTCTATCTTTTCCCAAGATTTGCAAACACGCCTGAATTGTATGAGGCGGGAGAATTCTCCACCCTCATGAACGCCTGCGGCAGGCATGAGCAGCCGCAGCTTGGGATAGACATCTGTTTGGGCAGGGCGGAGGCGCTGGAAAAAGGCGCTGCCCTGCTTGCCCTGCACCGCAGGCTCCTGCGCGAGGGCGTGGAATATGCTTATGCCAGCGTGCGCGACTGGGGGCCTTTCCTTTTCCTTGACGGCCGCGGAGTGATTGACGACGGCATAATCGGAGTGGTGGCAGGCATGCTTTATCCGGGCGGGAGGCAGAAGCCCATAGTGGCAATCGCGCTTGACAGGGAGGGGAAAATCAAGGTTTCCATGCGCGGCACCAAGAAACTTGTGTCACAAGGCCTTAACCTCGGCCTTGCCCTGCGCGAAGCCTGCATGCCGTTGGGCGGGGCGGGCGGGGGGCACGCCATAGCTGCCGGAGCGAGCGTGCCGCCCGACAGGCTGGACGAGTTTTTGAAGAGCTTTCCGAAAATTTTGCAAAAGCAGATGGTGAAAGCGGGTGAGTAGGCCCCGGTCAAACTTTTTGGCGCAGATAAAACATCAGCAGCAGGCCCGCCCCGAGCATCAGCAGCCCGCCGGCGGCAGGCGCAAGAGAGGATGGCTGGAAATAATCCGCCTGCGCCCCGCGCCAGGAATTTGAATTTGATAAAAGGACGCGGATAAGGCCCCGATAGGGGGAGGATTGGAGTGAAGCTGCATGCGCTCTTTCATCTGCCAATATTGCGGTTGCATTTTCCGCCACAGCGCCCGCTATTCCCGATGGCGCGCGCGTGAGAAGGGGGAAGGAGGCGTTCCATTTGTCGTTGAAATCATCGCTCCACTCAAGCGTGAGGTTTGACCGGCCAAGCGGGAATGGATAGAGCATCTGCTGCGAGTACTGGTAAGCGAAAGCGCGGCCTTGCGAATCAAGCTCGGATGGGGAGAGGAAAAGATGGCTGAAATTGGTTGAAATTGAAGGCGAGAAAGACATGGAATCATTTGGCTTGTTCGGCCATTCGCTTGTGTCGTTCTCCTGCCTGCTTATGCTCCAAAAGCCGACTTCGTCTTTTAGCATGGAGTAATGCGCATAGCGGGTGGAGGAAATCGGAATGCCGTTCAGGGCAAGAACTGAGGAAAACGGCAGGCGGCTGGAAAGGTCTGCGCGCCAGAAGCCTGAGGAGAGGGAAAGCTGCTCTCTGTCTGCTGGGCGCAGCTTGAGGAAAAGAGGCTCGCCATGCTCCACCCCATAGGCGCGGGCGGAATGCACGGGCAGGGCGAAAGTCACGAGTGCTGAGGAGCGGGATGATTGGCAAGACTCGATTGCGTTGCCTGCTGCATCGGCTGATTTGACCAGATAGTGCTCTTCCACTTCCTTCATGTACGGCACCTGCACCGTGCCTGAGAAGGAAATGGAGAATGGGGGCAGGATTGCTGATTTGTTTTGGCCTTCTGTTGTGCTAAGCGAGGCCCATGCCGAAGCCGGCAGAGGGTTTTGCAGCAGGGCGGGCGCATGGTCGTCAATAGGCTGCACCACAGATGCGCCCGGCAAAGACCATGTTAGCGTGCCTGACAGCGCAGGCTTGCCAAATTCGCTTAATGAAATTTTTGACTGGCCGCATGAGGAGTCAAGAGTGTAATAGGAAACAACGAATGGCGCATGCGATTCGCCCCATGTCCAGAAGAAAACTGGCGGATGGAGGCTGGAAACCCGCCCATCCACTGACGGGCTGGCCGGGCTAAGCTCTATGAAAGCCCACTCGATTGGCTGTGAGGTGGTTGGCGCAACCGGATGCACCCAAGAGGGAGGAGAAGAGAGCGGGGAAGAAGCCGCCGAGCCTGCATTTGCCTGCCGCATCCAGACATGGTCTGGAAAATCTGTTGTTTGGGCGGAAAGGGGAGGAATGAAAAAAAGGAGAAAGAGGGGGAGAAAGGCAAAAAGCGCCCGACCGGCACATGGCCATCCCATCTTTTTCCCTTACACCACCAGTTCGTACGTGGAGAACAGCCTCTCGCAATAGGCGCAGCGCAGGCGGCCCTTCTCTGCTGAGAACACGCTCGCCTCGCGCTCAAGGCGGCTGATGCAGGAGGGGTTGGGGCAGGCGGCGATGTCCTCAAGCTTTGAGGGCAGCTTGACGTCGACCTTCTGCACCACCTTGCCTGCGCGAATGACGTTGAGACGCGCGCGCGGGGCGATGAGGGCTATCTTGTTCGCCTCCACCGGCTTGATTTCCCTGCCCTCGATTTTGAGTATGTCCTTGCGGCCCATGTGACGTGACGGCACGTTGATGACAAGAGCCACGCGGTGGGCCAAATCTGGCTTGGCTGGAGAGGCGGGGCTGCGAGAGGATTTTTCATTGCCTGAAGCCTCGCTCTGGCGAGCCGCCTGATTTGACGGCACCAGCTTGAGGATTTCCAATACATGTATTCCGGCGAAAGCCTCGATTCGGTCAATCACCGTGCCCTGCTCTATGCGTTCAACCAAGAGCGGCATGTCATCCCTCCTTGAGAGCGTGCTCCAGCACGGCCATTCTCACCGGCACCCCGTGGCTGGCCTGCTGGAAGTAGTGCGCGTGCGGCGAGGCGTCCACCTCTGCCGGTATTTCGTCTATTTTCGGCAAGGGATGCAGCAGAATCATGTCCTGCTTTGCATCCAGCAGGAGTTCGGGCATTATGCGGAATGAGGCCTGCATCTTGGCGGCCTGATAGGGGTCTGAGAAGCGCTCTTTCTGTATTCTGCACACATAGGCCACGTCAGCGCCGGCCAAATCAAGCTGCTCTGATGCCTCCACCTGCGCATCGAATTTCTCCTTCACTTCCTCCACAATCTGCGAATCCATCTCCAATCCTCGCGGGGCGATGAGCTTGACTTTGGCCCCGAACATGGCAAGGCCGTAGAGCAGGGAGCGCATGGCGCGCGCGTGTGATAAATCTCCTATGAGCGAGACGTTGAGGCCTTTTATTTTGCCTTTCGCCTTCTGGATTGTGTATAGGTCGATGAGCGTTTGGGTGGGGTGCTGGTTGCCCCCGTCGCCGGCGTTGATTACAGGGTGGCGGCACACCTCGGCAGCATAGCGTGCGGAGCCTTCCGCAGGGTGGCGGATTACGAGAAGGTCTGCATAGCCGTCCACGATTTTGAGGGTGTCGCTCAAGGACTCGCCCTTGGTGGAGGAGGAGGCGGCGTGGTAGTAGGGCACCACGCTCATCCCTAAGCGCTGTGCGGCCGTTTGGAAGGAAAGATGCGTTCTCGTGCTTGGCTCGAAGAAGAGTGTGGCCGCCACTTTGCCCGGGAACTTGTCGTAGGAGGTGAAAAGGTTTTTCTCCATTTTTTCTGAAACCGAAAGCAGCTTCTCGATAGTCGGCTTGTCCAAATCCCGGATTGAAATCAGGTCGGCCATCCCAGCACCTAATTATTGGCGAGTTTGAGATTTAAAAAAGGGGGGGAGGGTCAGGAGGACAATCGACGGCCCTTGTTGGCCGTCGGTGCACCGGCGCGCTCGGGCGCGCCGGTTGACCAGGAACTGGGGAGGGGGGCTTGAGGCCCCCCTCCGCGGTTTGGGCCCGAAGGGATTTGAACTCTTGACCACCTGCTCTCCTCGAGAGCTCATCCGACAATCCGGACGAATCCACATATAAGACAGGCGCTCTAACCGGGCTGAGCTACGGGCCCGATAAGATTAGGGAAAACGGCGTTTATAATCACTTGGCAAGATTCCCGTTCTTGTCCACTGAAGCGCTTTCTCTTTTCACAGGAAAGAAAATGACCCAAGACAGGCACTATGAACCGGGCTGAGCTACGGATCCGGAATGAATGGCGAATGGAACTTTGTGAACTACCACGTCCTGATGGGTGCGGCTTCCGGCGTTCCATCCGAAGGATGCTCATCCGGCCGGTTCAGGGCCAGTCCACAGGTGGCCCCGCTTCCGTCCATATAGGGCAGAAGCCTCTTTCCAATGTTGATGGCACCATTAAGGTCGGCGTTGTATTGGCCGCAATTTGAGCAGACAAAACAGCCCTGGCTCTTTCGCTGGCCTTCCAGACCGCAGGCATGGCAGGTGCGGCTGGTCATTCTCTCGTCCACAGCCACAACTGGAATGCCCAATAGCCCTGCCTTGTATTCAATCATCGACCGCAGCTTATAGAAAGGCATTGAGGAAACAATGCGGTTGAACCGCTTTCCCCTGCCTCTGGCCCCCTTTCGGATGCCACGCAAATTGCCCAAGGCAATGCAGGAATTGGAAGCCACGGCAGCATCCACAAGGTGGCGGCTGACGCAGTGGAGAATGTCGTTTACGCGAATTCTCTCCCGCGCTCCAATCCTTTTCACTACCTTTAGCAACTTGCGCTCCTGCAGCCTCTTTCGCAGCCAGGCATGGTGCCTTCGTATTCCCCTGATTTCCCGGCCCAAGAACATGGGCTTCATCACTTGGCCTTCCCACAGCAGCACCGCAGTCGCGGGGGTCCGCTCGCCCATGTCAATGGCCAGAACAGAGGAAAAGTGAGTTTTGAGTTTGGTAGGGATTTCATAGACCAGATTGGCTATGAATTTCCCCTTTCTTTTGAACAATTTGCTTTCGCACAATTTGGCGTCGACAGGAATAGGCCGATGAGGCTTGAAGGGGACTTTGATGCCGCCCCGCTGGCCTGCTACTGGGATTCTCAAGAAGTAGAAACTCTTGCTTTTTTGCACATTAATAAGGTCATTTCTCAGACTGAGAGGATATTGGACGCCTTTCTTGATTTTCTTGTAGAAACGCAGGGCCTGCTGTTTGTGGGCAGAATAGAGAGGGGCATTCCCTCCTTGCAGAACGATTTGGAGGTTGGCATATTCCCTATCCAGAAGCTGCTGCTTGCGCTGGGTGAGCTTGATGAGGCCGCAGCGGATGGTCAGGCGCATGAGAATTTGCCGGTTTGAAACGCCTTTAAGATTTGGAGAGGGTGACTTTCCGCTCGTCGGAGAAGGGAGAGTCTTCATCAGGCGTCTGAAGGCGCCGATTTTCACGAGAGCGAGAGCATATAAGATTGAACTGCCCATACCTCTTTCATGTTCCACCGCCTCTTCTATCCCCGCCAGACCTGCATGCTCGCGGCCACGCACGAGGACAAGTCCAATGTAACCGTTGTTGACTGGGCCACGCCTGTGTCTGTCAAGCCTCCCATGCTGGCAGTTGCCCTCAACCTCAAGAGCTACAGCCTCGAGCTGCTGCTGGCCTCGCGCTGCTTCACCCTCTCGGTGCTGCCCGAATCAATGGCAGACAAGGCGGCTGCGGTCGGCTCGGCCACGGGCAGGGTGATTGACAAGGTGGACGAATACCAGCTCAAGCTCAAGCCGGCCAAATCGGTGAAGGCGCCCCGCCTTGACGGCGCGATGGCATGGGTGGAATGCGAGCTTCAGGGCGTGTTCAGCTCCGGCGACCACGCGCTTGTTGTGGCCGAGGTGATGGAGACTCATTTCCCTGACGAGGAGGCTGGCAAGACGCCGATGCTGTTCAACTGGGGCAACAAGAATTACTTTGGGATTAAGAGGGAGTGGAAGGAGGAGAAAGGGAAGGAGAGGGAGGAGAAGAACGGCAGGGAGAAAGACGAGAAAAAAGAAGATACTCGTCTCGTGGTTGTGAAAAAGGAAGAAAAGAAAGAGGAAAACAAAAAAGAAAAAGAGAGTTCGACCACGGAGAAAAAAGAGGAAAAGAAATCTTGATGCTGGTTCTCTATGTCCAAATTCAAATCCAGCCTCGACCCCCTGCCCGTCATCGCCAATCGGAGAATCGACACCCTTCTGGCATTTGCAAAATCCGAGGTGCGCGCCCACCCTGATTTGGCCAAGCGCTATGTGAAACTGGCGCGCGCGATTGCGATGCGCCACCGCGTGCCTCTTGGCAGGGGAAGAAAGCATTTGTTTTGCCAAGAGTGCAATCTTCCATGGGTGGTCGGCTATAATGTGAAGGTGAGGCTGGAGCCCAAAACTAGGCGGATGATTTATTCGTGCAAGTGCGGAAAGAGGACGGCATTTGTTTATTCGAAAAAGCGGGCAAAATGACCCCGCCTGCCCCCGCTCACCCCGTCCCCATAGTCTTTTATACCCCAAATTCCCATTACTGACGTCTATTTCCCCAGGGATTAGACCATCGCCCGCAAGGGCTCACATTCAGAGGTGGAACATGGTTACAGCCTACGATGCTAACCCTCACCAGCTAGTCCGCGCGACCGCGGCACGCTTGGAGAAAATCGAGGGACTGACGCCCCCCAAGTGGGTGGGCCTCGTGAAATCAGGAGCGCACAAGGAGCGCCTGCCGCAGGACGACAAGTTCTGGTACATGCGCTGCGCGTCTTTGCTATACCAGGCCTACTGCCACTCCCCAATCGGAGTCTCGAGCCTGCAGAGCCACTACGGCGGAAGACAAAAGCGCGGAGTGGCACGCGAGCACTTCAGGCGCGCCGGCGGCAACATGATTCGAAAAGGGCTGCAGGCCATGGAAAAGGCCGGCCTGCTTGCCAAGAAGAAGGTTGGCAGATACATCGCCCCCAAGGGGCAGCAGATGCTTGACGCAGTTGCAAAGGAACTGGCCAGCGTGAAGAAAGAGTGATGAGAAATGCCGGACGAGCAGGACATCCAAGCCTTGCGCCAGAAAAAGATGGCAGAGGCATACCAGCAGGCGCAGGCACGGGCAGAGCAGGAGGAACAACTGCGCTCGGCCCTGAGCCAGATGCTGGAGCCAGCCGCCTATGAGAGGCTGATGCTGGTGAAGATGTCCAGCCCGCCCACATTTGCGAAAGTGGTGCAGGGCCTGAGCTACCTGCAGCAGGCGGGGCAGCTGAAAGGCCGCATCAATGACGCGCAGCTCAAGGGGCTGCTGGGAAAGATGGCGGGCTCCAAGCCCGAGCCGACCATCACAATCAGGAGAAAAGGCGGCGAGGAGAAAAAATAGGAGGCGCATGCTATGTACCACCCCGGAAAAGTGATTGAAGTCCTGCGGCCTGCCGACAAGGACGTCAAGGCGTCAGGCGCGGACACGCAGGCCACGGTGCGCATGTGGGACGACAACATACTCACGCTTCTGGTGGCTCCGAAGCTGGCGGCCGCCATCAAGGCAGGGCAGACGGTGCTTGTGGACTATAGGCCCATGCCGGACTTCCGCGCGGCCGTGCCAAGCCACACGGTGGTGAAAATACTGGAGGGCAAGAAGGCGGAGACCGTGTGGATGGCGTACCGCGACATGCACGATCGGCAGAAGCGTTCGGCCACGCCGCCCGCGCAGAATTACATAGGATAAGGTTTACTGAGGTGGATGAAATGGGTATCAAGACGCCGAAGAAGAAAGCGCGCCTCGCGCGTGCTATGAAGACCAGCCGGCGCGTCCCGGTGTTCGTGATTGCAAAAACCAACCGCCGGGTGCGCTACCCGACGAGGAGCCGCAACTGGCGGCACAGCCGGCTGCAAATCAAGGACTAGGTGATGCTGATGGCAGAAGAAAACAAGGTTACTTCCAAGAAACTGGAGCGCATCTACACCGTGCCGTTCGGCAAGGCGTACGAGTATTTGCGCACGCGCCGCACACGGCGCGCCATGAAGCTGCTGCGCGCATTTTTGTCGCGCCACTTCAAGGTCAAGGACGAGGCGGTGCGCATTTCACAAGGCGTCAATGACGCCATGTGGCGCGACGGCATCCAAAAGCCCCCCCGCTCGCTCAAAATAAGGGGCGTGTTCGAGGACGGCAGGCTTACCGCATGGATGATTGGCGAGGAGGAGAAGGTCAAGAAGGCAATGGATGAGAAAAAGGCGGCAGAGGAGAAGATGAAGAAGGAGAGGGAAGCCAAAAAGCCGGCTGAAAAGAAAGAGGAGAAAAAAGAAAGCAAACCTGCCCCGGCCAAAACAGAGGAAAAGAAAGAAAACAAGCCCGAGGCGGCCAAGCCTGCTTCAGGCTCGCCCGCTCCTGTCTCAAAAACAGCCGAACCCAGAGCCGGCGACGTCAAGCCCATGCCCAAAACATCGGGCGGCCCGCTGCTTGGGCGCAAGCAAATCTAAGAGGAACAACCATGGCGGTCTGGAGAGGGCATTATGAAGGCAATCCGTACGTGGGCCTTTATGCCAAAGCCACAGACCGCCTGTGCCTGATTCCGCGCGGCGCGCCAGAGAAGTTCATGCGCGGCGCGTCCGCGCTGGGCGTGCCCCTCATCCAGGCGTCGGTGGACGGCTCGCCATACGTCGGCCTCTATTTTGCCATGAATTCGAACGGCATACTTGCCCCTCCGTTTTTGAGCAAAGAGGAGCGTGGAGTGCTTGAAGAGGCAGGCTTGAACGTGGCGGTGATGCGCGACAGCCGCTTCTCCGCCCTTGGAAACAACATTGCATGCAATGACCATGGCGCGCTGGTGAATCCCGACATACACCATGAGGATGCTCGCCTGATTGAGAAAACGCTTGGCGTGCCGGTGCGCTATGGAGCAGTTGCCGGCTACCACACGCCGGGCAGCTGCCTTGTTGTGAGCAACAAGGGCTGGCTGGCCCACAACCGCATCTCTGAGCTTGAAGCCGGCATGCTCAAGGAGCTGTTCGGATGCGACGGCCTGAACGGCACCACCAACATGGGCAGCGCGTTTGTCGGAATCGGGGCGGTGGCCAATTCGAAGGGAGTCATTGTGGGCGAGAGCTCGTCGGGATTCGAGGAATCGAGGATTACGCAGGCGCTGGATTTGGTGTGAACATGGAATTCGTCGACAAATACCTCATGCCCCATAAAAGAGCGCTCATGCTGCTATTGGCCATCACGTTCATACCTCTGGGAGGTATCGTTGGGTATTTGGCCGTGCTTGTCAATTTTGGCACGTTTATCTGGATAGGTTTTGACGGCCAGCGACGGCTTGGGTATGATTTTAGGGAAAGCGTCAAAACGGCCTTTGTCATCGGTGCGTTGTTTGCGGTATTAATGATCGTTTTTAGGATTGTGACATTAAGCCCAAAACCATTGGATGACACCATACGACTCGACATATTCAGTGGAATTGGCGATGGCATACTCGTTCTAATCGGATATGTCATCGCCCGGTATCTGGCCCCAAAACAGCCAGTTGCCAGCAAAACCAAACACAAACCAGTTTCAAAAAGAAAGGATTAAAGCATGCTAATACTAAGGTGATGTCATGAAATACACTGTCTATGGCTCGATGAAAATCAAGCGCGCGTGGAAGCCATTCGTCAAGGAGATGGAGGCCGCCAGCGAGTCCCGCTGCCGCGAGACGGCGCTTGCCACCATCGGCTCGGACCACCGGCTGCCCCGCACGCAAATCAGGATTGACAAGATGGAGGCGGTGAAGTGAGCGTGCAAGACGACGAGAAGGACCTCAACCAGATCGCCATCCAGGCGCAGCTTCTCCAGCGCCAGGGCGGCACCCTGCAGAACCAGATTGAGGTGATGCAGACCACCCTCAACGACTTGCAGGCCACAATCGAGACCTTGGAGAACCTGTCCAAGGCAAAGGAGCTGGGCCTGCTGCCCGTGGGCTCGGGCGCATACATCACCTGCAAGCAGGTGGACACCGATTCTGTGCTGCTCTCGGTCGGCTCAGGCCTCATAGTAACCAAGAAGGCGGCTGACGCGGCTGAAGTCCTGCGCAAGCGCTCCAAGTCCCTGCTTGAGGCGCTGGACAAGGCGAACACGAGCATGGCCAGCATCAACCAGCAGATGCAGGACCTCAACGCCAAGGCCTCGGTGCTGGCGGCGAGGATTGAGGATGTTCGGCCTTCTCAAGGATAAACTCGCCGGCTTTGTCAACAAGCTGATAAGGCGGGAGGAGGACAAGGCGCCAGTGCAGGCGCCAGTCGTTCCCTCGGAACCTGTTTCTTCTCCTCCGAAAAAGGAGGAACCTGCGCCAATCGTAAAAGTGGAGCCAAAAAAAATAGAAACTCCAAAGCCGGCTCAGAAAGTTGCGCCAATTATTTCCGCGCCAAAACCTGTTGAGAAGCCCGCGCCGGTTATTTCCATTCCCCAACCGAAGCCGGCCGAGAAAGCAGCGCCTCCTGTCTTTGTTCCAGAGCCGAAGCCCGCTCCAAAAATTGAGCCCGTTGTTTCCATGCCGGCTCAGAAGCCTGTTGAGAAACCAGCGCCTCCAACCCCTGTTTCGGAACCCAAGAAAAACATCCTTTCATCAATCTGGCCGTTTGGCGGAAAAAAGGAGGAAAAGAAAGTTCCTGCGCCGCAGCCGGCGCCTAAACCTATTCAAACAAGCTCGCCGGCTGTGATGCCTGAGCCAAAGAAAGAAGGGCCTGCCCCGGCAATGAAGACTGCCCAGACCATAGCCGCTTCCCCTGCCATCACAACTGCCGCAAAACCAATCGAAACCGCCCCTGAAATCGATGACGCAGGCTTGGCGCGCTTGGAGAAAAAATCAATGTCTGATGCCGAGCGCGAGATGAAGGTGAGGATGGGGCTTGGAAAATCCATGCTTGGCTTCATCGCGCCAACAGTAACTATAGAGGAAAACGACGTGCGCGACTTGCTTGACGAGCTTGAGCTGTCGCTGCTTGAATCAGACGTGGCTGTTGAGGTTTCAACTGAGGTGACCAAGCGCCTGCGCTCCACTCTTGTTGGCATGAAAGTAGGCAAGAATGAGATGCAGGAGGAAGTGCAGAGGCAGCTGCGGATGGTCCTGACAGATGTCATGACTTCGGCCAGCGCCTTCAACTTCCTTGAGAGAGTGCAGCAGAAGCCAAGGCCCGTGAAAATCCTTTTCGTAGGCCCAAATGGGGCTGGCAAGACCACCACAATGGCCAAAATAGCCCATCTGCTGATGGAGGCAAGGCTGAGTGTTGTATTTGCGGCAGGAGACACATTCCGTGCGGCAGCAATTGAGCAGACCGAAGTGCATGCCAAGCGCTTGGGCATACCAGTGGTCAAGTCAAAATACGGCGCAGACCCCGCCTCGGTGGCTTGGGATGCGGTGAATTACGCGAAAGCGCACCAGACAGACGTCGTGCTGATTGATTCGGCAGGCAGGCAGGACACCAACGCCAACCTGCTGGACGAGCTGAAGAAGATAAACAGGGTAATTTCGCCTGACTTGAAAATCTACATAGGCGAGAGCATAGGAGGCCATGCTCTGATGGAGCAGGTGCGCGCATTCCATGAGGCCATTGGAATAGATGGCGCAATTCTCACCAAGCTTGACTGCGACGCAAAAGGCGGCACGGCTCTTTCACTTACGCATGCCACCGGAGTGCCCATCCTCTACTTGGGCACGGGGCAGGGCTATGAGGATTTGGAAAAGTTCGATGCAGACAAGGTGGCTGGGCAGATACTGACGTGAAAAGGGGCTATGGCGCTGCCAAAGGCGCCTTCCGCGGGGCCGCCGCCACTTTAATTAACCTCCTCCTCCAACCCACCATCATGACGGTCCGCCTCGAGCAGATTGTCCCCCGCGCGGTGCTTGAGCAGGTGCACCGGATAAACGAGCAGCCGGGGGAAGGCTACTTTTCCTCCGGCGCGCCAGTGCGCAGAAACGCAGGCTTTGGCGGCGAAACTTCCCGCTTCACTGAGCTGGAAAACGGCCAACTGGCCGGCGCGCCCGCCGAGGACGGCATGCCTCCGCTGCCAAGCCTTGACTTCATAGCCCCGCCGCCCATGCCAAACCCGCTGGCGCAGCAGGGGCTGGCCGAGGTGGGAATTGCCCGCAGCTTCATGGAACAGGTGGAGCGCCGCCTGATTGAGAAAAGCAGGCACGGGGCGCCCAAACCTTGGCTTACGCCCACCCGCACGCCTGACGAGGAAATAGCCGAGCGCCTGGCGCCATCCATCAGCCAGGCGGCAGGGGCGGTGGCGCAATGGCTTAATCAGGACTGCAACGGCAACATGGCATTGATGCAGAGGGTGCTGGACCGCTTCTGGGCCAAATGGGCCGTGGAGCGCTTCGCCAGCCCGGATTTGAGCAGCTTGCTTATGATGGCGTATGAAGAGGTGCTGTCTGAAGAGGGAGGCAAGCCTGTGCAGGGCTTGGAGAGCTGGCCTGCTTTGCGCATAGAGCCTGCGGTGCTGAGGCCCCTGAGCGAGCCCATGGCTGTGAGCGTGCAGACCCAGCAGATACTTCTTGCCACCCGCCACGGGCCGGAGAGGCCTGATGAGGGGGGCGGGCAGGAGCCTGCCTCAATTGCGGGAGTGCAGCCGGCCATAGGCCCAAGGCGGGAGGATGAAGTGGAAGTGCGCCTTGTTTCTGTGCGCGAGATGCTGCGCAGATATTTCCAAGGCAGGCCTGCCGAATACGCGGCCGCTCTGGCTGGCGCGCTTGATTTGGAGAGGGGCAACTGGAACGCCTCGCTGATTGGCGCGCGCCTGAGCAGCGAGCGCTCGCGTGTTGGCGCTGCGGGCGTGTGCATAAAGCTTTGGCAGGTGGTGCGCGGCAGGCACAGCACGCCTCCGCGCAAGCCTCAGGAGGTGGCCGCATGGGGGGCGGCTCCATTGGAGGAGCCGATGGTGTGGGAGCTTGCGCCGCGCTGGCTGCCCCTTGACTTGGGGCAGAAGCTGCGCCTGCTCATGGGCTGGATTGAGCAGAGCGAGGCAGGATAAGAAACTCATTCTGTGACAACAACCCCGCGCCCCATCAGCGCAGAGGCCTGCAGTTCGAATAGCGCGGCTGGCTGCTCAAGGCCGAATGACTCCAAAACTGCAGGGTGCACTTCGCCAATCAAGCCGATTGGGGAGGAGAGCACAGAGGCCGACTGACTGCCCGCCGGTTCGGCCGGGCCTTCGCCGCCCCCGATTCGCAAACACACCCGCGCCGAGCGGCCCGGAATGAAGCCTTCCATGTCGGTTTCCTCCAGCGCCAGCGCGATGCCCAGAGCCGAGCCAACGCCCTGCAGGTGCGCCCAGCTTTCCGAAAAGCAGGATTTCGGATGCATTGCAATTGCGGCGAAATGCTCGGACTGGACAAAGTCGGCCGCCTTTGACGCGCCCGGCCCGCCTTCCGGCTCCTCCACAGGCCCCACCTCGTAGAGATAGATTGGCAGGGGCTGGGATTTGGAATGTGAGAGGATGCCGAGCAGGTTTGGATAAAGCCACGGGCGCAGGGTGGTGAATTCTTCAGTGAGAGGATTGCTCACTTTGAGCGCAGGCCCTTCTGCGCGCGAGTTGGCAATGACTTGCTGGTTGGTGAGAATCCAGCTCATGGCCTCGAAATAGCCCAAGCCGAGCGCAGCCTCGTGCAGCGGGCCTGAGGAGTCCTGCCGCGCGCCCGTTGCGCCGAATGACGGCAGGTGCATGGGCAGCTCGTTGTAGCCAATCGAGATGGCGATGTCTTCTATCAGGTCGGCTTCCCCAAGCAAATCCGCGCGGAAAGCCGGCGAATGCACGCTGCGCCCGCTGACTGCGTGCCCCATGCGCGAGAGATGGCGGGCAATGGCGGGCGCGTCCAAATCAACGCCAAGCAGCTTTTTGGCAGAAGCGATTGGCAGGGGCGTCACCTGCGGCTCGAAGACGCGGCAGGGCTTGGAATTGATTTTCACTTCCTCCACCTGCCCGCCCCGGTCGGCCAGTGCGGCGCAGAGGATGCTGACAGTCACTCGCACCGCCTGCTCGCTGGTGCCTGTGCAGTCTATGAGCAGGTCATGGCTTGAGAGGGTGACGCGCGTGCGCTCGCCGTTGATTATGGGCGGGAATGAGAGCACGTCTCCGTCCGCATCCACAATCAGCGGGCATCGCTCGCCGACCAGGTGCGCATAGGCGCGCCCCTTCTCATGCTCGACAAGTATCTGGCCCGGAGTCATGGGCGCGCTCTTGCCCAGCGGGACGAAGCGCGCCTCGCTCCGGCCAACCGCCTTGTATGTGAAAGGCGGGCGTATTGCCATCATGTCATGCAGGCCTATGGCCATCTTGCGCCTGCCCCTGCCCAGAGTGTCGTGCAGCTTTTCCTGCAGCTGGATGAGCGACTGGAGGGACTCCTCGTCGAGAACCACGTTTCGCACAAGCGCGCTGCCCAAGACAGGACGCACGTTGCGCACAGACTCGTCAAGCGCAAAATGCACTTTGGCTGGACCGGCTTTGTAGATTTTTGGCTTGGCGGTGCGCCAGCTAAAGCAGGAGCGCGCGATGCCCTCAACAGAGAGCCAGTCGGGCCTGTTGGGGGTGATTTCAAGCGCCAAGTCGTCGCCCTCCTGCCCCTCCAGCGGGATTCCCAATGACGTGAGCGTGGGCTCTATCTGTTGGGGTTTGAGGCCTGAAAGCTTGCACAGGCTGCTGGCGGAGACGTGGATGAGGGCCATGAGGATTACCTAGATTTTTCGCCGAGTGAGCCAGTCGCGCGCGGCAGCCAGCGGGCTTGCCGGGCCTGACATCACGCGGTATTGGCGCGTCGGGAGTTGGGCTTGAATGATTTTAAAGCGCATGGACGGCTCGGACGTCGGAAAAGAGCGGGATGGAAAAGATGGAGGGGAGGCACGGCGAAGGGAAACCTGGCCGGGATGGCCCGCTCTTTTTGCTTTTTTATTTTTTCGCGCAGCCATTCATTTCACCCTCTGTATCCTGCCGGCCTTGCAAAGCTTGTCCAGCGCGTCCTCCACCCGCTGGCCGCCCACGCCAAGCGAGCGGGCCACCTCGCGGATGCTCATCGAGCCGTCATGAGCGCGCAGCCATTCCATAAGCTCCTCCTCAAGCACCGAATCCGGCAGGTGCTCGAGATGGCGGATGCGGGCCTGCAGGGACTGGATGGCCTGCGCATCAAGCAGGGCGCGCTTGGCATCAGCCTCGCGCTGCGCTTCCATCGGCCTTATGCGGGCCTGCAGCTCCTTGAGCTGCTTTCCCATGGCCTCGAGCTGGAGATGCATGGCCTGCGAGTCTTCGGAAACAAGAGCCAGCGCGTCAGAGAGAGCCTGAGAGAGGTGGCGGCTGAATTCGCCGGAGGCAGGCATTGCGCCGGAGGCCGAGAGGGTGAGCAAGAGCAGATGCCATGCCTGCAGCCGCCGCACGGCAGGATGCTGGTCCGCTCTGCGCGTGTATTCGGCCTCCGCGCCCCTGCGCGAGAGGCGCAGGCGGATGAACTGGTGAGGCCTGCCCTGCAAATCCAGCGCTTCGGCCAGCTCAAGCAGCAGGCCGTCGCGCGATTGCGAGAGGCTGCTGAAGCCCAAGTCGGCAAGACCGGATGCCCACTGCTGCGGGGAGCCCGCCAAATTTAGCGGGACTGAGAAGTGCTCTGCTGAGACATCGGCCGGCGAGCCGGAGGGAAGCAAGCGGCGAAGCTGGTCTGCAAGAGGCTGGGCTGGGTCCGGGAGGGAAGAAGGAACAGACATTGATTGGATGTCTGCGGGTGCGAGGCCTGGCTTAGTTCTTTTTTGGCTCATCAGACACCTCGATTAAGACCAGTTCGTTTGGCGACACGCCAAGCGAGCGAGCGGCAAGGCGCGAGAAGAGGGACACCAGCGGCTCCTCAGGCACGCCAATGCCGCGCATGAATGAGAGAATTACCGAGCGGCTCAGGCCCCAGCCAAGCAGCAGGCGGGCCAGCTCGTCGGCAGCCAGCGTGCGGTCGGCACGCTCGAAAGCATCGCACACCTGGCTGATTTGCGGGTCGGTAAGCCCGAGGCGCCAGAGGCGCTTGCGCAGCACTTCACGCTCCACTTCAATGTCCATGTCACCCACCCTCATAATGAACGATCTGGCCGGCTCCTCCCCCTCGATTCGCACAAGGAATGGCGCGGCAGCCTCGTCCGGCCTGTCCCAGCCCAAGCGCAGCAGGGCGCAGCCCACCGGCAGGCGCTCCAGCTCGTCCGACAGCCCCTGCGGAATCTGCAATGACTGGCGCAAGGATTCGCGATACTCATGCAGACTAAGCCTGAAGGCAAGAAGGGTGCCCGCGTTTGAGAAAATCGTCTTGGAAAGGTCTGTCGGGTTCTGGCTGGCCACTATGAGGCCGAAGGCGTATTTGCGCCCCTCGCGCAGGATTGCGACCAAATCCGAGCGCTCGTCCTGCGCGATTTTCCATGCCTCGTCCGCCACAACCAGCAGGCGCAGGGAGCGGCTCGCGCTCCAGCCTGACGAGCGCATGCGCTCCTTGAGCATTTGCAATATTGTGAGGCCGGCCAATGAGCGGTGGGCTTCGTGCGGCAGGCCGGAGAGGTCGACAGACACCACGCCGCTGCCTATGAGGTCGTCAAGGCGCAGGCCGCCGGAGCGGGAGAAATAATCCGCGCCTGGCGGGCAGAAGAATTCGAGGGTGGAGATGGCCAGCATCAGCTCCTCGTCATCCTTGCTCTTTTTGGCCCGCTTTTTGAGCAGGATGAGGGCATCACGCAGGGTGGGCAGGCGCGATGAGGATAGCGAAGCCTTGAGAGGCTTGTCCGGCGCGAGTCTGCGGCGCTTGAAAGACTCCTGCATCACTTCCTGCAGAATTCTTGCGGCGCGCGGATGGCCGTCAAGCCCGCCGAGGATTTTGAAAGATTCCACAAGCTGCTCGATGCGGAAGCGGGGGGTGTGGGCAAAGGGTGAGTGGGAATAGGGATGGGCAGGGGCGGTTTCATTTTTTCTTTTTCTCTTCTCTTTCTTTTCCGGCCTGCAGTCCAGCACGTTGAGGCCCGCGCCGCGCGCAAGCGGCACTACCCTGCCGCCCGCCTGCTCCACCCAGGGAGTGTATTCTCCTGCCCAGTCAAGAATTAGCGAGGGAGTTGCCCACTGATGCCACGCCCGGGTGATGAATGCCTTGATGAAATAGGATTTGCCGCTGCCTGTCATGCCTACCACTGCCAGGTGCGGGTTGGCCAGAGTGTGGAAGTCCCAATAGACAGGCACTGCCATCAGGCGGCTGCGGCCCAGATAAAGGCCGGCATCGGAGGAGGCGAGAAGGAGGTGGGCAGGGGGCTCGGGCGGACGCACCCAGATGCGCCTGCGCGCGAGGTCGCGGCTGTAAAGGGATTGGGGCTGCAAAACGCTCATGCGCCATTCCCCCTAGAACGTCTGGTCCTCCAGCTCTTCCTTGCTCATGGGAATCCATTTCTGCCATTCTGCCGCGCGCAAGAATTCTTCGCCTCGCAGGGGTGCTACTGAGCATGAAAGCGAACCGGACAGCACGGCCGAGGCTTCCTGCGCCTGCGAGCGGGCGCGCTGCAAAGCCTCCTCGCGCGTGAGGCCGGCGGCGGTGGTGAGAGCCCATGCCGACACCTTCATCGGCCGCTCTCCTCCCGTGAGGCGGCGGATTTGGGCATTGCATGACTCGATGTCGCGCTCCAATTTGGCCGCCTCGTCAGAATCCTTCTGCCCCCGCAGGCGCGCGCGCCGATGCTCTGCCAGGCTGCGGCGCTCCTCCAGACGCTGGATTTGCTGTGAAGTGTCAAGCGGGCACACCAGAAGAGTGAGCGAGAGAGGATAGCGCAGGCCTCCAATCGCCTTCTCGAACAGCTCCATCATCAGAGCCTGCTGCCCCTGCGTGGAGAGAGTGGCCGAGTCGCGAAGCTGCACGCCCAAGCACACGCTGGCCCGCCAGCCACCCGAAGTGCGCTGCAGCATCACATCTTGTGAGGGGGGGAATTCGCAGTCTCCTTCAGACACGCGCAGGCGGGAGGCGGAGGCAAGGGCAGGGCCCAGCATCCAGCCAAGGCGCCACACAAGAAGGGAGAGAAAGAAGAGGAGAGCTGCGGGAAGAAGAGCCAGAGGCTCGCCCAAAACCCAGGCGGCTGCCATGCAGAGCAGCCCGCCCGCCAATCCGGCGAGGGTGATGGATTTGTTCGATGCCGCATCCATGAATGGGACCTTAGAGCAGTATGCGCACGTCCGTGCTGGGCGAGCTTTGCGCCACAAGGCGCTTGAACTCGGCCGGGTCTATGCGCAGGTCTGAGAGGTAATTGTAATGATACGGGACGACTACCTTGGGCTTGATGTCAGCCACTGCCGAGGCAGCCTCGGCCATGTCCATCGTGTAAGTGCCGCCTATGGGCAGGATGGCCACGTCGCACTTGTAGCCTGCCATCTCTTGTATGCGGTCGGTGTCTCCTGCAACATAGACGCGCACGGGCGGAGAGGAGCCGAAAGCGAGTATGTATCCAACCCCTGTTCCGCGCGGATGGAATTGCTTGCTTGGATTGTAGGCCTGCACCGCCTGTATTGTGATTGAACCCAGTTTGAAAGACTGGCCGGGCGAGACTGACTGGCCCGGATGCTTGCAGCTTGGGCTGGCGATGAGCGTGGTGTTTGGCTTGAGGATTGATGGGGCGGGAACGCAATGGTCGAAATGGCCGTGGGTGTGAAGCACAAGGTCGGCGGGCTTGGCGCCCCGCGGCAAAACATAGGGGTCTACATAGATGACTAGGCCCCCGTACTCGAAAGAAACGCTGGAATGCCCATGGCAGGTGATTCGCACGCCGCCGACGGTGGTGGTGTTCATGGCCTCCCCATTAGAGAAGGAAGATGGGTTATAAGAAGCTGATGGAGAAAAGCCGCCTTTTTCTTTTTCTAAATCCCGCGCTCGCTGAAATCCGAATCCTGCCCGCCGACCGCCACGAAATGAATCGGCATGAGGGCGTCCAGCGGATTGCCCAATTTCGGCGAGGCTCCGGCCTGAGGCTCGTAATACACCATCTCGCGGCCGCGCTGCACCACGTGCGAGAGTATGCGCCCGTCAGGCTCTGTAACTGTAAGAGTGGTTGTGCCGGGGCCGACGCCTATGTTGATTATGCGCTTCTGCTTGCCCACCTCAACTGAGAAGGAGTGGAAGGCGCCGTTCTGCGAGACTGAGATGCGCTTGACCTTGGTCCAGTCGACCTTGGAGAGGAAGGCGCGCAAATCCATCTTAAGCCCTCCGATGGCGGGGTGGCGAGGCGGGCGCGTAGCGCGCTGCTTTGTCTGCAAAATCCTCGATGAATTTGAGGGTGGGCGCAAAAGTCGGGCTTTTTGGCGTGAGCTCGGTTGTTTTTGTGACATGCACGCCTGCAAGTTTGAGGGTGTCTGGGGCCAGCTCGGCCTGCTCAAACGCCTTGCGCGCCTCTTGCGCGGCTTTCTTTCCAACGGGAGCCGGAACCATGTATAAAATGGCGCGCTGGGGACTTAAAAAGATGGAGGATGCGCCAGAAAACAAAAGGATTGGAAATGTGCATGCGAAAGGAAAATGCGCGGGGCAGAATTTTCGTTCGGAGTGAGAATATATTAAATATATACAGATGTATCTTTTAGCAATACATCAACAAACCACCTGGGTTTTTTAGCCGACAGGAAAAACAGCAGCCCATGGCTCTCTCCGAATGCCCCAAATGCGCAATCCACATCATCCGCCACCCTGACTGGAAAGAGGGCATGGTTGTCGAATGCCCGGAGTGCGGCGCCAAGCTTGTGGTGTCAAGCCTTGAGCCACTCGAATTGGAAGAGGCGCAGGAATAGGCGAGCCGGTGCGCATGGACGCAGGAATGGCATTTTGCGCTTTTTGACGAACCTTCTTTAACTTTCATCCCCCACTTAAGCGCCATAATGAACGACGGGCCGTGGGAGACTCGTTTTTGAGGAGAGCATGCATGACAACTCCTTCCATTTCGCGACGAACTCAGGGCTTGGGCACCGAGAACGCGTTCGAGGTGCTGGCTGAAGTGAACAAGCTCAAGCGCGAAGGAAAAGACGTTGTGAGCTTCTGCATAGGCCAGCCGGATTTCGGCACGCCAAACCACATCAGAGAGGCCGCAATTGAGGCCATCAAGGCAGGCAAGAGCGGCTACACCGATTCTGCCGGCATTCTGGAGGCTCGCGAGGCGGTGGCGCGCTATTTTTCGCGCACGCGCGGAATTGAGGTGAAAGCACAGGATGTTGTAATCGCCAACGGAGCCAAGCCATTCATTGGATATGCTATAGCCTGCGCAACAGACCCCGGCATCGGGGATGAAGTGATTTGCCCTGTGCCGGGCTATCCAATCTACCAGTCGCAGGTGGTGGCGCACGGCGCAACGGCAGTGGGGCTGCCTCTTTCGGAAGAAAAGAAATTCAGCTTTGATTTGGATGATTTGCGCGCGCGCATAAGCCCGCGCACGCGCCTGCTGATTCTCAACACCCCCCACAATCCGACCGGAGGAGTAATTGGCAGAAGCGATTTGGAGGAAATTGGCGCGCTGGCCAAGAAACACGATTTCTGGATTTATGCTGACGAAGTGTACAGCCAAATCATTTATGACGGCAAATTCGAAAGCATCGCGTCCGTGGAGGGAATGTACGAGCGAACCATCCTCTCGGACGGCGCGTCCAAATCCTATGCAATGCCCGGCTGGCGCTTGGGCTTTGCTGCCAATCCAAGCCTTGCCCCGCATTTGGCGCGCTGGGTGACAAACACAGAAAGCTGCGCGAATCACATGACCCAGCATGCAATAATACGCGCGCTGGACGGGCCTCATGACGACACGCATGCCATGGTGGCCGAGTTCAAGCGGAGGCGCGATGTCATGGTGCGCCTGCTCAATGAGATGGACGGCGTGAGCTGCCAGATGCCGGCCGGGGCTTTCTATGCCTATCCGAACATGAATGGCGCGCTCAAGAAACTGAACCTTCGCAGCGCGGAGCAGCTGCGCCAGATGCTGCTCAAGGAAGGCGTGGCCGTGCTGGCGGACCACCACTTTGGCAGGCGCGAGCCGGGAGAGAAAAACCACTACATTCGCCTGAGCTATTGCACTTCAATGGAAAACATCGAGAAGGGCCTGGCGCGCATGAAAGGAGTGCTGGGCGCGAAGTAAGCAGGTGGATGGATGGGCATCATCGGAACAGACGGAAAGGAGAAGGCTTTTTCTTCGGCACAAATCAAGCAGGCTGCCGCCGAAATGCGCGGCTATGCCCTGATTTCGATTCATTGCGCAGGCTCAGGCCATTCAGGCGGCACGCTCTCTGCAATGGATGCGCTGGCCGCACTATATTTGCGCGTCATGAAGCACAAGCCGTCCGAGCCTGACTGGGCAGGGCGGGACAGGCTGTTTTTCTCTGCAGGCCACAAGGCTCCGGCATGGTATGCCCCGTTGGGCTGGTGCGGCTATTTTGACGTGAAGCAGACTGCAACCCTGAGAAAGCTTGGAAGCTCGTTTCAGGGTCATCCAGACAGGAGGAAATGCGCAGGAATCGAGCTTTCGTGCGGAAGCTTGGGACAGGGCCTGAGCGTGGCTGTGGGAGACGCGCTGGCTGCCCGCCTGCGCGGGCAAAATTATCGCGTGTACTGCCTGATGGGGGACGGCGAGCAGCAGGAAGGCCAGATTTGGGAGGCTGCCATGGAGGCAGGCCACTACAAGCTGGACAATCTTGTGGGAATTGTGGACAAGAACGAGCTGCAGATTGACGGATGGGTGCGCGAAGTCATGGACATCGACCCCATAGCGGACAAATACCGCGCATTCGGCTGGCATGCAATTGAATGCGATGGGCATGACATTGATGCGCTACTTGCTGCATTTGAGGAGGCAGGGCGCACGAAAGGAAAACCAACCGTGATTATTGCGCGCACCATCAAGGGCAGGGGAGTCTCGTTCATGGAAAAGCAGGCGGGATGGCATGGAAAAGCGCCAAATGCTCAGGAGCTGGATACGGCGCTCAAGGAGCTTGGAGTGGAGCACCTGCCAAAAGACGAGATGAAGGCAATTGCCGCAGCGCACCAGAGGAAGGCGGAAAGCGAGCTGGCAGATTCGATGCCAAAATTCTCCAAAAATTACTGGTGGAACGCGCAAGAGGACATGAAAGTGGAAATGAAGCCGACGCGCACGGGATTCGGGGAGGCTTTGCGCGACAGCACAAACCCCAATGTGGTGGCGCTTGGGGCGGACATTTCCAGCTCAATCAGCATTTCCATGTTCCATGAGGGCAAGCCTGAGCGAAAAGGCCGCTGGTTTTCGATGGGAATTGCCGAACAGTCAGGCACCTGCGTTGCCGCAGGCATGGCCAAGGAAGGCTTCATACCATTCTTCGGAACTTATGGAGTGTTTGCGGCAGGGCGGGCGCTTGACCAGCTGCGCACCACCGTAGCTTATGGGAACTACAATGTCAAGATAGCGGGCGCGCACGGAGGCGTGTCGGTGGGGCCAGACGGGGCAACCCATCAGGCATTGGAGGAGATTTTCCAGATAGCAGGTTTGCCGAACATGAGCCTGCTCACGCCATGCGACGCAGAAGAGACAAGAAAATGCACCGAAGCCATTATCGCTCGCGATGGGCCGTGCTATCTGCGCTATGCGCGCGAGGCAACGCCGGTTGTGACAGATGGGAAGACGCCTTACAAATTCGGCGAGGCCACAGTGATAAGGTATCGCGGAAAGAAAGCAAAATTCGCGGATGCGTATGAACACATGCTTGCATCAGAGGCCAAGAACGAAGCTGAAGCAATCGCCATCATTGCCTGCGGGCCGCAGGTGCCTGAGGCAATGCGCGCGGCCTGGATTTTGAAAGAGGAATACGGAATAAGCGCGCGCGTAATCAACATATCCACCATCAAGCCGCTTGACAAGAGCGCCGTCATTGCGGCGGCGCGAGACACAGGCTGCGTGCTCACGGCAGAGGAGCACCAGAAAGGCGGGCTTGGAAATCTTGTCTCGTCCGCCATACTCTGCGAGCCCTCGCTTTACGGCCGGCCAGTCATGTTTGACATGATTGGGGTGCCTGACACGTTCGGCGAGTCTGGCGCGGCATGGGAATTAATCAAAAGATTCGGATTGAGCGCAGAGCATATCGCTCAAAAGGCGAAAGAAATGATTGATAGGAAAAAGAAGGTGATTGAATGAGTATGAAAAAGAGTCCAGTGAAGCGCAACCCGGATGCCCCGGGCATGCGCAGCGAATTTCCATACAATATTTATTTCAGCAAAAAGAGTGGCGAGAGCATCGCGCGCCCGGAGTGCAGGCGCGAAAAAGCCGAAATGCACAAAGGCGAGGTGGTGGACCCGGAGCCAGATGCCCGCGAAATAAGGCAATGATGCGCGGCTGGCTTCACCCGTCATATTTTTTCATTGCCTTCAATTTGTCAACATAGCTTTGCGCAGAGAAGTCTATCCTCTTCAAATCATCCTCGCTCGCTTGGCGCACAACCTTGCCCGGCACGCCCATCACCACAGAGTGCGGCGGGATGACGGCGTTTTCGAGCACCAGCGCGCCGGCGGCTATGATTGAATGCTCGCCTATTTGGCATTTGTTTAGCAGGGTGGCGTGCATTCCAATGAGCACATGGCTGCCGACAGAGCATCCGTGCACAATCGCGCCATGGCCCACAGTAACATAGGAGCCGATTTTGACCCTGTGGCCATGGACTACGCATGACTCCTGCACAGAAGTGCAGTCTCCTATTTCTATCTCGCCCTCATCAGCGCGAATCGCGGCAAAGGCGGCAACATAGACATTCCGGCCGAGTTTTGCCCTCGAATCAACTTCTGATTTTGGGTGGATGAAGGACATTGGGATGCCTCATTTTGCGTGGCTGGCCAGAGCGGGCTGGTGCAAGAACTTCTCCAGCACAACAATGGCCTTCTCATAGTCCGCCCATGCAAGATATTCCGCATCCGTGTGGTCGAGCTTGGAATCTCCCGGCCCGTAGGCAATGGTGGGGATGCCGGCCGCCATGGACAGGTTCATGTCAGCGCTGCCGGACTTCTTCAAATAGCGCGGGGTGAGGCCGGAGGAGCGTATGGCGGCCACCATGGCGCGCGCAAGCGGATGGTTTGGGGAAAGCTCGCAGCCTGCGAATGATTCGGTGATGGTAACCTTGAGGCCGGAGGGGGCGGAGGAGCGGAAGAGGTGGATTATGTCCTCCACCTTCTTGGAGGGCGGCACGCGCACGTCCATGAAGAAATCCATATGGCCCGGAATGACGTTGAGCGCGTCGCGGCGGCCGTAGTCCACGTGGGTGATGTTGAAGATGACTGAGTCAAAGGCGTGGTTGCGTGGGAAGTGGCTGCGCAGCTTCTCGTAATACTCGATGGTTCGCTCAATAGGATTCTCGGCATGCGAGCCGGCGTGCATGGGCGTGCCTTCCGAGCGGCATTCGGCCAGTATGCGGCCCTTGTAGGCAATTGTGAGGCCGTCGCTGTTGGATGGCTCGCCATTGAGCGCGAGGCGCGGCTTGAGACAAGCGAGCAGGTGCTTGGCTCCGCGAGAAGTTGGGGCCTCCTCTTCAGTAACTCCGGCCACCACAAGCTTGAGAGAGGAGGGGGAGGCCGGACGGGCCTCGCGGCCGCCGGCGTGGGCCCCGTCCCGCGGGGGCATGACGCTTGCGCCGGCCTCTATGAATGAGGCAAGGCAGCCCTTGGCATCCACTGCGCCTCTTCCAGATACGCCCTTCTCATCTGCCTTGACAAGCCAGAAGCCGCCCACTGTGTCCAAGTGGGAGAAGAGCAGCAGGTCGCAATGCGGGTCGCGGGTGTAATCGTAATTGCCGCCCACCACATTGCCGGCCTCGTCTATTCTGACGTGCTTGTAGCCAAGCTCGCGCATGCGCTGGGCGCACAGCAGCGCTGCGGCGGATTCCTTGCCAGAAAAGCTCTTGGTCTTCACCAGCTCGATCAGGAACTTGCGGCTTGCGGGCATGGTCATGCGGGCAGCACCTCGTCCAGTGTTTGCAGGGCTTGCTCGAAATCCTCGCGCGGCGTGTTGAGTGGGGGCAGAAGGCGCACCACCAAATCTCCGGCAGCAAGCACAAGCAATCCCCTGAGTTGAGCGGCTTGCAGCACTGGCTTTGACTCGCTCTTGAGCTCGATGGCCAGCATGAGGCCCATGCCGCGTATTTCGGTGATGGATGCATGGCGGGCCTTGAGAGCGTTGAGCCGCTCCATAAGCCATGAGCCGTTTTGGGCAGCCATTTGCAGAACATTCTCCTTCTCCATAACATCCAGCATGGCATTGGCTGCGGCGCAGGCGAGCGGATTGCCGCCAAAAGTGGAGCCATGCTCCAGAGGCTTGAAAGCACAGACATCTTCGCTGGCGATGAGGGCGCCGATGGGCACGCCTCCACCCAATCCCTTTGCCAGAGTGACTGCATCAGGCGAGATGCCATAATACTCGAAAGCAAAGAAGCGGCCAGTCCTGCCGCAGCCGGTCTGGATTTCGTCTATGATGAGCAATGCGCCGGCAGAAGTGCAGATTTCGCGCGCAGCTTGGATGTATTCCTGCGTGGCCGGCCTGATGCCGCCCTCGCCCTGAATGACTTCAAGGAAAACTGCCGCAGTGTCGGAATTGACTGCTGTGCGCAAGCCCTCGATGTCGTTGTAGCGCACGCGGGTGACTGGCCCGATGAGCGGCTCGAAGCGCTCGCGGTACTTGGGCTTGAATGTAAGGCTTAAGCTGCCGGTGCTTCTTCCATGGAACGCGTTCATGGCTGCTACAAAGCCCTTTCTTCCGGTCTTGGCGCGGGCAAGCTTCATGGCTGCTTCAATGGCCTCGGTGCCTGAATTGCACAAGAAAATGCGGCCGGAAGAGCGAGTAGCCTGATTCCAGAGCTTCGCCAGACGCTCAAGCAATCTTGCCCTCTCGTCATTTGCAAAAGACTCGTTGCAGGTGATGAGCGTGTTGGCTTGCCTGCCCACTGCCTCCACTATTCTCGGGTGAGCATGGCCCAGAATGGCGATGCCTATGCCTGAAGTGAAGTCTATGTATTCCTTTCCATCCGCGTCCCAGACATGGCTTCCGCTGCCGCGCACCAGCGCGATGCCGCGCTTTGGGTAGACGCCAATTTCGTGCGCTGTTTCGGAAGCGATGAGTGAAGAGTTTGTTTGGTTGCCAGTCATTTCAATCAACTCAATTCTTGGTGATGTGCGTGCCTGCGCCTGCGAGCAGGCTGGAAATTGGCGAGGCGACCGTGCCGTTTCCTATAATGACTTCGCGCACGCCCCCATTGATGGCTTCGATGCAGCCCATGAGCTTCTTCTTCATTCCGCCCGAGGCTGCGCCAGCACCAGCATTCTTCATGGCTGCCTCAAGCTCTGAAGCAGTAAGGCTCGGCACGAGGTCGTTGGGGAAATTCCGATAATAGCCATCAACATCAGTGAGTGAGATGGCCATGTCTGCATGCAGGGCGGATGCAAGGGCGGCCATGAGCCTGTCGCCGTCAATATTGAGAGGCTGATTGGACTCGCCAATAGCCAAGGCCGCGAGGACGGGAGTATAACCGGCCGAAAGCAGGGTTTGCAAAAGCTCGGCATTCACCTTCTCAATCTTGCCAGTATAATCATCTCTTATGATTTTCTGCTTGCCGCTCTCATCAACAGATGTGATGATTTTCTGCCTTGCAGTAACGGCCCGGCCATCAAGGCCGGTGAGGCCGATGGCATTCACGCCAGCTGCCTGAAGCGCGCAGACGATTTGAGAATTTGCCTGCCCGCCGCAGGCCATGGCATAGAGCGAGATGATTTGCGCATCAGTGGCGCGCGACTTGATGCCGGCAGGGGAGGTGTAGAACTTGGGCGCGATGCCAAGGCGCTTGCACAGCTCGTTTGTCTGGGAGGAGCCGCCATGCGCAAGCACGAATGAGTATTGCGAGCTGAGGCTGGCCATGTCTTGCGCAATGGAGGCAAGAGCAGCCGGATTGCCGGCTGTGGAGCCGCCAATCTTGAGCACGATGATGGGAGTTTGAGCCATGGGCATCCGTCCTTTCTAGATTGGATGGAAGCCAGGCACCCAGAGGCCGGTCTTCTCGTCCAGTCCGTGCATCAGGTTGAAGCACTGGATGGCAGGTCCGGCCGAGCCGCGCACCAAATTGTCGATGGCTGACATTACCACTATGCGCGGATGAGTTGCATCCAGCTCAAAGCCGATGTCTGCAAAGTTCGTGCCCGCGACTGGCTTGGGCTCCGGGTAGCGGTAGAGGGTGCCCTTGTCCTTGACCAGGCGGATGAAGGGGGAATTTGCATAGAAGGAGCGGTAGGCCTTCCAAACTTCGATGTCGGTGAGAGGCCGGACCACAGGAGCATGAATGGTGGAGAGTATTCCTCTTACCATTTCTACTGCGTGCGGTGAGAATCCAACCGACACATTGGCTGGATGCCCTGCACCAACCGCAATCTCATTGAGCTCCTGCTCCATCTCAGCCGTGTGCCTATGTCCGGTGGGCTTGTAGGCGCGCACCGTGCCCTGCCTCTCTGGGTGATGGGTGGAAATGTCGAAGGCAGCGCCTCCGGCTGAAGAGCCGATTTTTGAGTCGGCGATAATGCGCGAGGCATCGATTAGGCCGGCATGCACAAGAGGCGCGGTTGCAAGTATGACTGAGGAGGCCAGACAGCCCACACCAGATACCAGCTGCGCCCCCCTGATTTGCTCACGGTGCAATTCGGGCAGGCCGTAGACTGCTCTTGGCAGAAGCTCGGGGCAGGGGTGGGGCTGGTAGTACTTTTCATAGGTGCGCGCGTCATGCAGGCGGAAATCGGCCGAGAGGTCGATTATCTTCACGCCGGTTTCGATGTATTGCTTCACAAAAGGCGCAGACACCTTGTGAGGCAGGCACAGGAAAAGCGTGTCAACATCTGTGTTGAGCTGCTTGGATGACACGAATTCTGCCTGCGTAAAGCCGCGCAGATTCGGGTTGAGCTTGGTGACTGGGGTGCCGGCAAACCGCTCTGAAGTCACTTGCGCGATTTGCATTTCTGGGTGCAGGAGCGCCCAGCGCATAAGCTCGCCGCCCGTGTAGCCGGACGCGCCGATGATGGAGACTGTATAGGCCATGTGCATTACCTCTTTGCTGCTGAAACGAAATATTCAATCATCCTGCCCGGAATGTCGACGCCGGTTGGCGCGACTGAGTTGCGGAATTCGGTGGTGTGGTTGACTTCGTGCACCACGAGCCCGTTCGCCGACTCCATCATGTCAACTCCATAAATTCCTTCGCCGAAAACATTTGCAGCACGAACTGCAAGGTCGCCGAGCTCGTCGGACACCTCGCACTTGCTGGCCGTGCCGCCTCTTCCCGTATTTGTTATCCACCCAGACTTCTCTGTCGAATTGCGGTAGATGGCGGCAATGCACTCATTGCCCACCACAAAGGCGCGGATGTCGCGCCCCGGCTTGTCGATGTGCTCCTGTAGGTAATACACCTTCTGGAACGCATGCCCCATCTCCTCGCGGTTCTCAAGCTCTGCCTCCAGAGCTTCGCGGCTCTGGATTTTGTGAACCATGCGCGCCCACGAGCCGAACACCGGCTTGGTGACAAGGGGGAAGGAAAGATGCGCGGCAGCCTGGGTGGCGGATTCGGGCGAGAACGCCCCGTATGTCTTGGGCGTGGGTATTCCGGCCTTGGCCAGCAGGGTGGAGGCAAGAAACTTGTCGCCGCACAGCTGGTGCGCCCTGTATGGATTGCACACGAACGCGCCCGCCTGCTCGAACCAGAACGAGGTGTAGAGGGTGCGGGCATAGGAGGAGGAGCGCTGGAGGATTGCGTCATAGTCTGTGTGCGGTTCGGTGAGCTCAAGCTGCAGCTCGCCATCAGCCAGGCGCTCAAGCTCCAAGCCCCTGGCCTTCGCTGCCTCGATGAGAAGCTTGTTCTCGGCCGATATGATGGTGTAGAGCAGTGCGGCACGCATAGACAACAGACTCCGTTCTACTTATTCGCCCCAGTCCTCGTCCACGTTGGGGGCTTTCTGCAGGAGGAGTGGTGAGACTGATTTTACCTCGAGTTTGGCCCCGCAGTCCGGGCAGGCGAGTATTTCGCCGACTTCAAGATTGGGGCGCGGCGTTATATGGCCGGCGCATTCTGGGCATTCGGACTCAGGCATGATTATCACCAGATTATACGACGCCGGCTTATAATAAATACATAATGTTGTGAATGTAACATATCGGCACCAACCAGAACGACCGGAATCCTACCCTCTACAAACCCACATAGGCTAGCTAGGCTTTATCTTAGTTATGAGAGCTTACCGCTTTCGCCTCTACCCCTCCAAATGGCAGGAGAAGGAGTTGCTTCATCATCTCTTTATAGAGAAAAACCTCTGGAACATGCTTCTGGAGAAAACCAAGAAAAAATATAACGAAGAGGGGAAATTCTACTCCAAATCCGAGATTCAACTTCTGGTTAAAGACAGCGGCCTGTACTCCCAATCGGCCCAAGCCATCGCTCATCGCCTCCACCATGCCCTCCAGGCAAAAGTTCGGGCCAAGAACAGAGGTCAGAAGTGGGGGTTCCCAAGATTCAAATCCATCGAGCGCATGAAAAGTATCTACTACCCCCAATCTGGTTTTTCTCTTGGCCAAAAGCTCAAGGTCTCACCATTCGGAGAAATTTCTATCGTTCGGCATCGGATAATCAAAGGCCGTATCAAAACCCTCACACTCAAGAAAGAAGCTTCTGGTAAGTGGCATGCCATTTTCATGGTTGAGGAAGAATCCGTTCCTCAAAAACCCAACAACGGTCCAACTGTTGGATTGGATTTGGGCCTCAACCATCTGGCTACTCTTTCTAACGGGAATTTCATTGAAAATCCACGCATTTTCAGCCAGTTTGAGAACGAGCTTGCACGGACCCAACGCCATCTGTCCAGAAAGCGCAGAGGAAGCCACAATCGAGAGGAATCTAAGAAGAAAGTGGCTCGAGTCTATGAATCTTTAGCCAACGCCAGAAAAGACTATCTTCACAAGGCAGCCAACGCCCTTCTTTCTCAATACTCTAAAGTTGCTATGGAGGATTTGAGGATACAGAAGATGGCCAGAGAGGGTCATGGTAAAAACATTCATGATGCCTCATGGGCCCTGTTCACAAATATGCTCTGCTACAAGGCTGAGAGTGCCGGTTCAGAGATTGTGTTTGTGGACCCAAGGAATACGTCAAAAGAGTGCAGTCGTTGCCATTCAATTGCCAGCAAAAGCCTGTGGGAGCGAACTCATCAATGCTCCTCTTGCGGTCTGGTGCTTGACCGGGATGTCAATGCTGCCATCAACATACTCCAACGAGCTACGGCCGGGATGGCCGGAAGTAACGCCTGTGGAGATGGAATAGAGATTCCGTCTTTGAAGCAGGAAGCCGCGCCCAGTATGGCGTGGTGATTCACTACATAATGTTGCGATAGCTACTTGCGCCCAGCCAGCCAGACCAGCAGCCCCTTCTGGGCATGCAGGCGGTTGTTGGCCTGTTGGAAGACAATGCTTTGCGCCCCGTCCAGCACCTCGCTTGCCACTTCCTCGCCCCTGTGCGCTGGCAGGCAGTGCATGAAAACAGCTGTTGGTTTGGCATAAGCCATGAGCTTGGAATTGACTTGGTATGGGGCAAAGAGCTTGAGGCGGGCGGCTGCTTCCTTCTCATCGCCCATCGAAACCCACGTGTCTGTGTAGACGATGTCTGAATTGGCGAGACCGGACGCTGCATCAGAAGTAAAAGAAACATTTGTACCGAATGCTTTCGCATTTTTCAAATATTCCGCCTTTGGCTTTGCTTTCTGCGGCCCCACAAGGGAAACGCCCATACCCATCATTGCACAGCCGAGCATGAGCGAGCGGGCCACGTTGTTGTCGCAGTCGCCGGCATAGGCAAGTTTGCGGCCCTTCAGCTCGCCAAGCTTCTCCTGTAGTGTAAGCAAATCCGCAAGTATTTGGCACGGATGCTCCTCGTCAGTAAGCCCGTTGATGACAGGGCATGGCGAGCCGGAGGCCAGCGCTTCGAGGTCGGCGTGGCTGTTCAGCCTTGCCATGATGAAGTCCGCCATTCCGCCCAGAGCCGCGCCGGTGTCATAATAGGATTCGCCGCGTGAGGTTTGCGACGCGCGGGCGTCAAGAAAAATCGCATGCCCGCCAAGCTGGGCCATGGCTGTTTCGAAGGAGACGCGCGTGCGGCTGGAGTTTTTCTCGAAAAGCATGAGAAGTGTTTTCTTGCCCAGCAGGGGGGGTGCGCGGCCTTTTGCATAGTCTGCCTTGAGCTTGGAGGAAATGGCGAGAATTTCGCGCAGTTGCGCGGGCGTGATGTCGGTTATTTTGAGAAAATCCATGGAGACCGCTTCATTTCTTTGCTTTTGCGAGGGCGAATTTCACTATTTTTTCAGCCACCTGCCCTGCCTTCTCCCCGGCAGATTTGGAGAATTCGGGCGCATGGTTCACTTCCAGCACGGCCGCATGGCCGTCCGGGTATTCGATGAGGTCAACGCCATAAATACCTGCTCCAAAGCAGCTGGCCGTCCGATGCACCAGCTCGGCCATCTCGTCCGTCATGCTGAATTCCTCGGCCGCGCCCCCGTGATTGAGGTTGGTGATGAAAGAGCTTGAGCTGGTCTCTGATATTTTGCGGTAGATGGAGAAGGCAACTTCGTCTCCCACCACAAACACCCGTATGTCGCGCTGGGGCTTGTCAACATATTCCTGAACATAATACACCTTGTCAGTGTAATGGCCAAGGCTGTCCTTTAGCCCCACCACGGCTTCGGCTGCGTGCTTGTCGCTGATTTTGCACACCATGCGCCCCCAGCTGCCCACCGGAGGCTTGATGACGCAAGGGTATCCCATCTGTTCAACTGCCTGAAGGGCGGAGGATGGTGAGAAGGCAAGCAGCACTTTTGGAGTGGGAATGTTTTTTTGCATCAGAAACGCGCTGGTGAGCGCCTTGTCGCCACACAGTGACTGGGCTGAGCTGGAGTTGATGGTGGGCACGCCGGCATATTCGGCCAAGCGTGAGAGGTAGAGCGAGCGGGTGAAGGAGGAGGAGCGGGCAAGAATGACATCAAGATTGGAGAGGGAAGGCTCGCCATGAAGTGAGAAGGGCGCCTGCTCGTCCCGAATTATGGAAAGCTGGGCGCCGGCCGCCTCGGCCGCCTTTTTGATGGCCATGTTCTCAGGAGTGAGCATGGTGCAGACTAGACCAAGTTTCGCCATAGCGCCCATCCGTCCATTTGCTGGTAAATCAAAGAAACGAAACAACCCCTACTCGCCGAAGTCCTCCTCGATTTGCGGCGCGTGGCCGATTTGCATTGGGATGAGGGAGAGCACTTCCAGGCGCGCGCCGCAGTCCGCGCAGCTTAGCAGCTGGCCGACTTCGGTCTGGGGTGCGAGGGCCTTGTGGCCGCCGCAGTCCGGGCATTCGATTTGGTTTGCGTTCATGGCGTGGCACCTCTGCCGGGTTTGTTGAAAGAGATGGGCCGGCTTCGCGGATTTAAAAGCTAGGTGAATTTGGGGACAAAATTGGTTTGAAAAGTATTAATTGAAACAAGAAGAGAGAGGTTAGAGGCTCGCGCGGATGGCGGCGGGTTTTTCAGAGGTTGGCGCGGATGGCTTCAACCATCTGCGCCGTGCTGGCGCTCCCGCCAACATCCTTGGTAACGATGCGCTGCTCATAGGCGCGCGCAATCGCCTTCTCCAGCCGGACGGCCTCCTTCTTGCAGCCGATGCGCTCCAGCATCATGGCTGCCGAGCGCAGCATGCCGGTGGGGTTTGCAATGCCCCTGCCTGCGATGTCTGGAGCCGAGCCGTGCACAGGCTCGAAGAGGGAGTGCTTCTCGCCGATGTTGGCGGATGGGGCCACGCCAAGCCCTCCAATCAGCGCGCTGGCCTCGTCAGAGAGGATGTCGCCGAAGAGGTTGGTGGTTGCGATGACCTGGAAATCCTGCGGGCTCTTCACCAGGCGCATGGCAACTGAATCCACAATGGCGTCGTCGCAGGAAATGCCGGCGCGGGCGTATGACTTGGCGATTTCGCGGCCTGCCTCCAAAAACAGCCCGTCGGTCTTGCGAAGCACGTTGGCCTTGTGAACCAGAGTGACGCGGCTGAACTTGCGCGCCTTGGCGTAATCGAAGGCGAACTTGACTATTCTCTCACTGGCGTGGCGGGTAATCACCCGCAGAGCGGTGGCCCGCTGGCCGTCAGACTCCTCTATGCTAGAGTAAAGGCCTTCGGTGTTTTCGCGCACTATGGCGAAATGGAGAGGGGAAGCCGAAGGCGGCTGCTGGAGGCCGCCAGATGCCCAAGCAGGCACCGACACGTTTGGCAAAGAATCGAACGGGCGCAAATTGGCGTAAAGGTCAAGCTCTTGGCGCAGGGTGATGATGGCGCTCTTGTAGTTTGGTATGTTGGGAGGAGTGGTGACTGCGCAGAAGAGGACGGAATCGCAGGCGCGTGCGGAATCTATGGTGGCCTGCGGCAGGGGGGTGCCCTGCTGCTTGAATGTGGCATAGCCAGCATGGCCCTCCACCCATTCGACGTCTACCAGCTCGTCTATGACTGAGCGCGCGCTGGCCATGAGCTCGGGGCCGACGCCGTCGCCGTTGATGTATAGGATGCTTTTGGTCATGGGAATCAAATCCAATTCTGATTAGAGCCTGCGCTTGCGCGAGGATGGTTTTGTGGCAGAGGGCTTCCTGCCAGGGCTCGCCGAGGCCGGCGTTTGGCCATTTTTTGTGGCCGGGCCATTTCCAACTCCGGCCGGAAGCTCGCTCTCACCGCTGCCGGCGCTGGATTCCAGTTCCTCGATTTTGTGGCTCTTGAGGAAATTCAAAATGCCTCCAAATTCACGCAGCTTTTGCATGAGGGGCGGGATGGAGACTGGGGCCGAAGTGCGCCGCGTCTTGTTCACCAGCCGCCCATTCTCTATCGCCATCTCGTCCCCATCCTGCACCGAATCCACGAATGCTGCAGGCGCGACCAGCGCCATCACCCCGTTGTTGATGCAGTTGCGGTAGAAGATGCGCGCATAAGACTTGGCCACGATGGCCATAAGGCCGTTGGCCTTGAGCGCATATACTGCCGTTTCGCGCGAGGAGCCGCAGCCGAAATTTCGGCCTGCCACCAAGAAGTCGCCTGACCTGACGCCCTTGGCATATTCCGGCCTGTGCTCGATGAAGGCTATTCGCCCAAGCTCGGCCATGTCAAGTGTCATGTTGTAGCGGCCAGGGGTGATGAGGTCGGTGTTGACCGAGTCTGCGAACTTCCATGCGCGTGCCATAGTATCACATCCGATGTCATGCCCTGAAGTACTTGCGCGGGTCGGCCAGCTTGCCTTCTATTGCCGAGGCGGCGGCCGTGGCAGGCGAGGCGAGATAGATTTTGGCCTTTGGCGAGCCCATCCTGCCGGTGAAATTGCGGTTGGAGGTGGAGACGCACACGTCGTCATCATCCAGCACGCCCATATGGCGGCCCAAGCATGCGCCGCAGCCTGGGGAGGTGATGATTGCGCCCATGCGCGAGAACTCGGCTAGTAGGCCGCGCTCGAGCGCCTGCTCAAACACCTGGCGCGAGGCGGGCGTGATGATGAACTTGAGGTTTTTGGCTATCTTCCTGCCCTTGAGGATGTTGTAGGCGACTTCCAAATCCTCAATCCTGCAATTGGTGCAGGAGCCTAAGAAAACTTGGGTGATGGGCGTGCCTGCCACTGCTGAGACCGGCACGTCGCGGTCGATGTCTGGCGGGCAGGCAACAGTTGGCTCGATTTTCGAGACATCGTATGTGAGGGTTTGCTCGAATTCAGCGTTTGGGTCGGAAGCCGTGCGCTCAAAGGGGCGATAGCGGCCCTGTCTTCGCAAATATTCCTCAGTTCTCCTGTCTGCCGGCACGATGCCGGTCTTGGCCCCTATTTCAGCGCACATGTTGGTGAGAGTCATGCGAGAGGGCACGTCGAACTGGGCTATGGCGCTGCCGCCGAATTCCACCACCTTGTAATTGGCCCCCTCTGCCGAGAGGTCCTTGGCAATGGAGAGGATGACGTCCTTGGGATAGACGCCGCCGGGCAGCTTGCCTTCCAAATTAATGCGAATGGTGCCAGGCACGCGCGTCCATATTTTGCCCGTAGCCATCGCAACGGCCGCATCGGTGGAGCCAAAGCCCATGCACAGCGCGCCCGTGCCGCCGCCGGTGGGCGTGTGGCTGTCGGCGCCGGCCAGCAGGGTGTTTGGATAGAGGAAGCGCTCTGACATCACCTGATGGCATACTCCGTCCGTAATGATGGGAATGCCCTGCTCCTGCGCGAACTTCCTAATCTTGGTCTGCAATTGCGCGGCCTGCACGCTGGGGGCGGGGTAGGCGTGGTCGAAGAAGATGTGGATTTTCTTCGGGTCAAAGACCTTTTTCGCTATCTGATGGAATGGCTCGATGGCCCATGCGCAGGTGGTGTCGTGCGCCAGCACGTAATCCACCCTCACCACTGCCAAATCCCCGACTGAGAGCGGGCGGCCCGCATGGGCTGAGAGAATCTTCTGCGCCAGAGTCTGGGGGGAGGTGCGGGAAGCCATGGCGGGTTACACCTCATTCGCCCCGTGCGTGTCAAGCACCAGATAGGAGGTGGCCTGCAGCACGCCGGGGCTGGCGCGCACTGCCTCGACCACGTCATTGATGGCCTGAATTGAGGGCGAGCGCACAAGAACGAGAAGGTCGAGCGAGCCGGTGAGCTCCCAGACCTGACTGACGCCATTGATTTTGAGCAGTGCTTCGGAAATGGACGCGGTTTTGACTTTCTCGTCCGTGACCGCGCCGATGAAGATGCTGATGTTGTTTTCCACATGAATCACCTTGTGCTTTTCCGCTCCTCACACTTCAAATTCAAACATGTCGCCTTCCTTTTCCTTTAGGCGGATGAGGGCCTTGGCGACCTGCTCGTCTGTCAGATGCAGGCCCAGAGCGTCGGACAAATATCTTACCACGTTCTTGCCGGAATACTCGCCCACCACCACGCGCCGGCGTATACCCAAAGAGGTTGGGGAGAAAGCCTCATAGGCCTTGCCATCGGTTCGCAGCACCGCGCCCAAGTGGGTTCCTCCCTTGTGGCGGAATACGTTTTCTCCGACTATGGGGCTGAAGGGGTCGGCCGGAAGGCCGGTGATGGATGAGAAAAGGCGCGAAAGCTTCGGAAGCTCGACTGCCTTCATCTCGTTTCGCTGGCCATAGAGCACTTGGAGAGCCATAACCACTTCGGCCAAGCGCGGGATGCCTGCGCGCTCTCCCGCGCCGTTGATGGAGGCGTGGATGCAGTCTGCTCCGGCTTCTATTCCAGCCAGCGAATTTGCAAGCGCAAGGCCCAAGTCATTGTGGCAGTGCAAATCTAGGCCAATGTTTGGAAGGGCGGCGCGCACGTGGCGGATGAGGGCATGCATGCTCGAAGGAGTCATGATGCCGACAGTATCAGTAATAGATATTCTATCCGCTCCCGCCTCGGCCGCCACTTTGGCAAACTGCATCAGCTCCTCCATGTTGGTTCTTGACGCATCCTCGCATGTGAAGCGCATTTTCACCCCATGGCTTTTGGCATACTCAATCATTTTTCGCGTCTGCTCCAAGGCAGCTTGCCTGTCCATGTGCAGCTTGTGCTCCAGATGAACCGGGGAGGTGGAGAGGTAGATGGCAATCCATTGGGGGTCGAATTTGAGCAGGAGGTCGATATCGGATTGGGTGGCTCTTCCGTGGAGGATGACATTGGAGCGGAAGCCTGCTTGCAAGAGGTCTTTGGCTGTCTGCTCGCTTCTCTGGCTCACTATTGGAGAGTATTCGATGAAATCCACACCCAAGGTGTTGAGGCCGTGGGCTATCTTGAGCGCCTGCTCGGGGCTGAAACGCACTCTTGTGGCCTGCGCGCCCTCGCGCAGGGTGGAATCTAGCACCAGAATGTTTTGCATAAGTTGGAATGAGGCTGGCTTTAATTAAATACTAAATGTTGCAGGTATAACAAAATAAGATGAGGAGGAACGGACGGACTGATACCTTTTCGTTAGCCTGACCGACGGGGTTGTTTGGCTGATGACGAGTTTTGGACTAGTGAAACTTCGACACGCCCCTAAAAGAAAACGAAAGACGCGGAAATCATAGGAAACCACGGGAGAAAACCAGAACTGTTCGATAGTTTAAAACGTTCCTACTGCAATTTCTGTCAGACTATGGATATCAAGATAACGCAGATAACCAAAATAGAGTGCAAACAGTGCGGGAAAACGAGATTGATAACAACAAGGATAAAATAACCTCAAGAACGGATAAGTGATTGAATGGCAAAAGTAATTGAAAAAAGAGAGGTAATAATCGCAGGAGTAGGTGCAGGTCGCATGATTTTATCCGAGATTGCAGACTGTGCGCATGAATTCGGGGGCGGTAGATTACCTGCTGTATTGTATGATACACATATGGGAGGTATCGCGTGCGCCAAATCGCCGACTAAAGGCGTTTTAATCGGCAAAGAAATCTTTGGAGGGAGCGGTGCGTTTGGAGAAATTAAAAAATGCAGAATTTCCGCCTTAAAAGAACGGAAAAAGATTGGCGATGCAATTGCAGGTTCAAAAGTTGTAATCGTTGTGACATGTCTTGGAGGCGGCACTGGATCCGGCATTGCGCCGGTTGTGTGCGATATTGCAGGCAAACAAGGCGCATTTGTGATTGCGGTTGCCACTTATCCTGCGAAGTGTATCCCTAAGACATGGAAAAAATGCAGAGAGATGGCAGAAACAGGGCTGGATGGACTCAAAAAACATGCAGACGTTTTGATGATAGTGGATAGTGAAAAGATACGCAGGCATATGGAAAAAAATACCGAGTGGCCGGATTTGTGTTTGGTTTGTAATCGTATTGCGGCAAGGATGGTCTGGGACATATGCAAGGGTAAGGGCTTACAGCAAGTGTGGGATGCAAAGGATTGACAACTGAGAAGGAAAATATCGAGGACAAGAAAATGAACGACTCTGACGAAAATTTTTATAAATGCGGCACGCCCATGTCCAAACGGCATAATGAACGATGTAAAGAGTGCAAAACGCGGGTTTTCCAGCTACTATGTGGGCTATTCGGAGAAGTAAAACGTGAGCATAATTTGGGGATTAGCAGCGGTTTAGATTCGTTCGAGCATTCCACAAACTATGCTCACTTGAGTAACATCCTCCATATGCTTCAGGAATATCGTGGCTACAACAACTTCGTCAGAAGAAGGCGGATGACCAATGTGGATTTTTTTGTTCCCGCCCACGGGCTTATCGTTGAATTCGATGAATCCCAACACTTCACTAAACCCCGTCAAATCGCGTTAGATAACTATCCTGCCGACCTCAAACTTGGATTTAATCGGAAACAATGGGTTGAACGATGCGTGCATCTGCATAAGACGGACAACGACCCGCCCTACCGCGACGAGACACGGGCATGGTATGACACATTGAAGGACTTTGCGCCGTCAATCCTCGATTTGAAGCCTACCGTTCGTTTATACTCCAAAGATTGTGTTTGGTGCGAATTGGATCTGGGGAATAGCGGAAACATAGCGGAGTTCAAGAGGAGGTTGGGCGTATGAAATGCGCAGTGGTTTCATTTATTATGCATGTAGATGGCGGAACTTCAAGCAAGCCGAAACGCGCTGGCAAAGCCAAACGCGGAAATAGGACGCCGAACAACGCTGACCTCGTGTTGGAAGTTTTAGAAAAGACCAAAGATTTAGCGATGGTTCTATTCTCAGGCTGGACGCTTGATAATGAAAACGAGTTGAATCGCGTGATTGATGGCCTCCACGCGCCTCATCCGACATTCATTTTAGAAGTAGGTAGCGGATACGATACAAACGACAATCCACATTCTCCAGCAGGTTTTTACGTGATTCAAGATGGCAAACTCAAACTCAATAAGGTGAAACAGTGGTTTGCTACGAGCGAAGAAGCCAACCGTAATGAAAAAAATCTTATAGAAAACTATCTGACTACGCTAGAAAAAGATAGATGTTTTAGTGTCGATGGTAAGCGAGTTCGTCTGATTATCTGTGGTGAGAATAACGTCCTCCGAAACGAACAATCTCATAATAACAAAGTTTATTGCCGAGCGGAAGACAAAGAATCGCAGACAAAGCTGGAATCGATACTTAACGACACCGACATCTTCATCAACCCGGCTCACACGCCGATGGGCAACTTGGGAAAGATGAAAAAACGCTGGAAGTTCTTGAGTGAAACCAACAGGGTGCTATTGTTCGTAACTAACGAGTGCGCGAAGGCAGGAGTGAAAAATTTCGAGCCAAACTTATCCAAGCAGTCGCTCAAGTACGCATTTATCAACGGAAAAGAAACTGAATTCTCGAAATTGGCGTCTGGGAAACAATATCAAATATCACAGGTTGATATTCCGACAAATTGACCCATAAACGAGAGCAGCCCTAGGGACACCTCCCTCATTTCCGCGTCTTGGGCTGTTTTAGGCGTTTTTCGCGTAGCTCAGGCAGACGAGTTCTCTCCTAACGGACGGACTGCCATCCCTTCATCTCTTATACACGCAAATCACGTCCCCGTCTTGAAGAACGTGGTCCAACCCGGCCTTTTGCCCCGGAAATTTGGCGGACGGCCCCCACACCTGCGCGTAGCGGAACAGCTTCTTCAAATCCCGGTGCAGCCGCTCGCACGCATCCCCGACGTTGGAGCCTGCGCGCATCATCATGGGGGTGGAATCGGCATCCTCATTTCTGCGTTTGGTGTAGATGCGAATGAGCTGCAGTTTCTCCCATATTTTCTCCTTAAGCTCCTCCACCCCCTGATTTTTCTCTGCGGAAAGCGGCACGAAGCCGTAGGGAATTGCCTTGAGGAACTGCGGCTGGACCAAGTCGATTTTGTTGAGAAGGGTAATCGAGGGAGTGTATTTGCGCGAGCCTTCCAGCACGTCGATGAATTCATCAACAGTTGCATCCTGGCGAAGCATCACTTCGGCGTTGTGGATGCCCTGCTCGTGCAGAATAGCGATAATCATGCGCTCGTTCAGGTGCGTGAGCGGCACGGTGGCATGTATGTTGACGCCTCCGCGCAGCTTGGGATGCACCAGCAGGTTGGGCCTTGACTTGTCCACGCGTATGCCGATGCCCTCAAGCTCCTCAATCAGCTTGGGCCGATAGAGAGGGTCGAATACGTCGAGCAGGAGCAGGATGAGGTCTGCGTTTCGCGCCACCGCTAAAACTTCCTTGCCACGCCCGGAGCCCTCTTTCGCGCCTGCAATAATGCCGGGCAGGTCCAGCAGCTGGATTTTCGCGCCCCGATAATCCAGGGCGCCGGGCACCACGGTCAGGGTGGTGAAGTGGTAGGCCGCAGTCTTGGATTTGGCGCCGGTGAGCGCGTTGAGAAGGGTGGATTTGCCGGTTGAGGGCAGGCCGATGAACACCACTGTTGCGTCGCCTGACTTCTTGACGTCAAACCCGCCTGTCTGCAATCCTGATTTCTTGGGGGCGGAGATGGCTTTCTTCAGGTGGGCTATTTTGGACTTGAGGATGCCGATGTGGAATTCGGTGGCTTTGTTTTTCTGGGTGCGGGCCAGCTCGTCCTCTAGCTCCTTGAGTTTGTCGGCAGAACCCATGAGAGAATGAAGCGGTGGGGGAATAAAAATCAGGCGGGAGAGGAAAATCTGGCCAGAGAGGCTCGGGTTTCTGAGGTGGAGGACAGCTCAGGATTTGGAGGTAGTCACAATATCGTGCACCAGCGCACCGGCCTCCACTAACACCCCATTACTGAGGTCGCGCCAGTTGCCGACGAAGACCTCCCAGCCGGCACCAGATATGTTGTCATAGCCGGCACTGCGCCCAAGCGAGCCGAATTCGCTCCGGAATGAACGGTAGAGAGCATTTGTGCCAAAAGGACGCGAAGCCTGGCTTCCAGGCATACCTTCAACTGCGGAAAACCACCCTTTTGTTTGGGGTTGGTTGGCATAGAATTTGAGGAACTGGCGCCTATCCGCTGTGAATTCCTTGGAGACGAAAAGGCCAAAGTCGACGACGCAGATAGAAGGGTTGATAACCAAGAGGGGGTTCTGGGCCTTCAGCTCGTCTGGAGTGAGGACTTTCTCTGCATTGGGCAGGTGGAAGTCACCACCATTGCCGCGCACGGTGAGAGTGCCAGTCTTGGTGTTGATGGACTCACCCAAAGGCTTTTCGGTGTTGACCGAGAAACCCATAAAGAGAGGCATTTTGAGCGCTTTGAGTGCTTCGGGATTCTGCTGGGCGAACCGCTGCACTTCGGCCGGACCGAGCATCTTTTCGAAGAATTTTTTCCCAGAGGTGTCGAAGGCAGTGATGCCTTTGATCAAATCGACCCCAGAAGCAACGCGCTGGGTTCGGAAGTTTAAAGCCATAGATACATCTCACTTGACGTAATTATTGTGTATTTTTGTGTTTAAATAAGTATCTGTGAAGCGACGGATGGGTGAGAGATTTAACAAGCTTAAGACCGGCCTCGAAGAGAAGCCCCTAGTTTTGGCTCTCTTCGCCAGCCGGTTCTTCGCTCGGGGCGGCTTCCTCCTCTTCTGCTTCCAGAACTTCGTCAGCTTCGAGAGGAGTTGATTTTGAGGCACGGGCGCGGGGCGCATTGTCTTGGCCGGATGGCGCAGGAACCGGCCGGCGGGCGGATTTTGCAGGAGCTGCCTTTTGCGCCGAAGCAGATGCCCCCGTTTTCTTTGTTTTTTTCTCCTGTCCGGTTGTTTGCGCAGTGGTTTCGCGCTCTTTCAATTCATCCGCCAGAATCTGGCTGAACTCGCCCACCAGCAGCTTGTCATAGGCGCCCCAGTCCGGCTCCTGCCCGGAATGCTCTTTCAAAATCCGATTCGCTGCCATGAGGCATTTGAGCACGAAGTCAAGCTCTATGAGGGCAGGCTCGTCATAATCCACAGAGGCATGGTAAATCAGGTCATAGAGCTTGCCTTTGTAGAATGCCTCCATGACATAGTCTTTCGCAGGCAGGCCGGTCTCGTCGGCGCGCCTCTGCAATGCGGGCGGGACGAACTTGAGCTTGAGGCGTCTGGCAATTGAGCCCAAATCGGCGTTGTAGAGCTCCTGCGCGCTTGCTTCAGGCAAATCGCAGAACAGGCATTGCAGGCGCGTGGAGGCAAGGTCCTCGCCGCGGTGCAAATCAAACACCTGCGCATACTGCCGCTTGTCCAAATCAGTCTCGTATTGGAAGCCCAGCATGCGGTAGACGCGCGACTTGCGGCCAAAGCGCACTTTCTTCAAAAATGAGTAGCGGTCGGTTGAATACATCGAGGCCGCAGGCATGCCGAACACCAATTCCAGGCGGTCCTGGATGTCTTTCAATGACTGGGCGTGAAGGTTGTAAAGCAAAAAGATGCCCGGCTGGGTGTTGAGCATGTTGATGACTCCCTGAATGGCGGTGCGGGAGCGTATTTCGTTGATAATGACGCAGGCGTCTCCCATGCGCAAAGACGCGTTGGTCATTGAAACTAGGTCAAGCTCGGAGCTTGTCTGCTGGGTTTCCTCATGCTCTGAGGAAGCCACGCGGATGGCGCCAATGTGGAAGCCGCGCTTGCGGTAGGCGCGGGTGGGGATTTCCTCTATGTCCTGAATCGGCAGGATGCGCCGATGCAGGCCGATGGCAGAGATTTTGGCTGAAGTAAAGGCCGTTTTGCCCACGCCTTTGAGGCCCAGCACCGCTTCCGAGCAGCCCAAGCCCACCATGACGTCGTCATAACCTGCGAAGAAGGGGGTGAAGGAGGAGTATTTGAGGTATTCGGCATAGGTGAAGGGCTGCTCTTTCATCAGCCTTAGCGCAGCCTGCAGTTCGCCGAATGTGGCTGGCGGGCGCTGGAGATGGCAGCGCATTGCAAGCCTTGTGAGCACGATGTCGATTACCGGGTTGTCTTTGTCGAATTTGCGCCCGCCCCCTAATGAGATGACGATGTTGCGGAAAGCGCGCTCAAGCATTTCCGGCGAATACTGCCACAAGGTGTGGCAGAGGCCGAACTTCTGGTGCTCGACATAGATTGGCGCATTGGGCGCGTCGATATAGACATCGGTGAGATTGTCGCGGTCCATTGCCAGGTTTTCCAGCGGGGAGCCAAGGCCCACTGTCCACGCAGCAGCTTCGCGGCCCATTGCAAGAGCCTGCTCTGAAGTGATTTGGATGTTCTTGAGCTGGGCCTGGTCTATGAAATGCTGGCGCAGGGTGCGCATCTTCGAGTCAAAGATTGTGGTGTAATCAACGGTTTCCTTGACAGCCTTGAGCTCGTCTGTTATGGTGTCCTGAAGCAGGGTGACAAGCGCCGGCGGCAGGCTTTCGATTATGGGATTGCGCAAAGAGTAGAGGTAGGCTTCTGAGCCGGGAGCCTCGTAGATTTCCACCTGCACCCCATAGGGCAGCTCGTATTTGCCGCCCTCCAGCAGTTTGGCGCCGGCCGGGATGGTCTTGAGGAAGGTTTGTGAGTATGGCATGGCCTTGAGGCTGAGGAGCGAGAGGAACACCTGGCGCAAATCCTCCTCTTTTGAGGCAAGGGAATACATGCGGCTCTGCTGGTAGGCCGCGAGGATTCCATTCACCCACCCGCGGAAGGTGCGCCACCCTTCCACGAACACGGCGCGCTCTGGGGAGGCTTCCTCGTATTCGCGCAGCACTCTGGCCGCCTCCACCGGGCTTTGGAACATTGACTCGTAGAAATCCTTGAGCAGCTTCTGGCGGCTTCTGTACTGCTCGTCCTGCTCATGGCCATAGACTTTGGGGTCGAGCATGATTTGCTCCACTTGGCGTATGATTGCGACATATTCCCAGAAGATGGCCGACTTGTCCTCGTCCAAGTCTATGATGACTTCCTCCTCATAGCGCATGGTCTTCCAAGGCTTGTCAAGCGTTGCTATGGTCTTGAGGTGCGAGTTGAGGCAGGCGACTGACGTGAGGCCGAGGCCACAGGTGAGGCAGTCCATGCTCAGACGGTTGCCCTGATAGCTCGGACGGCAGCCCATGGAAGAGGCAGGGATAGGAGGTTTTTATATGTAGCGAAGCGGAAGAACTGACGTGGATATTTCTTCCTTCATCCAAGACTATTTCATTTCCCCAATCTGGGACCGCACAGGCTACAACATGGTGAATACTGTTGTGTATGCGGCCATCGCGCTGGGGGCGCTGTATGTGATTTGGAGATGGTTTGAGAAGAAGAACGTTTCCATAGACAGGCCTTTCTGGATGGGGGCCATGGCTTTCGTGCTGTGGGGCTCGTCCGTGCGCGTGCTGACTGATTCGGTGGATGCGGGCACCATGGCGAAAACGCTGGGGCTTGCACAAGCAGGAAACGGGGGCCTCTTTGCCCCCGTTGCGCAGGCTGCGTATCCATTCATCCTTTCTTCACGCATTCTGGATTACGGGTTTCTCACCGTAACTCCGGGCATCTATGTGCTCACTGCCGCGCTGTTTCTTGCGCTTGTGGGTTTGGGCCTCAAGCTT
>JAKAME010000033.1 GCA_021813025.1 Microcaldota archaeon
TTTTATTTATTGTATCAGTAGACCGGCCCATGACAGCCGACGACGAAGCGAAAGAAGAGAGCGGCGGCTCGACTGCAGAGAATGAAGAGACTGGCGAGGCGGCTGTAGAGAAGGAAGAGGCTGGCGAAACCGCCCCTTCTGGCGGGGAAGAAACCACCCCCTCAGCGCTGCCTCGTCCCTCAATTTCAAAATCCTCTTCAGAGCGCACCATAGCCACCCGCGGCGTTCCTGCAGGCGAGACTTTGTGGCTTCCGCCCCACGACTCTCCGGCCATCCGCGCGTTCGAGGACAAGAACGAGTCGGCCACCCGCAACGCATGGGGCTTGGCAGAAGTGGTGCAGTTCGTTTTTCCCGCCCGCTACCAGCCGGTCTATCATCAGGTGGCCCTTGCTTTCATGCAGCAGCTTGTTGGGCGCACGAGGATGGAGGGGGCCGAAATAGCAGAATTCGTCTCCTCGCAGAACATTTCCAAGGCAACCTTCTACAACCGCGTGCTGCCCCGCCTGCGAAGAGTCGGGATGATAAAAATCGAGCGCCAAACCGTCGTTGCCGTGGAATCCAAGCGCAAATACAGGCCCATGACCCTTCATTTGTCCAAAACTTTCGGGAACTATCTGGGAAAAATCGGGGACTCGTGGCTTGCGGCAGTAGATGAGGCAAGAAGCAAATACGACCAGCAGAAGAAGCTGGAAAGCTTTGACGAGAAATAGCTTTTCATTCACTTTTCAGCCATCGCCTGCTTGGCGGCGTCCAGCCGCCCAGTGCCGTCGCGGATAAGGCAAAGCATGCGCTTGAGGCCGTCCCTGTCGATATGGCCCTCGATTTGGAGGTACTGGCGCCTGTTGCTGCTGATAAGCGACTTCAAGTGCTTCAGCGATATGTGATGCTCCCGGCCGTACAGCGTGAATGTGAACGGCTCATCGTCCCTGAAATTCATTTCCTCAATCCGCTGGCCCCTGTCCTTCTCCAGCTGCAGCATGGAGGGGACGGTGAAGAACATGAGCCACGAAATGCCGGCCGGCCCATTGCCAGCCTTGTCGGTGTTTTTTTCCTCTTTTTTGAAGAGATTGCGCTCTGACCCGGTTTTCCCAAGCTTGTGCTGCAGCTTTTTGTTGGCCTTGCAGAAGCTGCTCCCGGCGACAAAACTTCCAACCTGAAGAGTCATGGTATTATGTGATGGTTTGGCGTATTTAAAGGATTCGGCAAAATCAGAATCCTTCCCTCGTGCCGAACTCCTCGAAAATGTCCTCGCCCTGATAAACCTTCATCCCGATTCCGGGCAAGAATTCGAACGGGCAAATCTTCTGCGAGTGGTTGGTGCCCCTCATCTTGAGTATTTCCACCGCGCGGAAGCGCACGTTGCGCTGGCGGGGGTGGTGCAAAATCAGCACTCCGTCGGCCAGGTAGTCCATACCTTCCGAGCTGCGGTCGCCGCTGGACGCAGCCTCGCCCGAAAGCAGGGTGGTGCAGCCCCACTTGTGCACAAGCTCGAACAGGCTGCGCTGCGCCTCGCGCGCGGCATAGGGGGTGTCGAACAGCACGACGTAGGAGGAGAGCGAATCAATGGCTATGCGCTGCGCCCCTGTCTCATTAATAGTGTCCCAAATAAGCCCGCCGCCCTCTTCCGCAAGCCTCCTCACCTCGTGGGGCTTGTAGGTGACGACAGACACTGCGCCCTCCTTCTCAAGCTGGGCCAAATCCCAGCCAAAAGACAGCGAATGGCGCAGGATGGAGTCCTTGGCCTCGTCAAACGAGAGGAACACGCCGCTCTCGCCGTGCTCCAGCGCCCCGTTCACCAGAAACTGCGTGAGAAGCGTGGTCTTGCCGGAGCCCGGCTCGCCGAGGCAGAGCATGGTGGAGCCTTTCTCGAATCCGCCCCCGCACAGCTCGTCTAGGCCCGGAACGCCGCTGGGCACGCGCGGGGCCACCGTCACTGGGATTGAGGAAGGCGGCTCGCCGGGCATTGGGCTGGATTTCGATGCAGAGGGGGTTTTGGCCATACCCTCCCCACCCCCTCAAGCCTTAAAAAAACTCCCCGGCCTGCCATATGCTTATGGCGAGCGCCCGCACCCCACCCTCTTACTCATCCGCCGCCCCCGACCGCCAGCCCTCTTACTCCGCAGCCGGCTCCCCGGCCCGTTCCTCTTCTCCTTCCTCCTCAGGCCGGGCCCCCTCCTACTCCGACGCCCCCGTTCGTCCATCCTCCTCATCCTCCGGAGCCCCCCCTCCTTCCAACGGCCGCATGCACACCGGCGTGCCCGGTCTTGACCAGCTCCTCGGCGGAGGCCTGCCTGCGCGCTCCAACCTCCTTCTTTACGGCGAGCCCCTCTGCGGCAAGAAAATCATGGCCATGCAGTACATCTATCAGGGGCTTGTCGAGGAGACGCCGGGCATATTCGTTCTCACCGACTTTGGCTACCTCGACTGGAGGGCCAAGATGGCGGCCCTTGGCATGGACCTCGCGCCATTCGAGCAGAGCGGGCTTGTGCAGGTGATTGACTGCTACTCCCGCCAGCTCGAGCCCGCGCTTCAGGACGCCGGCGTGGTGAGCTATGCAGCCAGCCCGGCAGCCCTCTCCTCGATTTCGATGCACATCGCGCGCGTGCAGGACGAGCTGGTGAAATCATTCCCAAGCCACCGCCTCGCCTTCCACTCGCTCTCCTCCCTTCTCAAGGAAACCGACTCTCCAACCGCTTTTAGGTTCATGCAGTTCGTGGTGGGCAAGTTCCGCCGCGAGGGCGCGACTGCCATGTATCTGATGGAGAAGGGGATGCATGACGAGAAGGACGTGAAGATGGTGGAGCATCTGATGGACGGCGTGATTGAATTCGATGCAGGCAAGCTGCGCATCAAGGGGATGGGCATGGCCGCTGACACGTGGTATCACTATTACATCGGCGACCAGGGCTTGATGATTAGAATCTAGCCGGACCAGGGGCTGATGATTAGGATATAGAATAAAGGCCTTCTTGCTCTTTTCCCCCGCGCACTTCTTTTCCCCTACCACGCCTCCTTGTGTATCCTCTCTTTTGCCACGCCCGCCCCTTCCAGCATCTGCTGCATGGAGTCATTGAACGCCTTTGGCCCGCAGAAATAGAAGTGCGCGCGCGCAAAATCCACGCCATGCCGCTTGAGCATCTCGGCGCTGATTCTCCCGCACTCGCCGTTCCATCCTTCGGGCGCCGGGTCGCAGGTGATGGTGTGGACGAACTTGAAATTCGGATGGCTGGCCTGCAGCGCTTCCAGCAGGGGAATGAACGGCGCCCGGTGCAGCTCGCGGTTGGAGTAGAACAGGTGCAAAGGCCGCGCGTCTTTCTTCTGCGTCAATTCCTCGCACATGCAAAGAAGAGGAGTAATCCCTATGCCTGCCGCCAAAAGCACGATCGGGGCATTGTTTTCCGCCAAGGTGAAAAATCCGTAAGGCCCCGAAATCTCAATCCTGTCCCCTTTCTTTTTCTCAAACAGCGCGTGGGTGAAATTTCCGTGCAATTTGATTCCAAACGAAAGGCTGTCCGGCCTGTATGCGCGCGCGGCAGAATACGAGCGCATGGAAGGCTTGAGGCCCGGCACGTCGGTTATGCGCAGCATGAAGAACTGCCCGGCCTTGAATTGAGGCACTGGCTGCCCGTCGGCCGGAGTGAACACGAGCGAGCGCACTTCGTCAGTTTCCTGAATTATTTCGCTCAGAGCATATGGGCGGTAGGGGGCGGGCATGAAAAATCACCGATGCATGGGGATAAATCACCGATAAGCGGGGATAGAAGCAGTCAGGCTATTATATTAATTCCTAAATAAGGCCGAAAACCAAATCCAGCCCGAAAATTCTCCCTCCTCTGTCTTTGCGCCGAGCGTGGTTAAAAGCAGGTTTATATAGATTGCCGTCGATTGGAAAACCAGAATCAAACGAATCGGCCTTAGCTTGGCCGATAGTGGGCGGTGTTCGATGGAGACTCACTCTTCCCATGCTTCTTCTGACGACTTCCTGCGCGAGGTTTCAGCCGTGTCCTCAGCCGAGGCGCGCGCGGCCAAGCGCATGTCCGACGCTCAGGCAGAGGCCCAGAATGTGAAGGCCAAGGCTCAGGCAGAAGCAGCGGCCATTTCGGCCGCAGCGTCTGAAAAGGCCGTGGCGGAAAAGAACCGCATAATCACCGAGCGGCGCCACCAGACTGAGGTGCGCATCGGCACCCTGCTCAACAAGGCCGGGCAGAAAGCGCAGGATTTGCTGGGCCGCCGCCTCAAGGACGCGCAGGTGCGCGAAATAGCCGAGAAAATCTGAAAGGTATCGCCTATGCTCAAGCCAGTTCCTTTGCAGAAGATTTACCTGATTGGAGTGCGCAGCGTGCAGGCGCAAGCGCTGCGGCTTTGGCAGAAGCTTGGCGTGGTGCACATCAGCCAGATACCGGCCGGCCAGTCGGGCCTGCAGGAGGGCCAGCCTCTTCCTGATTATGCCGAAGTGTCTGCCCAGCTTGTGCGCCTGCGCGCCATGCTCTCGCAGTTGCCGAAAATCGAGGGCGAGGCTCCGGCCCTCACCAAGCCTCTGTTGGAGGCCGCGCGCTCGATTTCAATAGAGGATGACTTGCGCCAGCTTCAGGCAGAGGAGGAGGAAATACGCAAGCAGCTTGGAACCAGGCGCGAGCGCGAAAGGCAGCTGCAGCGCATAGAGAGCATTCCCTTCAAGCCAGCCTCGCTCACCCCCCATCTTGCCTACTCTCTTGTTTCCGCGCCTGCCAAGCAGGCAGGGGCAGCTCTCACCCGCATCCGCCGCCACCTCAAGCACGTCCAGCTGGCCACATTCAGCGACGGCATCGACCCGTCGCGCACCCTCATCCTCATGGCCGCGCCCGCAGGCGCGGACGCAGGCGCGGCGCTGGAAGGCTGCGAGCGCGTCGCATGGCCTTCCACTCTGTCAGTCACTCCAAAAGTCGCCCTTCTCTCGGCACGCGGCGAGTCCGAGGCTCTCTCCGAGCATCTGCATGCAATCGAGCGCAGGCGCAGGGAGCTTTCTGCCCAATACTACCCGTTGTGCAGGCAGCTTGAGCAGGCACTCTCGATTTCCGCAGACCTAAGCCGCGTCTCCTCATCCTACATGCGCCAGTCAGACTCCTGCTTCTTCAGCCAGGGCTGGATACACCCGCGCCAGCTCCTGCGTTTGCAGTCAGAAACAGAAAAAGCGTTCGGGCGGCAGGTGATGGTGCGCCTTGTGCCCGAAGAGTCGCACCATGGGGCAGGCAGGCCCACCCTGCTGGAAAACCCCAAGATAGCCGCGCCCTCGCAATTCCTTGTCGAGTTCCTCTCGCTTCCCCGCGCCGACGAAATAGACCCCACCATGATTACCTTTTTCACCATCCCCATCCTCTACGGCCTCATTGTAGGCGACGCCGGCTATGCCGTGCTGAGCTTCCTGCTCGCAGCCCTCATGCGCGCCAAATCAAAAGCAGGCTCCATGCTTTCCAATTTCGCTGGCCTGTGGATGATTGGCGCGGTGCCCTCATTTATTTTCGGAGTGCTTTTCGACGAATACTTTGGCTACAGCCACGCCGCCCTCATCGGCAGCCATCTCTACGAGGGGGTGGTGCACCGCGTGGAGGACGTGCAGGGCCTTCTGCTGCTCACCATCATCGTGGGCTGGATTCACGTCGCGCTGGGCTTTTTGCTTGGCGCCGCCAACGAGTGGGGGCACAACAAAAAGCACGCGCTTGCCAAGCTGTCGTGGCTTCCAATCCAGATTGGCGGCACAATCGCTGTAATGGCCTTCCTGCTCAACGCAGTGCCGGTGGAAATGGGAATTGGCGGCGTCGGGCTTCTTGCTGCCGGCGCGCTCGCGCTGGCATGGGCCGAGGGGCCGCTTGGGCTTGTGGAAATTCCCGGCCTTGCCTCCAACATCATGTCATATGCCCGTATCGCGGCAGTGGGCGTGGCCGGCGTCATACTGGCCGAGGCCATCAACACCCTCATCTCGCCCAACCCCAAGCTGCTTGACAGCCCTGCCGGCATCCTGATGTTCATCCTCATCGCCATCGCCTATGCGCTGGCGCATGCGTTCAACACGTTCGTCGCAATGTTCGAGGGCATCATCCACGGGGCCCGTCTCAACGTGGTGGAATTCTTCGGCAAGTTCTTCCACGGCGGCGGCGTGCCCTTCGTGCCCCTGAGCGAGAAGACAAGGGTGGGAATGTAATAGAAAAATGCGAAAAAATATTCATGCGAAAAAATCATGCGTCATAAAAAATCATGAGTCATACTAATCCCCGGAAATTTGGGGAGATAGAGGTGTTGTGAATGGTTGATACGACAAGCATGGGCCAAGCCGGCATCGCATTGGGCGCCGGCATCGCGATGGCGGGCGGAGCGCTCGGCACCGCGTGGGCGCAGGCCTCAATCGGCTCGTCCATCATGGGCGTGCTGGCGGAGAAGCCTGAGGAGACGTTCAAGCTCATCATCTACATGGCGCTGCCCGAGCTCATCGTGCTCCTGGGCTTCGTCGTGTCGTTCCTGATGGTGCAGCAGCTGGGAGTCAAGGCCTGAGCAAGGCCCTGCACGCCAGCCAACCATCAGTTTCAGGAGGGACATCCATGGGCCTTGAGCAGTTGTGCGCGGAAATAGAGTCGCGCTCGCATTCGCAGGCGACCGCCATCCTCAAGTCGGCGCACGAGGACGCCAAGCGCATCCTCGATTCCGCGCATGCGGACGGCCAGCGCGCGCTAGAGGCGGCCAGGGCGGAAGCCGACGCGTTCTCCTCTGCCGAGGCGTCCAGCCGCCTGACTGCCACGCAGCTGGAGGCCTCGCGCCACATGATGGAATCGCGCGAGGAGGCGGTGCGCCAGTGCCTTGAGCAGGTGTGGGGCCACTACAGGCAGATGCCCCGCCGCTCCGGTTATTCCGCCAGGCTGAAAGCCTGGGCGCAGAAGGCCACCGACGAGCTTGGACAGGCAGGCTCCATGCTGCATGCCAACGAATCGGACTCCGAAACCTTGCGCGGCGCGGGCTTCAAGGTCGCCCGCAAGGCCCTCGATTGCGCGGGCGGCGTGCGCGCCGAGACCGCGGACGGGCGCATAGCCGTGGATTACACCCTCGAAGCACAGTTCGAGCGCAAGCGCGAGGAGCTGCTGCACCTCATCCACCTCAAGCTCTTCACCCCCGAGGATTCCGCAGTGCCGGACATCCCGCCCGCAGGCGAGAGGGGACAGGAGAAAAAATCAAAATCTTATGGCCAAGACTCCCAGCGCGCAGCGTCAGGTCAGGCCAAAACAAGGCAATCAGGCCCTTCTTCCCAGCGCGGCTCTCCGCGCGTGCTTGACTTCTCGGCATTTTCCATGCCGGTGTCCTCGCGCAGCTCGCTGGGCGGGAAAAAACCAAGGCGTTAGGAAATTTCCATGAACACACCATCCCCCAGTCCGCCGGGCGCGGCCAGCATGGCCGGCCCGCTGCTCCGCATCGGCAGCCTGCTCTCTTTCCGCCCCCTTGTCTACGGCTATTCCAACGCCCGCGTGCACGGCCTCTACTCGCGCTTCCTCACGCCCGACCAGCTGCACTCCCTCATGGCCGCGCCCGCGCCAGAGGCGATGGTGGAGCTTCTCGAGCGCACTTCATACCGCGAAGACTTGGTTGCCCTCTCCCTTCATTTCAAGGGCGACGACCTCATCGAGCTGGCGGTGAGCCGCCACTTCGCGCGCTTCAGCCGCCTGCTGCTTTCCTTCTCCCCTGCCGAGGCCCGGCCGGTGCTGACCGCCCTTCTGGGCCGCTGGGACGCGCACAACCTCAAGGTGGTGCTTCTCGCGCGGAGGCAGAAGAAAACTTTCGAGCAAATCCTGCCCTACCTCGTGCTGGCCGGCAGCATCAGCGAATCAGCCCTGCGCGCAGCCCACACCGCCAAGGACGGCGAGGAAGTTTTGCACATTTTGCGCACAAGCCCCGCAGGCAGGGCCGTCATGGAAGGCCAGTCGGGAGACCCGCACGCGGCCGAGCGCCTGCGCCGCCTCATCCTCTCCCTCGATTCGGCCGAAACCCTCCAGCCGCTTCTTGACGAGCTCTACCGCCTCATCTACCTGTTCGCCATGCGCGCATCCGGCAGCCTCTCAGGCTCTGACATGGAGGAGGTGAGCAGGCTTCTGCGCCGGCAGGCGGACGAGAAAAACCTTTCCACAATTCTGCGCCTGCGCGCGGTAGGCGTCAAGCCATCGGAAATGCGCCACTACCTCGTGCCGGGCAGCAGCATGCCCGCCTCGCGCTGGATGGAGCTGGCGCAGGGCGGCCCCGACCTTCCCGCAATACAGCACCTTGCCTTCCGCCTCGGCTGGACGCAGGCCCTCAAAGCCTATGCATCCGATTCATCCCTGCCGAAACTTGAGGCCGCGATGGCCCGCCTCTCGGCCACGGAGGGAGTGCGCACATTCAGGCGCGCGCAGCTCTCCGTCGGCGTGCTTGCCGGCGCGCTTCTGCTCAAGGAGCAGGAGATGGCCAACATTCGCAAAATCGTGCGCGCCAAGGCCCTCGGGCTGCCGGCCGCGGAAATAGAGAACATGCTGGTGCACGCGCACTCCTAGATGATTGTCATGGCCGCTCCAACCATTCCATCAGAATCCATCGCGGTGATTGGCGGCGGCAGCCTTCGCACCGGCTTCCGCCTCGCCGGCCTCACCCACCTCCACTCCGCCCCGACTCCCGCAGAGGCCGAGGCCGTGCTGGCCCAGCTCATGGCAGACCCGAAAATCGGCATCATCATAGTCGAGGAGCGCCTGCTCGAATCGGCAGACTGGCGTTTGCGCAAGAAAATCGAGGCGGCTGCCAAGCCGGTCGTGGTTGCAGTGCCGGGCCGCGCAGGCCCTCTTGAGCAGAGCGAATCAATCGCAAAGCTTGTGAAGCGCGCGCTCGGCTTCGACCTGATGAAGAAGGGCAAAAGCAACGGGCATGCAAAGAACGGAAACGGAACAAAATCATAATCGTCAAATCATCTATGATTCATGATAATCGAGGTGTATGCATGGGCAAACTCATCCGGATTTCAGGCCCCGTCGTCGAGGCGGAGGACATGGCAGGCGCTGCCATGTACGAGGTCGTCAAGGTGGGCAAGGAGGGCCTGATGGGCGAAATCATCAAGATAGTGGAGGACCGCGCCATCATCCAAGTCTATGAGGACACTTCCGGCATCAAGCCGGGCGAGCCTGTGGAGGGCACCGGCCTTCCGCTCTCGGTCGAGCTCGGCCCCGGTTTGCTCACTTCCATTTACGACGGCATCCAGCGCCCGCTGGAGGCCATCGCCAAGGAAACCGACAGCCTTTTCCTGCCGCGCGGCGTGCGCGTCGCGCCCCTTGACCACAAAAAGAAGTGGGAATTCAAGGCGGTGAAAAAATCAGGCGAGAAGGTGAGGCGCGGGGACGTGCTGGGCACCGTTCAGGAAACCGACCTCATCCTGCACAAAGTGCTTGCCCCGCGCGACGGCACCCTCAAGTCGATTTCATCCGGAAAATTCACAATCGAAGACGCCGTTGCGGTGATAGAGGAGGACGGCAAGCGCCATGACGTCACAATGCTGGTGCGCCAGCCCGTGCGCCGCGCCCGCGAGTGCGCGGAAAAGCTCGACCCCACCCTGCCGCTTGTCACTGGCCAGCGCGTGGTGGACATGTTCTTCCCGATAGCAAAGGGCGGCACCTGCGCCATTCCCGGCCCGTTCGGCTCGGGCAAAACAGTCACCCAGCACCAGTTCGCCAAATGGTCTGACACCCAGCTCGTGGTCTACATAGGCTGCGGGGAGCGCGGAAATGAAATGACCGAGGTGCTTACCGAATTCCCGCACCTTGTCGACCCCAAGTCAGGCAAGCCCCTCATGCAGCGCACCATCCTCATAGCCAACACGTCCAACATGCCGGTGGCCGCCCGCGAAGCCTCGATTTACACAGGCATCACCATTGCCGAATACTACCGCGACATGGGCTATGACGTTGCGCTCATGGCAGACTCCACCAGCAGGTGGGCCGAAGCCATGCGCGAAATCGGCGGGCGCCTGGAGGAAATGCCGGGCGAAGAAGGCTATCCCGCCTATCTGGCGCGCCGGCTGGCAGAATTCTACGAGCGCGCGGGCCGCGTGCGCACGCTCGGCTCCGACGAGCGCTACGGCTCGATTACCATCATCGGCGCCGTCTCCCCTCCTGGAGGCGACATCAACGAGCCTGTCTCGCAAAACACCCTGCGCGTGACCAAAGTCTATCTCGCGCTTGAAGCTGCGCTGGCGCAAAGGCGGCACTTCCCCGCCTTCAACTGGCTGCGCTCATATTCGCTTTACACCGAGCTGCTTGACACGTGGTTCACCCAGTCGGTGTCAGCCGACTGGCCGAAGCTGCGCGCCGAGGCAATGGCCCTTTTGCAGAAAGAGTCCGAGCTGCAGGAAATCGTGCAGCTGGTCGGGCCTGACGCGCTGCCTGAGAAGGAGCAGCTTGTGCTGGCAACCACGCGCAGTTTGCGCGAGGACTTTTTGCAGCAGTCCGCCTTCCACGACATCGACACCTATTCTTCCATGCGCAAGCAGTATCTCATGCTGCGCAACATCCTGGCCACCCATGCCCGCGCCGAAGCAGCGCTGGACATCGGCGTGCAGCTCAAGCGCGTGCTGGCAATGCCAATCCGCGAGAACCTGGGCCGCATGAAGGAAGTGCCTGAAAGCCGCCTCTCCCAGCTCGAGGGAATGCAGGGGGAGATAGACAAGGCTTTCGACGAGCTGGGTCGCAAGTAGAGGTGATGCTCATGAAGGAATACAAGACAATCACCCAAATCGCCGGTCCGCTGGTGTTCGTCTCCGAAGTTTCGGACGTCGGATACAACGAAATCGTCGAGGTGCTCCTCCCCACCGGCGAGAAGCGCATGGGTCAGGTGCTGGAAGCGGCCAAGGGCACGGCAGTGGTGCAGATTTTCGGCCCCACGGCCGGCATCAACACCACCGGCACGCGCGTCCGCTTTTTGGGCGAGACCATGCATTTGGGCGTCTCGCCCGACATGCTGGGCCGCTCTTTCGACGGCCTCGGCAGGCCGCGCGACGGCAAGCCTCCGGTTACGGCGGAGAAAAGGCTGGACGTCAACGGCTCCGCCCTCAATCCTTTCATGCGCGACACGCCATCCGACTTCATCCAGACAGGCATTTCCACCATCGACGGGCTGAACACCCTTGTGCGCGGGCAGAAGCTGCCCATCTTCACAGCCTCCGGCCTGCCGCACTCCCAGCTTGCTGTTCAGATTGCGCGCCAAGCGAAGACGGTGTCAAAGCAGAAGGAGCCTTTTGCCGTCGTATTCGCGGCAGTCGGCATCACGCACGAGGAATCCTCCTTCTTTATGCGCGAATTCCAGCGCAGCGGCGCCCTTGAGCGCGCGGTGCTGTTCCTTAACTTGGCCGACGACCCCTCAGTGGAGCGCATCATCACGCCCCGTCTTGCCCTGACAACTGCCGAATATTTGGCTTACGAGAAAGACATGCACGTGCTGGTCATCATCACTGACATGACCAATTACTGTGAGGCTTTGCGTGAAATCGCCGCGGCGCGAGAGGAAGTACCGGGCCGGCGCGGCTATCCGGGCTACATGTACACAGACTTGTCCTCAATCTACGAGCGCGCCGGTCGCGTCAAGGGCAAGAAGGGCACCGTCACCCAGCTGGGCATTCTTTCCATGCCGGGCGACGACATCACCCACCCGATTCCCGACCTGACAGGCTACATTACCGAAGGCCAAATAGTGCTGGGCCGCGACTTGCACCGCAAAAACTTGTATCCTCCCGTTGACGTGCTGCCCTGCCTTTCCCGTTTGATGAACTTGGGCATTGGCAAGGAGCGCACGCGCGAGGACCACCGCGGCGTTGCCGACCAGCTTTATGCAGGCTATGCCACAGGCCGCGATTTGCGCTCTCTGGCCGCAGTCGTCGGACAAGAGGCCCTTTCCGAAACAGACAGGCAATACCTGGCTTTTGCCGACCGCTTTGAGCAGAGGTTCATCAAGCAGGGCGCGTCCGAGGACCGCTCGATTGAGCAGACTCTTGATTTGGGCTGGGAGCTTCTTGCAGGCCTGCCCGAATCAGAATTGAAGAGGGTGAAGAAGGAGCACATCGAGAAATACGGCCGGAAGTTCAGAAAAGATGAGAAAAAGGCCGAGAAGAAAGAGGAAAGTTCGGAAAAGAAAGAGGAAAAGAAGTGAGGATGGGAGAAAAGAAAGAGGAAAAGAAGTAAGGGGTTTTGCGCATGACCATTCAAAACGTGAAAGTCGCGGACATGCGGGCCATCAAAAACAGCGCTGACCGCATCCGCAACCTGCTTGCCATGCACAAGCAGACCTCCGACTCCGGCCGCCGCGACGACCTGATAAGAAAGATTGGTGCCGAGAGCCAGAAAATCCTGGAAGCGAGCGGGGAGAACCCCGCGCCGCGTCCGACCAGGCGCCGCATGGTGCAATCCCATGGCTGAAACCCCCAACCCGACCCGGATGGAGCTGATTCTCTCCCGCACGAGAATCAAGCTCGCGCGCAAGGGCCACAAGCTGCTCAAGCAGAAGCGCGACGTGCTCATCATGGAGTTTTTCAAAATCCTCTCCCGCGCGCAGGACTTGCGCGACGAGCTCAACGCGGCCATGGCCGACGCCTACAAGGACATGGCCGTGGCGCAGGCCTACCATGGGGCTGCGGAAGTGGAGGGCATCGCCATGGCCATAGACTCCAACCCGGCCGTCTCAATCGAGGTCAAGAACGTCATGGGCCTCAAAATCCCCTCAATTGCGGCGCAGGTGAGCGAGAAGCCGCTCATGGAGCGCGGCTATTCCATCATCGGCAGCTCGGCCAAAATAGACTCGGCAACCGAGAGCTTTTCGCGCGCGCTTGTCATGATAGTCAAGCTGGCCGAAACGGAGAACGCCATTCGCAAGCTCATTCGCGAGATTGAGAAAACGAAAAGGCGCGTCAATGCGCTCGAATACGTGCTGATTCCCAAACTCGAGGGCCAGGCCGCCCTGATTTCCTTCCGTTTGCAGGAAATGGAGCGCGACTCCTTCGTCATGCTCAAGACCATCAAGCGCAAGCTGGACAGGGCCGAAGAGGAGGAATACTCTGAAGCGATGAGGAAGCGCAAAAGAAGCGGCAACGGCTCGAACGGGAACGGCCGCAACGGGGCTGCGGCCTAGTCAGGCAAGCGGAAAAAGAACTGGGCGAGCTAAATCGCACCCCTCGTTTGCCGTATTTTTCACCAACCCGCCGGAACGTTTTTATTCTAATTATCCATTATAAATATGGTGATCCTTTGGCCAAAGAGTTCACAATCCCGCCTTCTGCAAAGCTTGAGCAGGCATACACTTATAGAGAACAGTTGAAACGGCAGGGTGTAAAAAACGGGGACTTTATTCTTGTTGCTTCAAGCCCGGCCGAACTCGTCTGGTCCCCGAATCTTGACAAAAAACGCCTGTTTCAAAGCAAATCCGAAATAGGCGAAGTGGATGCCCTGACTCGTGGCTATGACAAGGTTGTCCCGCGCAAGGGCCGCACATCTCCTGTAATTAAGTTTGGCTTCCACTTCGATTATGCAAGTGCAAATGACTATGCCATAAGCGAACCTCCAGATGCTCTTGGCTCTTCCGTTATCAAGCTAAAGCCAGGTCAAAAACTTCACATCGAAATAAGGCCAAAAGAGGCAAACCAGAAAATAGCGCCCCTAAAAAGCGCATACGACGCGGAATTCGTATCCGCGGATTCGGAAAAGAACATCATCATCGTGAGGGTTGGATTCGGGCAAGAACTCGGAATCGATCTCAACCGCATACGTTCCATGGCGCTCCAGCCAGGAAAATTATGAACGGCCGCAACGGGGCTGCGGCCTGAGTTTTGGGAAAATCTTAATTAACTCCCTCTTCGTTCTCCCCCCATGTCCCTCACAATCTCCATCCTCTATGGCTCCACCCGCGACGGGCGCATGGGCATCCGCTTCGCACGCTATTTGGAACAAGCCGTCAAGGCACGGGGCCACAAGGCAAATTTCATCGACCCGCTTGAATTCGACCTGCCCCTTCTGCGCAAGCGGTATTCTGATTACCAGCCGGGCGAGAAAATCCCCTCCAACGTGTCCAAGCTCCACAACATCCTGCTTGATTCAGACGCCTTCATCATGGTCTCGGCAGAATACAACCACACCATGCCCCCCGCCCTCACCAACCTTCTCGACCACTTCTATGTTGAATACGCCAAAAAGCCCTCCGGAATCGCATGCTATTCAGGCGGCCAATTCGGGGGCGTGCGGGCGGCCATGACCATGCGCGCCATTCTTGGGGAGCTGGGCAGCCCCTCCATCCAGCGCCTCCTTCCCTGCCCGGGCGTGCAGGACGCGTTTGACGAGAACGGCACGCCCAAGGATGCGGCTGCGTGGAAAAAGCGCTCGGACGACTTCTTGGACCAACTGGAATGGTATGCCGAGGCTCTCAAGGCGGCGAGAGGCAAAGAAAAGAAGAAGTAAAGGCGCTCCTGTAGGAATCGTCCGCAGAATGGCAGGAAACGCCTGCTCTATCTGCTTTCGTTTTTTGCTTCTATTTGACGCGGTCATCCATGCTATTTCTCTTTGAGGGTAATCGTTCTTATGCCGCCGGCATATTCCACTCTTATGGTGACGTGGGTGGAGTTTGATGCCGATTGGGATTCCACGCTCCGGCCATCCACAGAGGCCGTGAAGTTTCCTCTGGCAAGAGCCGTCGGAATCGTTATGGCTGCAGACCCGGCCGTCCCGCTGGAGCCGGCGACCGTGAAAGTGATGGCTCTCGTGTCCGGGTCAAACGCAAGCCCGGAGACTGACGAATTGGAACTTACGAAAACAGAATAACATCGGCCATCTGACGAAACCAAATACTCATAGGGAGGTTTCTGCTCCTTCAGGAAGAGCTCTCTGGCATTGCCGCTCATAATGTTTCGGGCAGAGTTGCGGTCCAGGTTGGAAAAGAGCTGCTTCCAGTGTCCGACTGCGTCAGGCGTGGCGCCCCCAACGCTGTTGTCCGCATAGTTGAGCCATCTCTCCAGGCCATTTCCGCCCCCTCCAGCGTCCGAACCGAACAGGATGCGGGCGTTCCATGTCTCAAAGAACTGCCTCCATTCCCCGTTCAACCGGCCTTTATCGGACTGGTTTGCGAGCAGCGCCCAATTGGAGTTGGGCTGCGGCAGGGGGTTCTGCATGTTCTGCAATCCCGCCGTGTCGAGATACAGATTGGGATAACGCAGGAAGTAGCCGTTGAGCTCGGTGCTGTTGAGCGGCAGGTCGTTGAATCCGAGATGGGCCCAGATGAGCGTCGCGTCTTTGTTGTGGTTCAGCATCCGCTCAAAGGCGGCATTCGCAACCGGGTCGTCAGGTATGAAGTGGAACGAGATGGGAACATGATAGCGGGCGGAC
>JAKAME010000093.1 GCA_021813025.1 Microcaldota archaeon
CCGGCCGGCGAGTCCGTCCAAAAAGGCTCCGGCCGGGCCGGGCAGGCTGCAAAAGGCGCGCAGCCGCCCCCGGAGCCAATCGAAGCGGGCATGGTCTCGCGCTCGCAGGAAGCGCTGGGCTCGCTGGTGCAGCTCAAGCTTCCCAAAGGGCGCGAGTCCCTTTTTTCCCCCTGCTTTGCCGAGCTTGAGCGCATAGAAGCAGCGTATTCGCGCTTCAGGCCTGATTCCGAGCTTTCCAGGCTCAACCGGCGCCTGGGCGAGTGGCAGCCTGCATCAGACGAGCTGCTCGCCATCGTGGCGCGGGCCGAGGAGTTCCGCTCGCTCACGGCAGGCCATTTCGACATAGCGCTCAAAGAGGCGCTCGAAGAGCTTGGCTATGACGAGAATTATTCATTCCAGCCAAAGCCGCACCGCTTCTCCCTTGGCTCCCTGCCCCATCCATTTTCCGCCATCCTGTCCTCAGTCTCCCCCCGCCTCCAGCTTGATGCCGGGCATAACAAAATCATGCTGCACAAGCCAATCGAGTTCGGAGGCTTGGGCAAGGGCTATGCGCTCGACCGCGTGGCCTCCCTGCTGGAGGGCAGCGGGGTATCGCGCTATTGCATCAATGCAGGCGGCGACATTTATGCCAAGCGCGGCTCCGAGGGTGCGCCGTGGAAAATCCTGCTCGAGCATCCCGACGACGAGGAGCGCGCCATAGGCCAAATCGAGCTGGACGGCCTCGCCTTGGCCGGCTCTGCCCCCAACCGGCGCAAATGGGGCAAGGATGGGCAGATGCACCATCTTCTCAACGCCAGGACCGGCAAGCCGGCGCAGGGCATGAAGGCCATCTTCGTGCTGGCCAAAACAGGCATTGAGGCCGACGCCTATTCCACCGCCCTTTTCACTTCAGGCTTCGAGGAGGGCATCGCCCTCTCCAAGCGCCTGCCGGTGGAGATGCTGTCGATTTCCGGCGAAGGCAGGATGTACCAAAGCCCGGGCTTTGATGCGGAGATATTCAGCTAGAAGAGGGCGATAAGTTCAAGAAGGGCGCAAATGCCAATCTGTCCATGCAGCGCAAAACAGGCCATTCTATGGCCATTCTTCTCACCGGAATTCCGTGCACAGGCAAGACCAGCCTTGCGCGCGCGTGGTGCAAAAAAAGCGGATGGGCTTTTCTTTCGCTCAACGAGCTTGTGGAAAAGAAAAAGCTCTATTCCGGCATTGACAAGGAAGACGGCTCGAAAATAGTGAAGCTGAAAGCTCTGGAAAAAGAGGCGAACAAGAGAATAAAGGCTTTGGCCGCTTCCGCCTCCAAGGCTTCGGCCGCTTCCATCCCCGCAGCATCATCTTCCATTCTTGTGGAGGGCCATCTGGGCTGCGAAATAAGGCTCAAAGTTGGCCGCGTCCTTGTTCTCCGCCTCCGGCCCGACGAGCTTGGGGCAAGGCTGAAAAAGCGGCACTATTCCCGCGCAAAAATATCCGAAAACCGCCTTGCCGAGATGCTGGATTACTGCACCGTGCGCTCTATCCAGAATTACGGGGAGAAAAATGTCTATGAGCTGGACGGGAGCGGCAAAAGCCTGAAACAGAATCTGGAGGCTTTCGGCCGCTTCGCCGGCTCTTTGCGCCCCGCCGCCTCATTTTTGCCTCGTGCTGACTGGAGCGCCCAGCTTTTCCGAGAAGCAGGATGAAGATTATCGCAGGCTGCCTAGCGCCAGTTCTGGGGAATCCGCAGCTTTCAGGCGCCGCCCTCTTCAGGGTGTTATCCTGAGCACCACGTTTCCTTCGTGCGCCACCTTGTCGAGCTTGAGGCCCACGGCCTGCCCTGCCGCGCCTTTGGGGATGCTCTGGTGCTCCACCTGCAGGGACTGCACCGTCTGCTCGAACGGCCCCTCGTGCGCCTGCACGCGGATGCGCTCGCCGACCGCGAGCGGGGCGCTCAGGCTGATGACGCCGACGCCGATTTTGTCGAAATAGTGGGTGATTTTCCCCACCGGCTCCTCGCCCATGCGACACCTCCAAAAGGTATGGGAAAAGGGGCTATATTAGATTATCTTCAAGGCCTATTTCCTGCCCTTTAGGCTTTCCAGCGCCTTCCTGTAATCCTCGTCAAACTGCCTGATGCCCTTGTCAGTTAGCGGGTGCTTGAACAGCTTTTCAAACACGTCCGGCGGCACGGTGGCTATGTGCGCCCCCAGCTTGGCCGCCTCAATCACGTGCTCCGGGTGGCGCACCGAGGCCACCAGCACCTGCGTCTTGAACCCGTACTGGGCGTAAATCTGCACTATTTCGGCAACAAGCGCCATGCCGTCCTCCGAAATGTCGTCGAGGCGGCCCACGAATGGCGAGCAGTATGAGGCGCCCGCTTTTGCAACCATCAATGCCTGCCCAGCCGAGAAGACAAGAGTGACGTTGGTATGAATTCCTTCCTTTTCGAGGATTCGGACCGCTTTCAATCCTTCCGCAGTCATGGGCACTTTCGCGACCACGTTTGGCGCCAATTTGGAGAATTCGCGCGCGTCCTTCACCAGCTCGTCTGCCGTCGTGCCTATGCCCTCAACAGAGACAGGCCCTTTCACTATCTTGCAAATCTCAACTATGGCGCTCTTGTGCTCCCTTCCTGCCTTCATAATCAGCGTGGGATTGGTGGTGATGCCGTCCACAAGGCCAGTTGCGGCCAGCGCGCGGATTTTTTCAACATCAGCCGTGTCAAGAAAGATTTTCATAAGAACACCCAAATCAAGGATACATCCTCATTTCCTCTTCGCATTCCCTTCTCATTTCCTCTTTTTCTTCTTTTCCATCTCCTGTTTGGCGGCCCTATCAATAGCAACAGAGTCCATGCCGAAATGCGCAAGCAATTGCAGCCCGTCGCCTGATTCGCCGAATTCGTCAGGCATCCCCACGCGGATGATGGGAACAGGGTGCTCCTCGGCCAGCACTTCTGCTACTGCGCCTCCCAAGCCTCCGTTGATTTGGTGCTCCTCTGCAGTGACCATGCAGCCGCATTTCTTTGCATATTGCGCAAGCGTCTTTTTGTCAATCGGCTTTATAGTGTGGCAATTCAGCACGGCTGCCGAAACGCCCTCGTCAGCCAGCTTCTTGGCGGCTTTCAATGCCTCGAAAACAGGCACTCCGCAGGCCACAATTGCCACATCAGAGCCATCAGCCAGCACGTTAATCCTGCCGATTTCGAATAGAGTTGCGTCGCTAGTAAAGACAGGTGTCTTTTCTCTTCCAAGCCGGATGTAAACAGGCCCTTTTCTTGCGGCGGCGGCTTTCGCAGCCTTTCCGGCCTCTTTCTCGTCAGAGGGGCAAATCACGCACACGTTGGGCAGCACGCGCATTATGGCAATGTCTTCCAAAGCCTGATGCGTGGCCCCGTCAGGCCCGACAGTTATTCCGGCATGCGCGCCGGAAAATTTCACATTC
>JAKAME010000094.1 GCA_021813025.1 Microcaldota archaeon
CGCCGCCTTCAAAGTCGGCTACCATTTCATGCCCGGCCTGTATTCCTCGCGCGCGCAGGATGTTTCCATGCTTAAGGAGCTTTTCACAAATCCTGCCTACTGCCCTGACATGCTGAAACTGTATCCCTGCCTCGTCATGCCGGGAACAGAACTTTACGTTGAATGGAAAGCCGGCCGCTTCCAGCCTATTGATGCAGATGAAGCGGTTTCCCGCATTGTCGAAGCCACCGCCCATTTCCCCCCATGGGTGCGCGTGATGCGCATGCAGCGCGACATTCCGGCCAACCTCATAGCCGCCGGAGTGAAGGCCGGCAATTTGCACCAGATGGTGATGGACAAACTCAAGGCGAGAGGCGAAAGCTGTTCATGCATCCGCTGCCGCGAGGTGTTTTCATCAGAGAGGCGGGGGGAAAAAGGAAAAAAGAAAAAACTGGACCTCGAACTCGTCGAACGCAAATATCCTGCTTCCGGCGGAACAGAGCATTTTCTCTCTTTCGAGGACAAGGAGCAGGACGTATTGGCCGGTTTCGTCCGCCTGCGCCTTCCTCATTCTTCGCACCGCCCGGAAATCACGCCAACCACTGCCCTCATCCGCGAATTACACGTCTATGGGCAGGAAGTGGAGATTGGAAAGGAAGGGCTTGACGGCGTGAAAATACAGCACACCGGCCTTGGCAAGAAGCTGCTGGCCAGAGCTGAAGAAATAGCCGGCAGGGCAGGCAAAGACAAACTCCTCATAATCTCAGGCGTTGGCGCGCGGCCCTATTACGCAAAACTGGGCTACGAGCGGGACGGGCCGTACATGGGCAAGAAGCTGGCCTGACGCGCCATCCGGCCAGATTCTGGGAATACTATTTTAATCCTGTATATATTATACATCCATATAAACATCATCGGGGTGCTCATATGGCCAATTCCAAGATAAGAGTCGGCGTGATTGGCGTCGGCAACTGCTTCGCAGGCCTCTATCAGGGCCTTGAATACTACCGCCACCACAAGCCTGACGAGGCCGCCGGCCTCATGCACCCCACTCTGGGCGGCTACAAGCCCTCCGACATCGAGTTTGTCTCGGCCTTCGACGTGGCGGACAACAAGGTGGGCCGCAACCTCAACGAGGCCGTCTATGCAAAGCCAAACGAAGTTAATTGGGTGAAGAAGGAGGACATGCCCCCGACCGACGTAGTGGTGCAGGAATCGCCCGTGCTTGACGGCCTCGGCATCTTCGTTCTGGACCGCGTGCACCCTGTGAAAAACAAGCCTCTGGAAACCCTCACCCGCGACATCAAGAAGCAAATCGAACAGACAGATACCCGAATCCTCTTGTGCTACCTTCCGGTAGGCAGCCAGAAGGCGTGCGAATACTGGGCCAAAATAGCGCTTGACACCCACTGCGCCATGGTCAACTGCCTTCCCGTATTCATTGCCTCCAATCCAATGTGGGCCCAGCGCTTCAAGCAGGCAGGCCTGCCCATAGTGGGCGACGACATCAAGGCCCAGGTGGGCTCCACCATAGTGCACCGCACGCTTGCAAAGCTTGTGGACGACCGCGGCGCGGCCATTGACACGACATATCAGATTAATGTCGGGGGGAATACGGACTTCCTCAACATGAAGGAGCAGGGCCGCCTCACATCCAAGAGAATCTCCAAAACCCAGAGCGTGCAAAGCAATTTGCGCCACCCCCTGCCTGAGGACAAAATCTACATCGGCCCGTCCGACTTCATCCCATTCCTGTCCAACAAAAAGCTTGGCTTCATGCGCATAGAGGGCCGCATGTGGGCGGACATCCCGTTCAACATGGAAATCCGCCTCGAAGTCGACGACAAGGCCAATTCGGGGGGCGTGTCAGTGGACGCCATTCGCTGCGCCCAAATCGCGCTCGACCGCGGCCAGTCAGGCATGCTGGAGGGGCCGTCCGCCTATTTCATGAAGCACCCGCCTGTGCAGTATCCCGACCCTGTCGCAAGGCAGATGGTTGAAGATTTCATAAAAGGGAAAGCGTAGGGGGGAATCAGGAGGACCCTCAAACTGAAGGGGGGACTTTGGTTATTCGGGTGTTCCCCCCTGCGGTTCGGTGAAGCACCCGCCTGTGCAGTATCCCGACCCGGTTGCAAGGCAGATGGTTGAAGATTTCATCAAGGGAAAAGCCTGAGCCTTCAGGTGTTCTTTTTCCTTTTTCCGAACCATAACCGAACAATATTAAAGCCTGTTTTTCCCATTCTTTTTCATGTCTTCACGCCCGATACTGCCAATGATGCTGCTTCTGCTGGCCGCCAGCCTCTGGGCAGTCACTTACCAATACACTCCGGACCCTGATTCGAACCTCTACGTCAATTACACCTCCAACTCGACAGTCACCTATGGCGACAACCCCGCGATTGGCGGCTCGCCTCCCCGCGCGAAGGAGCCGGGCAGTTTCTGTCCGGTGGAGGGATGGGCCATAGTTTCCATAGACCAGCCCTTCAAAATCGGCAACTGGACCGCCGCGTATCAGGCATGGCAGAGTTCATCCGGCTGCCCGTCAAATGGCGGCGGTTTCTTTTCCGGCGTCTTCGAAGTCTATGATGAACAGAACCGCTCTTTGGGCCAATTCACCGTCTGCCCGAATTCGAGCGTGCAGGTGAACCGGACCTCGGACAACCAAAGCGCGGAATTGCGCGTTTTTGGCTCGGCTGAAGGCTTCACCCTATCGGCAGCATGGGCCGAAGTGTGGGGCCGGGTCCAGAACTGTTCCAATGAATATCTGGACACCAACTTCAGCACGCCAGTAGAAAGCGCAATCCCGCCTGCTCAGGCTCCAATGGCCGCCGCAACCTCTCTTCCTGCGAACGAAACCGGCGCGCCTTCCGCCCCTATCCTGCCCTCATCCGCTCCCATCGCCCCAACAGGCCCTCAAGAGAAGTCGGCCGGCGGCGGAATCCAGAACCAGTCGGCTCCATCAGCCCCGTCAGCCCCTCTCCCGCCCTACGCTTCCACCAAGGCAGCCTATTCCACCGCTTCCGCCCAGCCTTCCGCTTCCTCATCCCCCAACTGGCCGTGGTGGCTTGCCCCCGCAATCGTGGCAGCATTGGGCGCCTTCTTCATGGGCGTGCTGGTTTTCTATTACAGGCCAAACATTCTTGGCGCGCCGGCCATGCAGACGCAAGTGCAGCCCATCTTTCTCTCCGACAGCCGTTTGGCTCTCATGAAGGAGCTTGAGCCAACCGAGCGCATCCCCACCGACATAGCCATCCGCCTCAACAAAAGCAAATCAACCGTTGCAGAGCAGCTGGACGAGCTGTGCGCCATGGGGCTGGTGGAGCGCATCGCGCAGCCCGGCAAGAAATTCGTGTTCTACCGCCTCTCGCGCGCGGGCAGGCAGGCGCTGCTGCAGCACGCAGGAGAGCAGTCCTAGGCCGCAAATGCCACCAA
>JAKAME010000034.1 GCA_021813025.1 Microcaldota archaeon
GGGCGCAGTGGTGGCCCACGCGCACCTGCACCCCGTGGCGGTCGAGGATGGAGCCAAGGTCGTGCGCATGCACCCCCTGCAGGTTGAAGGAAACCACGCCAACCCGCCCGCGCTCGCTGGGCAGGCCATAGAGCGAGACCCCCTCAATTCCGCGCAGCATGTCCAGCATTTTTTTGAGCAGTTTCTTTTCATGGGCCGCGATTTTCTCCATCCCAGCCTTTCTCAAATAGCGCATGGCCTCGGCCAGCCCTGCAGCGGCCGCCACGTCAGGCGTGCCTGCCTCGAACTTTGCGGGCCCCTCGGCCCAGGTCGAGCTGCTGTCCTCCACCCTGCTGATTTGCCCGCCGCCTGTGAGGAACGGGGGCAGGCGCCCCATCCACTCCTCTTTCATGTAAAGCACGCCTGCTCCCATCGGCCCAAGCATCTTGTGGCCCGAGAAGGCGAGAAAATCGCAGTCAAGCTTTTTCACGTCAATGGGAATGTGGGGGGCAGACTGGGCGGCATCCACAACAACCGGGCAGTCCCACTGCTCGTGCGCGTATTTCACAATGCCGGAGATGTCATTGATGGTGCCCAGTGCGTTGGATGCGTGCGCGACGGGGAATACGCACGGAGCAGTGGGTGAAGAAAGTTTAGCGAGATTATTTGTTGTGATAGGTTTGTCTGTCTCAAATGGGACGAATGCAAGCTTTCTCCCTGTTTTTTTAGCCATCTGCTGCCAGGGAACAAGATTGGAATGATGCTCCATGAGAGATAGGGCGATTGGGCGGGAAATGTCTGGCGCAAGAACGGCTGGAAGCGAATAAGACAGCAGATTCAGGCTTTCTGTGCTGTTGCGGGTGAAAATGATTTCGTTTGTTTTTGCCCCAATAAATCCGGCCACCTCTTCTCTCGCCTTTTCATACGCCTCTCCTGCTTCTGCCGTGAGCGTGCTCACTCCTCTTCCCGGATTTCCATTGCGCTTTTCGTAATATTCGCGCATGGCTTCAAGCACAGGGCGCGGCTTCTGGCTGGTGGCGGCGCTGTCGAGGTAAGCGAGCCTTTTCCCATTCACCTTGCGCGAGAAGATGGGGAAATCCCTGCGAGCAGACGTTCCAAGTTTCATTTCAACCGCCTTCCCCAAGCCCGCTTTCTGCATGCGAAGCGGGTTCTTTAATCCCTGCGCGCGCCCGCGGCCTAGCCTCAAGGCCAGGATTGGCCGTCATTTCCATCTTCTGCGCGCGCGGCCTCTCTTCTGCCGCGTGCGCAGGCAGCCGCCCTGCAATCAGCCCGCCCAAATACTCCCGCATGCCAATGCTTGGCATGCGCGCAAGCGCTGTCTGGAAATAGCCCTCCATCATGAGCCTGCGCGCCTGCGCATCAGTCAAACCCCTGCTACGCAGATAGAAGCGCTCGCGCGCATCAAGCCCGCCCACCGTCGCCCCATGGCCCGCCTCCACCTGGTCGTTGTCCACCTGAAGCGATGGGATGATGTCTGCTGCCGAATCAGGGGAAAGCAGGAGGGCCGAGCCCGACTGGTGGCTGATTGTATTTGGTGCCGCGCGGTCAATCACAATTCTGCCACGATACACTCCAATCCCGTGCCCGTCAAGCGCGCCTCGGCAGCTCATCTCCCCGCCCGTGTCAGGCACCTGGTGGCGGGAGCAGGTCTCCATGTCCATGAACTGCCTTCCTTCTCCCAAGAACAGCTGGAAGCTCTCGGCGCGCGAATTGCGGCCCGCGAGGCGGTTGAGGGTGCGCGCGCGGCTAACCTCTGCTCCCAGCGCAAGCGCGGCATGGCTGAGGCTGGCGAATGCATCAAGGCGCTGGTCATGGTGGCTGAAGGCCCAATCATTTGCCGGATAGCTCTGGATTGTGGCAAGCGTCAGGCGCGCATCAGGCCCAACAAGCGCTTCGCTCACGTCGGTGTGAAGGTGAATGGCGGACGAGCTGTCTTTGCCCATGCATTCGATTATCACCTGGGCTTTTGCCCCTTTCTCCAGCGCAATGACATGATGCAGGGCGGAATGGCCCGCTGCCTTGGTGCGCAGATGCACCAATCCGGCATCTGCTCCTGCCGGCACGCGCAGCAGGAATCCGTCCTGCACGTGCGCCCCATGCCAGGCCAGAAGCTTGTCCTGCTTTTTGTCAAACTGGAGGCCGGGCGCGTGCATGAACTGAGAAGGGAAATCATCTGCGCCGAGTTGGGAAAGACGAACGAGCCGAATTTTGTTTTCTATTTTTTCTTTTTTCACTATTTCAAATTCAACCTTTCCCATCCCATCTTTCTGCACTCTTTCAAAGTCGAATTTAGAGAAATCTCGGTATTCGCCATCCGCAGTCTGGCACGAGTTCCAGCCTGCGTATCGGGCGTGCTGGGCGTCAAGCATTTTGCTCATCACAGCCCCTCCATTTCCATCTCAATCAGCCGGTTGATTTCAACAGCATATTCAAGCGGCAGCTGCTTGACCACCGGCTCCACAAAGCCCGCAATGATGAGGCGCGTGGCCTCCTCCTCGCTGATGCCCCGCGAGCGCAGGTAGAGCAGCTGCTCGGCCGAGATGCGCCCGACAGTCGCCTCGTGCCCGATTTGCACGTCGTTTTCCTCTATTTCCATGCGCGGAACGGTGTCAGAGCCTGAACTGGAGTCAAGAATGAGGCCGTCGCAGCGCACGTGCGCGCTGCAGCCATAGCAGCCTTTCTTCACTTTCACCAATCCCCTATAGCGCGCGATGCCTCCGCCCCGGCTGATTGACTTGGAAATCACCGTGGAGTGGGTGTCTGGCGCAAGATGGATGACCTTTGCCCCTCCGTCCTTGACCTGCCCCTCGCCAGCGAGCGCAATTGTCAGATGGTCAGCGCGCGCCCCTTCTCCGGCCAGCACGCTGCACGGGTATAGCATGGTGACTCCCGAGCCAAGCGTGCCGCCAATCCATTCCATAACCGCGCCGGCCTGCACAATGGCGCGCTTGGTGTTGAGGTTGTAGACGTTCTTGGACCAGTTCTGCACCGAGGTGTAGCGCACGCGGGAATGCTTGCCTGCGAAAATTTCCACAACCGCAGAATGCACAGAAGCGGTCTCATAATGCGGGGCGGTGCAGCCCTCGATGTAATTCACGCTGGAATCCTCTTCAGTCATGATGAGGGTGTGCTCGAACTGCCCGTATTGCGGATAGTTCATGATGAAATAGATTTGAAGCGGCTGCTCAACCTTTACTCCCTTTGGCACGTAGAGAAACGAGCCGCCTGACCACACCGCGCCATGAAGGGCGGAGAACTTGTTGTCTCCTGCAGGCACGCAGGTAGTCATGAACTTGGGCTTCACAAGCTCCGGGTATTCCTGCACCGCCTGGTCCATGCCGCAGAAAATCACTCCCTGCTCCTCCAGCCTTTTCTGGATTGAATGGTAGAACACCTCGGAATCGTATTGGGCAGCCACCCCGCCCAGAATCTGCCGCTCCGCCTGCGGGATGCCCAAGCGCTCGTATGTGTTCTTGATGTAGTCAGGCACTTCGCTCCAGCTGCGCGCGTTCTTCTTCCCCTCCGGCCTCACGTAGTTGGTGATGTCGTCAAGGTTGAGGCCTGAGAGGTCAGGGCCCCACGTTGGAATGGGCTTTGTCTTGAACACGCGGTAGGAGAAGAGCCGCTTTTGCAGCATCCACTCCGGCTCGCCCTTGCTTGCCGATATTTCGCGCACTATTTTCTCGCTAAGCCCCTTCTCCCCCACCCGGTAGGAAAACTTTGGCGGGTTGCGGATGTTCTCGCGGTAAGCGTCGAGGCTGTCGGAAATTTTGCGGATGGCGCCGGGAGAGGCTTCGTTTTTCTTGTTCATCTGCTCCCATCCCCGATAATTTTGTCATACCCTTCCCTCTCTATTCTTGCAGCCAGAGCAGCATTGCCTGAGCGTATGAGCTTTCCCATGTGCAGCACGTGCACAAAATCCGGCTTGAGGAACTTGAGTATGCGCGCGTAATGGGTGACGACCATCACGCCGAATCCGCGCTCTTTTCGCAGGCGCAGGATGTCGTGCGAGATTATCCTGAGCGCGTCCACGTCAAGGCCCGAGTCAATCTCGTCAAGCAGCACGTATTTTGGCTGCAATAGCGCCATCTGCAAGGTCTCGCACCTCTTCTTCTCGCCGCCCGAAAAGCCCTCGTTGAGGTAGCGGTCAAGGAAAGCCTCGTCCATGCGCAGGGCCCCCATCTCCTTCTTCACCACGCGCTCGAATTCGGCAATTGAAATGGGCGGCTTTGGCGCGCGCGCCGCGTTGTAGATTGTGCGCAGATAATTGGCCACGCTCACGCCCGGCACTGCAGGCGGAGTCTGGTATGAGAGGAAAAGCCCTGCCCGGCTGCGCTCGCTGATGTCCATACCCAGCAAATCCTTTCCATCCAGGCTTGCCGTTCCCTCCGTCTTGAAATTGGGGTCTCCCGCCAGCGCGTGGCAGAGCGTGCTTTTGCCTGAGCCGTTGGGGCCCATCACGGCGTGTATTTCACCCGGTCTAATGCTCAGGCTAACTCCTCGCAAAATCGGCTTTCCGCCGACAGAGGTGCGCAGGTTGCGGGTGGCCAGCTCGTTTTTCCATGCCATGTTTTCATCTTCTTTTAGCTATGTTTTGGATGGTTCTATGATGCGCTTTTCATATTTATAAGCATGAGGCCGTCCAATCAGCACCATCTTTCCCAAGCGTCTGTTTTTTATGCCTCCGCCCCATTCCTTTTGCATGGCCGACATCATGGTGCAGAAGGCCGACGGCTCGCTTGAGCCGCTCAACTACGAGAAGGTGCGCTCGGCCCTCATGCGCGCCGGCGCCTCATCCTCGCTGGCCGAGGAGGTGCTGGAAACCATCCAGTCCTCCATCCATCCGGGCATCACAACCGGGCAAATCTATTCGCTTGCCTTCTCTACCTTGCGCGACATCCGCCCCGGAGCGGCGGCGCGCTTCGCCCTCAAGTCCGCGCTCCTGCGCCTGGGGCCGGACGGCTATCCGTTCGAGACTTTCATAGGCTCGATGCTCAAGGGCCGCGGCTACACCACGCAATTGCGCCAGATAGTGAAGGGCAGGTGCATAACGCACGAAATAGACGTCATCGCCACCCGCCCCCGCTTGCCGGACCATCCGCCCACCCACGCCATCGTGGAGTGCAAGTTCCACAATTCGCCCTATTTGCGCTGCCACGTGCAGTCGGCCCTCTATTCATGGGCGCGCTTTGAGGACGTGCATGCAGCGAGCAAGGACATAGACTCGGTGTGGCTGGCCACCAACACAAAATTCACCTCAGACACCATCCAGTACGCCGACTGCGTAGGTTTGAAGCTTGTTGGCTGGAGCTTTCCAGAAAGCGAGAGCCTGCAGGTGCGCATAGAGGAGCACCAGCTCTATCCAATCACCGTGCTGCACGCCCTCACCCGCCGGCAGTTCGAGCAGCTTCACGCCGCGGGAATCATTTTAGTGAAGGAGTTTCAGGCAACTTCAAAGGAGAGGCTCAAGACAATCGGATTCAGCGAGAGGGAAATAGAGAAGCTGACAGAGCAGTGCAAGGCAGTGATGTCGAAAAAAGGCTGATTTTCAGTAGCCGAATCTCTTTTCATAATTCGAATGGTCGAACCATTCCAGCACGACCGCGAGTATTTTCACCTCGTCCTCGGCGTTGGTGTAAACCAATCTCCAGCCATCGCGCAAGTCGTATTTCCACAAATTGTTGACTTCATAACGCCGGATGTATTCGCGCGGGATGAGCTTTTTCGGGATTTCAATTCCACAGAACGGGTCTTTCTTGAGTTCGTCCAGCGCTTCGTCTATTTGGGCGAACAAGGCCCGGTCCTCCGTATATCTGGACTCCCGGAGTTTCTCATAGGCTGCTAGGATTTTCGGCTCGGCAAACATCACCTGCACGGGCTTGTCTGTGTGCCTTCTCATGCGCTCTTTGTGGCTCTGGCGCGATTTTAACCGGGCGAGAGGGCTGGTTTCCGGTGGATGGCCTGCTCTATCGGGCAACCACGCCGCGCGCAAGGAATTTCTTGACAAGCTGCGGGTCGTATGTCCAGCCGATTTTCCCCTCCTTGTCTATGGAAATTTTGGCAGAGTCGTCCAAATAGCTGATGATAAGCGAGAAGGTCTGGTACATCACGCGCTTGGGCAGCTTCTGCCAGAGAGCCGTCTTGGTGTATTCCCCGGAATGTTTTCGGATGAAGTCCTCGACCATGAGCACGGTATCGAGGCGGGGGTAATGGAGAACTTGGGTCTTTTGGGACGATTTCATAAGAATATTGATTATATAAGAATATATAATTGTTCCCTGGCCGAGTTTCTGCCGGCAGAATGGAGCTCTCAATCCTTTTTCGGCAGCGGGGAAGCGAAAGGCTGCATCAAATGAGCCGTCTTGTCCAGCGCGGCCTGCACTTCCTTGTCGCTCTTGCAGCCCGTGCAGATGATTTTGCCGTTCTTGAAAAGCAGCAACGAGCTCTTGGGCTCCTTCAATTTGAAGATGGCGCCGGGAAACTGCTCAGGCTCGTATTCCACGTCCTTGTTCTTGGCCGCTATGCCGTACAAATCAAGCTCGACCGCGAAATTGGCAGAAGCCACAATATTTTCAATGCGGAAAGTGGGCTTGGTCTTCTTGGCGTTCTTGGAATAGGGCAGCATCATCTTCTGCGTCTTCTCGATGGCCAGCTGCACTTCCTTCTCGCTCTTGCAGCCCGTGCAGATGATTTTGCCGTTCTTGAAAAGCAATAAGCTCGACTTTGGCTCTTTCAATTTGAAGATGGCGCCGGGAAACTGCTCAGGCTCGTACTCGACGTCATGCACCTTGTATGCTATGCCGTACAAGTCAAGGTCCATGTCAAGGTTCGCCGAGGAGACGATGTTCTCTATGCGGAAAGTCGGTTTTTGAATCAGGCCTTTTTTCATAGGCAACCCCGGACTTTTATATATAAACACCTATCCCTGAACGGCAATCTTTTTAAATGTCCGCCCCCTCATGTGTCTCTGTATATCCTTTTGCGGCATGGTTTAGGGTAATTCCTCTAAAATTTACTAAAAATTGGTGATGCTCATGAGACGCTCGCTTGGAAAAATGTCGAAACGCACCCGCAATCTGGGAATGGCCCAGCGCAAACTCACCGTCGCGCAGAGGGTGCGCCGCTACGCGGTCGGGAGCCGCGTGGCGCTGGACCACCAGTCGCAGCACGACGGCATGCCGCACCCGCGCTACCGCGGGCGCGTGGGCACCATCCTCGGCATCCGCGGCCAGTCATACGAAGTCCAAATCACAGACGGGCGCGCTCTCAAGATTCTCATAATCCCGTCAGTGCACCTGCGCCTGGTGCAGGCATAAGCAGTCATTTTGTAGGAGGGGGTTGCATGCTCGGTCGCAAGGTGGAAGGGGCTCGTCCGGTCTCATTGGTGGAAGTCCGCCGCATCCTCGAGCAGCGCTCAGGCGAGCCGGACTTCGGCTACGAGCAGCAGACCTCGCTTGACTACACCCGCAAGTTCGCCAAGCTCACGCCCGAAGACGCGGCCAAGCTCGAGAAGGAGCTGGCCGGCGAAGTCTCGGCCCTCAAGGCGGAGGCAATCGTGAAGCTTGTGGACATCCTGCCGACGCACTCTTCCACCATCATCGCCATCTGCGCCAAGGAGCGCATCACCCTCTCCGCCCCCCAGACGCAGAAATGTTTGGAAATCATCGCCAAGTTCCGCGAGCGCATGGTGGAGCCCCCGCCGGTGCCCCAAACTCCGGTCCCCGACGCGCCTGCGGCCGAAGCCGCCCCTGTCGAGGGCGCGAAGAAGGAAGAGGGAGCAAAGAAGGAATCCAAATCCAAATAAGGCAGGAGCGCCCAAATCCAGTTTGAGTCGGATGCGAGGTGGCATGCATGGGAATGGAGGAGGAGTACGCATGGGTCATCGACTTCCTGCCCGGCGGCCGCTCGTCCGAGCGCTCAGGCGAGCCAATCGCGCAGCTGTGCGGCGAGCGCTTCTTCACCCTTTTTGAGGTCAGCGTAAAGCCCGGGCACATCCTTTCCTTCGGCCAGCGAATCTACATCGGGCAGGCCGAGCGCGCCGAAGTGGACCGCATCAAGAAACGGCTTTCCTTTGAGGAGCTCACAGGCACGGCACGCACCGAGCTGCCCAACTGCCTTGCAAAAATCCTGCAGTACCGCGAGGCGGACTTTGTGGGCTTTTTCAACCGTGCAGGCCCGCTCTCGGTGCGCCTGCACCAGCTCGAACTAATCAACGGAATCGGCAAGCGCCACCTGACGCAGATTCTGGAGGCGCGCGAGCAGAAGGCTTTCGAGAGCCTGGCAGACATCCACGCCCGCCTGCCCCTCATGCCCGACCCCACACAGCTTCTGGTAAACCGCATAATGGACGAGATGCAGGCCAAAGTGCACCAGCACTACCTCTTCGTGCGCCCGCCGCGGGCGGAAGACCGATAGGGATGAAGAAAACAAGGCTCGCCTTCCCGCTCAAAAAATCCCGCTCCCAGCACTTCCTGCAAGACAAGGAAATCCTCCGCTTCGAGGCAGAGCGCTTGGAAGTTGAAGGCGAAGATGTATTGGAAATAGGCGCGGGCGACGGCAGGCTTTCCGAGCAGCTTCTTTCTCAGAATCCTTCCTCCCTCACTCTTGTCGAGCTTGATGAGCGCTGGGCCGAGCATTCGAGAAAAAGATTTGCAAAAGATTCGCGCGTGAAAATCTTGTCGCAAGACATCCTTTCCCTCCCAGACTCTCCCGCGCCCGCCCCGCTCATTGCAGGAAACATCCCCTATCAAATCACCTCCTCCATCCTGCTCAAGCTTGGCCGATGGAAGCCCAAGCGCGCGCTCTTGTGCGTGCAAAAAGAAGTTGCCGAGCGCATCAGCGCCCCGCCCGGCACTTCGGAATACGGCAGGCTCTCCGTATTTGTGCAGGCCAATTTCGAGACAAAGCTTCTTGGTGAGGTGGCGCGCGGGCTTTTCACCCCTCCCCCCAAAGTGGATTCGGCCCTCGTGCTGCTCACGCGCAAAAAAAGGCTAGCGCCCCTGCCTGCCCATTTCGAGACTCTCACGGCAGCCCTCTTCTCCCACCGCCTTCAAACCGTGGCCCATGCCCTCTTGGGCGAGCGCAGGCGCTGGGGCTGGAGCAAGGACGAGGCGCGCGAGCAGGCAGGCAGGCTTAAAATAAGCCGCAAGCGAGTGTTCGAACTGACTCCTGCCGAGGCGGCAAGCTTGGCGCAAATCCTGCCCGCCCCATCAGCAGGGCCTAATGAGTGATGCCCATGCGCTTCACGATGTTCCAGCCGTCCTCCCGCGCAGGGCCCTCATTCTCCCAGCGTCGCAATAGGCGCGTCTTCCTCTCCATCGCCGCGGCCGAAGTCGCGCTCCTGACCATGCTGTTGCTGCTTTTCCTGCGCCTGCGCTCCTCCATCGACCAGTCCCTGCTCCTCTCGCTCATCCTGCTGGTAATGGGGGTGCTCACCTACGGCTTCGTGCGCAGCGTGACGCTGGCCCAGTCGGCCCTCTTCCTCTGCACTCTGGGCGCCGAGGTGCTGCTCTACACCGGCCTGCCGCCCATGATGCTCTCCTTCTCCTCCATAAGCGTGCTTTCCACAGACCTGATGCCGCCGCTTTTCTTTGCCCTCGACGTGCTCTTGGTGGTCTGGATTATGGGGCATGGGATGGGAAGCCTGCTTGAGGCCGAAGGCAAGGAGTCTTCGAATTCCAAAAAATAGACTCTTTTTCAGCCGCGCCAAGCTTGCCGCTTTCAGGATTCCGCCCGCTTCAGCCGCCGCCGGCAAGCGCCGGCAGAAGAGTTCTTTCCTCCTGCCGCCCCCGCTTTCTTTTCCCCCGCTTCTCCTTCCTCTTCCCCTCCGGCCTCCTCCCCAATGGCAAGTTTCATCTCATCCTTCGCCCTCTCCAGCCTGCTCACTCCCTCGCGCACCACCAGCTCCTCCCGCTTTCCATCAAGCTCGAATGATGCGCGCGCCTCTCCTTCCCCGCTCTCTGTTTCATGCCTCATTTCCATGCTCTGCCCTGCAGCCAAGTGCGCGCGCTTGAGGCGCCTCACGCGCCCCTCCCCGCTTCCCCTCGCGCCCCCGGCAGGCCAGCCCATGCCTTCCTCTCCGACCTCCTCCAAAACCACATGCTCAAGCGGCCTTGTGCCTGCGCGCAAACGCACTCTCACTTTCCCATCCATCCATCTTCTTTCCAGCATCGGCGCCTGCGCAGAAGGCGCGCGAAGCACAAGATAATAGGCAGCCGCTGCCGCCAGAGCAAGCAAAACAAGCATCGTGCCCAAACCGGCGAGTCCGCCGGCGTTAAAGAAGAGGGAGCCTCCCTGCTCAAAACCGCCTTCAGCCTTCCCATCCGTTGTTCCCCCCTCCTCCACAGTAACATTCCAGCGCCTCTCGCCAATGCGCACCTCCCATCTCCCGGCCCTGTCCATCAGATAGCTCGCCTGCCCGCCAGAAAGCGCCAGCTCGATGCGCGCGCCGTCTGGCGAGACAAGGGTGATGTTAGCCGGCATGCTTTCATTTTCCACCAGCACTTCCAGCCTCTCGCCCAAAGAGGGATGGCTGAGCAAAACTTCGGCCGAGAGTGGGGCGGCCAGAAACAGAAGCATGCACATAAGAGCGGATATTCCGGCTCGTTCGGCCCATGCAGCGCTCCCCGCTTCTCGTTCGGCCCCTCCGGCTCTCCCTCGTCTGGCCATATCCTCAGCCTGTGCTGCCCATTAGTTTTATAGCCTCTGGCGCGCTCCCTCTCCATGGTGAAACCCATGTCGTCCTCCAAACCCCTTGTCGGCATACTGATGGGCAGCAAATCCGATTTGGAAGTCATGTCAGAGGCGGCGAAAGTGCTGGGCGAGTTCGGCATTGCGCACGAGATGAAGGTGGCCTCTGCCCACCGCACTCCGGAGCTTGTGCACGAATACGTGTCAGGCGCGAGGGGGCGGGGAGTCAGAATAATCATCGCAGGGGCCGGCGGGGCCGCGCACCTTGCCGGCGTGTGCGCCGCCCACACCATACTGCCCGTTATTGGCGTGCCGGTGGAGTCGAAGTCCCTCAAGGGCATGGACTCTCTTCTGTCCACCGTGCAGATGCCCCCAGGAGTGCCGGTGGCGTGCGTGGGCATCAATGCGGCCAAGAATGCCGGCCTGCTCGCCGTTCAGATGCTGGCGCTTGAGGACAGGGAGCTGGCTGGCAAATTGACTGCCTACCGCAAGAAGATGGGCGACGAAATCCGCTCAATCCGGCTTTAGGGATAGGAATAAAAATCCGGAAGTTTCCATACCTCCAGAAGGAAGACGATAGGCAAAAGAGCGGACAAATGGATTTCAGGGGTTCAGTCCAACCCAGCCAAGCTGGGAGCAAGAGGCGTTTGTATGACAAATAACATGTCAACCTCCAGTGGGCGCGCGCCTGCGTGGCAGTGGTTCGGCCAGTTTATGGTCCCAACCCCGGGTCCCCCGGTTTTCAGGGCAGTGCCAGCCGTCCCCTCAGCCGCGCTGCTGTCCGCGCGGAAGGACGATGCGCCCATCAAAACCCGCTTTGGTTTTGAGGCCACCCTCCTTCATGCAAACGAGCAGGGGAAAACCCTCATGCCCAATCCTGCAGTTGATTGCCTGATAAAGGAAAAGGCCCTGCCTCCCGACCTGGCCGACTGGGAGCTGTTTGTCCGCACCGGCACGCTGGTGGCCTACGGCCCCAGCGACGGACGGCACATCGTCGTTCCCGTGCCGGGGGCGGATGGCCAGTTTTACCTAATCCCCCACCCGCCAGAATACGCCAAAACCGGCGAGCGGTTCAAGCACCGCCAGCTGGTGTTTGCCACCCACGGATTTGAGGAGGACCTGAATCCATTCTTCCAAATCCACCATGACGGCAACTACCGTGTCATGAAATTCTCGCGCGAGGAGCACCTCCACCACCTCATCGTCCCCGCTTTTGATAACGATGCGCGCAGCTATCTGGACGGGAGCCCCTCCGGCATTCCCACGCTGGACAGCGGGACGGAGTGGCGCACCGTGGTGCGCCAAAAGGAGGGCGAGAGCTTCGTCGGCTTCATCGCCCGCTACACCCACTCCAACAACCGCCCCGAATACGTGGTGCACATGGCCCTGCCGCCCGATGCCCCCGCGCCTGCCCTGGTGTACGACTGCGAGGTGCCTGCAGTCGAGTCGTTCGTCTCGCTCGATTATTAGCGCGCGAACTTCTGGCCGCTCACGCGCTCGTATCCTTCGATGTATTTCTCGCTTGTTTTGGCGATTATTTCCGCCGGCAGCTTCGGGGCAGGAGGCTTCTTGTCCCATCCAACGCTTTCCAGATAGTCGCGCACGAACTGCTTGTCGAACGATGGCGGGCTTATGCCCTCGCTATACGACACGACCGGCCAGTAGCGGCTGGAGTCCGGCGTGAGCACCTCGTCAATGAGTATTATCTCGTCCTCGTATGTTCCGAACTCGAGCTTTGTGTCAGCCAAAATTATCCCCCTGATTGCGGCATGGTGCGCCGCCTTCTCGTAAATTGAAATGGTCTTTTCCTCGATTTCGTCAAACACATCCGCGCCCACCAGCTTGGCCGCATCCTCTTTTGTTATGTTCTCGTCATGCCCGCTCGTGGCCTTTGTTGATGGCGTGAAAATCGGCTCAGGCAGCTTGGCCGCCTGCTTGAGGCCGGCGGGCAGCTCATGGCCGCAAATCATGCCCGTCTTCTGGTAATCCTTCCATCCGCTGCCTGCAATATAGCCCCGCACCACGCACTCTATGGGCAGCGGCTTTGCCCTCACCACCCTCATGGCGCGCCTCTCCAATTGTTCAGGGCGGTTTCGCAATTCGGGGGGCAGCTTCAGGGGCAGCAAATGGTTTTTCACGCCTTTCAGGAAATCAAACCAAAACAGCGACAATTCGGTGAGCACCGCCCCCTTGTAGGGAATGCCCTGCGAAAACACAACATCAAATGCGGACAGCCTGTCTGTGGCAACCATGAGCAGATTCTCGCCAAGCTCGTAGGTGTCCCTCACCTTGCCTTTCGAGAATTGTTTGAGCGGAAGACTGGTTTGCATAATCACTTCCATTCAATTCACCCCCGCATCAAATCAAAACAGCCAGAGCCACTGCCGCCAGCGCCAGCATGAGCGCGTATAACGTGGTTTTTCTCATGCGCTCAAGCCCTCCGGGCTTGGGCACGCCGCCCATCAGCTCAATCGCGTTGGCAAGATAAGCAAGGCCGGAGACGGCTAACAGGCCCAAGGACGGGATATTCCATGCCGGCCCCCCCGGCGCAGTGACCAGCCACAAGAGGCTTGCGCAGAAACCGGCAGCCAGCAGGCCGGCCAGAATGAGGGCAGCCCTCGCCCCTATGAGTATTGGCAGATGTTTCGAGCCGCGCGCCGCCCTGTCGCCCTTCATGTCCTGCACGCTCTTGATGAGCTCGCGCGAGAGGCCGGCGAAAAAGGCGCCGGCTGTGAGCCAGAGAATCGGAGCGGGCAACGCGAGGAAAATAGTCAGGGGCGAAGCTGCCAGTAACAGCAGCATCTGCCATCCAGCCCCCATCATATTTCCAAGGCCCGGCGCGTCTTGGAACATGACAGCCCCGGCCCCGAACGGAAACGCAATCGCCATGGACAGCGCAATGTAGGCATTTCCGATGAGCGGCCAGTCTTTGAGTCTGTAATTGTAAGCAACCGAGAGAAGCGCGAAAAGGGTGGCAATAACTCCGCATATTGGGCTGAGCAGCCAGCCCGCCGCGATGCCAGCGAGGTAGCCGGCAGCGGCCGTCCAAGCCGCAATATGGGGAGAGAGCGCGCCCGACACAAGCGGCCGTTCTTTTCGCCCATTCTTCCTGTCCGTCTCGATGTCGAAATAGTCGTTGAGCGCGAACGAGGCGATGTTGATGAAGAAGGGCACGGCCAGCGCCAAGAACCACACTTCGAGCGCCGGCCAAGGCCAGAAACCCAAATAACTGCCCCCACCTCTGCCGCCTGTGATGGGAATGACATGTGGCAGGTAGAGAATCAACAACATCGCCACCGCCACGCCGGCCACGCTCATGAGCGCGTGCTCTATTCGCACTAGCTTGAGCCAAGCCCTTAGAGGGTTTGGCGATTGGGCGCCCGCCCGCGCAAACGGCTTTTTCCCCCCTTTTTCCACGTCGGGCTTTCGCACGCAAGGTATTTAACGCTCAAGCTCGCCAATTTCATGTATGAAGCTCTTCCATTCCAACACCCCATACACTTTCTTGGGCGTCGAGAACGACTGGGACAAGGCCAAAGTGGGCGTGCTGCCGGTTCCCTACGACTCCACCTCCTCATACGGCACCGGCCAGCGCTGGGGGCCCAACGCCATCATACAGGCCAGCCGCCAGCTCGAGCTTTACGACATAGAGAGCAGAGCCGACTTTTCGCAGACTTTGGGCTTCTTCACCTTCCCCGAGCTCATGTGCTCCAAGAAAGACCCTGCGCGCGTGGTGAAGGCCGTGGAGGAGAGCGTGGACGAAATCCTCAAGGCAGGCAGATTCCCCCTCACTTTAGGCGGCGAGCATTCCATCACCCCCGGCGCCGTGCGGGCGGCGCGCGCGCATTACCGCGATTTGTGCGTGCTGCACATAGACGCGCACGCCGACATGCGCCACTCTTATGAGGAAACCGAATACAACCACGCCTGCTCCATGGCGCGCTGCCGCGAAATCGTGCCGGTCGTGTCGGTGGGCGTGCGCTCCTACTCACAAGAAGAGGCCGACGTGGTGGAGGGCAAATACAAGGACTTTATTTTCGACGCCTCCCCCTTCCTCCCCAAGCGCATAGAGCAAATCCTCAACCGCCTCTCAGGCGCTCACGTCTATGTTTCCATAGACATAGACGCCTTCGACCCGTCCATCATGCCGGCAGTTGGCACGCCAGAGCCGGGCGGGCTGGACTGGTACGAGGTGCTCTCCCTGCTGCGCCGCGTGGGGGCCAAGAAGCGCATAGTGGGGGCAGACATCGTCGAGCTTGCGCCCATTCCGGGCCAGCCGGCATCCGATTTCGCCTGCGCCAAACTGGCCTACAAGCTGTGCGGCTATGCCCTGAATGGGAAGAAATGATGTTCCCCAATTCTGTCTTATCCCGCATTAATGTCCTCTCGGTAAATAAAATCATGCAAACGCTCGAACCTTGGCAGATTACGGAGATAATCCACCGGAGGAACTGGGGCTGGAGTGCCTACAAGCTGGGCAAGAAATAC
>JAKAME010000095.1 GCA_021813025.1 Microcaldota archaeon
TCTTGCGCACCGAGTGGCGGGTGAACGTCAGCGACGGGACGCTGTCCATAGCCAACATAGCCGACCCCGCATCCGGGGCCTCAATCCTGCAGGTGAGCTGACATGGTTCCATCCCATTCCAAAAAAGGCCAGTATTTCTCCATGGACGCAATCATTGCCTCCGTAATTTTCGTGCTGGCCCTCTCGCTTCTGATGTCCCACTGGTTCTCGCTGCGCGCCCAGAACGAGTCGCGCTCCTCAGTGCTGCAGGATGACGCAGACCGGCTCTCCACCCTCCTCATCTCGCCCCCCGACCCGCCGGACTGGTACAAGAACCCGTCATCGGCCCGCACCGCCGGCTTTGCCCTCAACGGCTCGCGCCTGGGCGTGCTCAACCTGAGCGCATTCACCGGCTTCGACAATGCCGTCATCTCCCTCGACCCGCGCGTCAATCCGGCCAACTACAACGCCGCCCGCGCGCTCATGGCCACGCCCGCAGAGTTCTACATCATAATCAACACCACCCCCATGGGGCACCCTGACGAGCAGCTGCCGCTCATTTCCATAGGCCGCTCGCCGCTCAATGCGAAGGAAATAGCCATCATGCGCCGAGGCATCGTCATCCCAGAGACCGGGGCGGCGCAGACCTATTACCACTACGGCACGCTCACCCTCATGCTCTGGACCAACACAAGCGCAGCCTAGTCAAAAGCAGGCCGAGGCTCTGATTGGATGGTGGATTACTACTACAGGCCCGGCGCCCCCGCGCTGCGCAACCCAAGCGCCATACCGCGCGCAGCGAGTTCCGGCTCACGTCCGCCGTCCTGGCGCCCCGGCCCCCGCCCATCCGGCCCACCGCCTTTCTCTTTCCTGCCCGGCATCAGCGCCGTGAATGCCCTGCTTGCAGCCATCGCAGCCTTCTTCGTCCTCCAGCAAATACTGCCGGGCTTCACCGAAACCTTCTATTTCGACCCAGGCAATCTTCAGTGGTGGATGCCAGCCAGCAGCATCTTCCTGCACGCCAGCCTGCTTCACATAGCCCTCAACGCCTATGCCCTGTGGATGTTCGGCCCCCTTCTTGAGCAGCGGATGGGCCGCATGCGCTTTCTGGCCCTCTTCTTTTTGGGCGGCATCGCAGGCTCGGCGCTCTACGAGCTGACCATACTCTCAGGCATTGCCCCCGCCATGCCGGCGCTGGGGGCTTCGGGCGCAATCTACGCCGTGCTGGGCGCCATGGCGGTGCTGATGCCCCGCCTCGTCGTGCTGCTGCTCGGCATAATCCCGCTCTCCATGCGCCAGGCTGCGCTTTTGTGGGTGGGGCTCGAGCTTGCGGGAACGTTCGACCCCGCATCCGGCATTGCCTCTGCCGCGCACCTGGGCGGGCTTTTCCTCGGATTCGCATGGGGCTGGCTTGAAGCGCGCAGTCCCGGTCTGCCGGGAGGCGCGGGTCAATCCGCCCGCTTGGGCTGGCGCTGAGCATCCGGGCAAAGAGGGCCTGTTGGGCGGATTCGGCCCTTCGGGAGGCGCGGGCCCTTGGGGCGACCCCCATTATTCAGGCCCGCGCCGTTAATTGCGCCCGTCCGGGCCGATAGGTTTATTTGCCTCCCGTCCGTTCTCCCCCCAAATCAGGAGGTGTGTGGATAATGGATTTCTCGAAACTGACCGGCTTGTGGCAGGCCGTGCTGCTAAAGCCGAATGACGTGCTCGCCAAGGAGGCCAAGGCCAAGGTCACGCTGATGGACGGCCTGATTGGCTATGTCATCGCCGGCATCATCGGCGGCCTGATAAGCGTCATCTCGCTGACGCTCTTCTCATCCGCGGCCCTCAAGTCATCGCCCCTGCTGGGCGCGATGTCCAACCCGCTGCTCCTGCTGGCCTTCGGGCTGGTGATGGGCATCATCAGCTCGTTCATCATGGCCGGCCTTGTGCACCTTGTGTCCAAGATGCTTGGCGGCAAGGGCGCGTTCACCTCGCTCTACTACCTGCTCTCCGTCATCGCCGTGCCAATCGCGGTCCTCAACGTTGTCAGCATAATCCCGCTCCTTGGCTCCATTATCAGCCTTGTGGTGGGCCTCTACAGCCTCTACCTCTGGGTGGTGGCGGTCTCCAAGCTCTACGGCATGAGCATGATGCGCTCGGCCGGCGCGGTGATTATCAGCGTGGTAGTGCTGCTCGGCGTCGTGTTCCTGGTCTCGATGGTGCTGGCGGCCGGCCTGATTGCCTCGGCCGCCGCCCCGAGCCTTGTGGGCTACTGAGCCTGCCCAATTCTTTTTTCTTTTTCCTCTTCTTTTCCATTTCTTTCTTTTTTCATTTTCCCCAGCCTTTCTCTTTTTCTGTTCCCCCATTTTTTCCAGCGGAAAGCCCCTGCCCCAATCTTAATTAGCCCTCGCGCCCCAACCCAGCCCATGCAAATCGAAGACGAGCTGCTCGCGCAATTGGGCAAGGAGGGGCTTGAGGAGCGCCTCTCATCCAAGCTGCGCGAATACCACCACCTCATCCCGCGCGAGTCCGCGCTCATGCTGCTTGGCCTGGAAGCCGCATCCTCCTCGCCCCCGCGCCCCGAAACCCTGCACCAGGCCTCGCGCGCCTCCCGCCCCTCGCTTGTGAGGGTGCGCATAGAGCGCGTCTTTCCCCCCCGCGTGTCGGACAAGAACGGCTTCTCCTCGCGCAGCCAGCGCGTCTCGGTCTCGGACCACAGCGGAGCGGGCACCTTGGTTCTCTACGACTCGGCCTGCTCTGCATGCGAGCAAGAAGCGCTGGCCGGGGACTTGGCAGAGGCGGGGCCGGCGCGCTTCCGCGGCGGGGAGCTGCACCTGCTGCCTGGCGGGAGCATGAAACGCCTGCAGAAAGGCCCAAGGATGAAAATCAACGAGCCGCCGGCCAAGCCCGGCGGGGCCGCGCCATCCGCCGGCTCCCAAATAGGCCATTTCGAAGGCTCTGTGTCTGCATTTTTCGGCGACTTTCCATACAAGAAAGGCCAGTCAAAACTGAATGGCGAGTCCTCCTCTGCCCTCATGTCTGCCTTCGAGCTTTCCGATTCTTCAGGCCATGCGCGCGTGGTGGTGTGGGACAGCCCCGGCCTTGCGGGCAGGCTGAAAATCGGCACGCCCATCGAGATAGAGAATGGGCAGAGAAGGGGCGGGGAAATCCATGTCAATTCAAGCGGCAGGCTGGTGATGGGGGAAGAGACGCAGGCGCAGAGGCCGAGGATAGAAAAAATAGAGCTTGATTCAAATGCCAATCTTGCTGTTTTCTCCTCGGATTCCCGCTCTTTTGTTTTCCCCTCCCTTGAAGAGGCCGCCCTGCGCCTTGGCGCAGGCCCTGTGCCTGAAGGCATCGAAGCCCGCACTGTGGTGGAATTGAAAATGAAGGAATGGCTGGGCAAGGC
>JAKAME010000035.1 GCA_021813025.1 Microcaldota archaeon
ATGGTTTTTGAATCCAAATCAGGCATGTAAATGGTGAGCCGGAATTCAACTTGGGTGCTCTGGCCGATTCCTAATTTCTCTGGGTCAGGTGTCCCCGCTACCTTGGCGAGGTGGACGGTCATGTTGCCTGTGTAAGCGGTTCCCTCGTAATCAAACTGCATCGGCGAGGTGATGCCGTCCTTGTAGGCGGCCGGCGTCACCGGGCCGGCATAGGTGACCTTGTAGCCTACCAGGGTGGTCAGCAGCTCGTCCCTGCCTTTCTTGGCCAGCTGGATTGGCTGGTCCCATCCCATGGGCCTCTCTGTTTCGGCTTGGCGCCGTCCAATCAAAATCGAACCACCCGGCATAGGCTCACCCGATAATAGGTGGGACAAAGAAGGCTTATAAATCAAAGCAGGTTTGCACGGGAGAAAAAACCGCAAGAAGATGCCGCGCTTTATGGACTATTTAAGGGCCGGGTTTTTCCTGTATTTTCTAAATTCAGGGTCCGAGCCCGGGTCTGCCCCCATCCAGATAAGGAACTTGGCAACCTCAATGCCCTCTCGCACGTAACGCAACGGGGTCAGGCCAAATCTGTTTTTCGCGTTAATGGCGTTCGGGTCTTTGGAGTGGATGAATTTGACCACCTCGAGCCGGGCGGCCCAGAGACGGATGTTTGCCGGGTTCTTCTGGTCGCTGGAGAAATAACCGGCGCCCCCCTCTCCCCCCTCGAGATAATAGTCCATGCTGGCGCCGGTTGCGAAAAATATCGGAGTCTTGCCATCGTTGTCTTTTGCATGGATGATGCCGGGGGATTTGGAGCAGAAGAATTTGAACATGTTGGGAGCGCCGCGCCCTGCCGCATAGTGCGCAGGAGTCAGCCCCTGGAGGTCTTTTTCGTATATAAGATTGGGGTCTTTCGAGTGGAGGAATTTGACGATGTCAAGGCTGCTGCCATTGCTGTGGGCCAGCACGGCCTCATGCATCGGAGTCTGATTCACCTTGTTTTTCGCACGAATGGCGTTCGGGTCCTTGGAGCAGATGAATTTGACCGCGTCAAGCTTGCCATAATACGCGGCGTAATGCAGCACTGTCCCGCCGCCGTTGTATTGCTCTGAGAGCGTTTTCGGGTCTTTCGAGACTATCTGCCGCAGAAGCCCGATGTCGTTTTGGGAGATGGCCACCAGGCTCATGAGAAACGGGGAAATGCTGTTTTTTTGCATGAAGTCAAAAACGTCCGAATACGCGTTCTTTTTCGAGTCTGCGGTCAGGATGCCGGCATAATCCGAGTTCCTTATCTTGTCAATGGAGAAAGCGAAGCCGCCTGTTTTGTATGCTAGGTAGATTAAAGCGCCAAGAAGGCTGCTGTCTTTGGAAGAAATGAACGGGATTGGGCCGTCATAGGAGGTGTATGAAGGATAGACCACGTGTATCCTCTGTCCGGTGCCGGCGCAATGGCGGATTGTCTTTGAAACCATGTCCGGGCTTATGGGCAGATTGCCGCCGTCCGAGATGAACACTTGGTTGTTGTAATTGCTTTGCCTGTTTAATATCAGCTCCAGCTGCCTGACGCAGTTGTCCAAATCGCCTTTCACTGCGTCTTGCGGAAGATAGGCGCACCGGAAGCTCTGGTTTTCGTATTTTTTCGACACTTTCTGGATGCTGTCCCCGGTTTTCTTGATTTTGCCGCAATAGTCTACAACAGATTCGGAATTGTCAAGATAAAGGGCTGCCGAGATGGATACTCGCTCTTTCATGAGGTTTTCCACCAGGCTGACAAGCTCCTTGCCTGCCATGTCTTTTGTCCGGGGAGATTTCTTCGGGCCAGCCATTTTTGTCTTTTGAGCGGGCGGTTTTTCCTCTTTTTGCCTGGTGGCGGGCTTTGCTTCTGCAGCCGGCTGGGCCGGAACCCCGGTTTCTTTCGGAGGCAAGCCTTTGATTGCCGCTTTCTCAGGCACCAGCTGCCCGAGCAAGGTGCCGGCCGGCCGCCCTTGGGCCGGCGCAACTTCTGGCATTTCGTAAAATCCGCCCTCCACGCCTTCCGCTCGCGCGTGCGGAGGGATTTTTCTTGCCGGCGCCTTGAAAAGCACGGAGAGATAGCGTTCCCACACTTCTGAGCGATAGGCCGAATCCGTGCTGGCATTGACGGTGTTTGGCGGATACCACGAGCGCGGGTAATGCTCGCCGGCATAGCGGCCGGCTTTAAGGGCATCATCCTGGCTGAAGCCCATGGTCAGCATGAGATTGAAGCCCCTCTCCTGAATCTCGCGCAAAAAAATCGCGTTCTGCCTTTTTTGTCCGCCGCTGCCGTCGATTGGCTGGAAATTCACCGCTGGAAGCGAATCGAACAAGCTGGCCGGAGTCCGCGTTTGGGGGGCCGGGCTTTTGAGCAGGAAAAGCACGAGATGCTCTAAATCTCAAAGAATAAAATACTTGGGCGCAGGGCGTCCGCTCGGAGTTTTGGAAAATAAGAAGAAAATCTTACTGCTTCTTCGCAGTCGGCTCGGCCTTTGCCTCAGCCGGCTTTGCGCCGCCGGCCGGCCTAGTGCCTTCAGCCGCCGCCTTTCCGCCCTCGCCCATGCTCCTTCCGCGGTTGTCTTTCTTGATTCCGCCCGTCTCTTTCATCTCTTTGGGCGCAACCAGCTCGAACTTGCCGCCAGCTGCAGCGATGCGTTCAATCGCGCTCTTTGAAGCAGCCCACGCGCGCACCAGAACAGGCGTGTTCAGAGGCCCTGTGCCCAGAATTTTGCCCTCGAAGTCAAAGGCATATCCGCTGCCCTCTTTCTTGAGCTTGCCCGCCTGCGCCATCTGCTCTATGTTCCACAAGTTCAGGGTGGCCGGCTCAACACGGTTGGGGTTGGTGAAGCCGTAGTGCCCTCCCTTGCGCATCCATTCGCGCTCGTGCGTGGTGACATAGGAGAAGCGGTGCTTGTGCATGCCTGCGCGTCCCCAGCCTCCCTTGCCGCCCTTTCCTCTCTTGTTTTTGGCATTGCCCTTGCCGTGGCTGCGGGAGCCGAGGAATTTGCGGTTGCGTTTGCCGGGTCGTGTGGTCATGATAATCACGTCTGGATGCCTAAATCATGCATTTGAGCACGTCGTCCATTGAAGGGCGCACGCCCAAGTCCCCATAGGGGTAGTTCTTCTTCCTGTTCTTGAATCCGCCGGAGGGCGGGGTGAGGCGGAAGGTGCGCTCCACACCAAGCTCTTTGAAGGATTTTCCGGACAGGAGCGCTTTTGCAATGGCGGCAATCTCTTCCGGCTTTTTTATTTCGGAAATCTTCCTGCCCTCCATGCGGCCGCGCTTGGCGAGCATGCGAATCACTATTGCTTCCGACACCGGGCCCCAGGAGATGTAGTCCTTGCCCTGCCTCAGCATGCCCATGTAGGCGGGCGTGGCTGTCACCAGCGTTGCATTGTGCGACTGGCCTATGCCCAAAAGGTCGAGCGTGAACTTGCGGTCGGGGTTCATGCCGGTTACCCCGCGGATGCGGACAACCGCTATTGTGGAGCCGGGCGCGAATTTCATCTTGCCCATTGCGGTCGAGACAGGATTAACTTTTGGAGCAGAGGGTTTGGAAACAGAAGCGGATTTGGAGACAGCCGCGCCGGCATTTTTCGAAGCCGTGTTTGCGGCCTTGGCCAAAGCCGGGGCGGCATTTGTCTTTTTTGCCTCCGTTACCGTAGCCGTTCTTGGCGCGGTGCTGGCCCATGGGGGCGCGTCAGCTTTTTGTTTTGTTTTATCTCCGTTTGCCATGAGTGTTCACCTATTATGCTACTGGAGCCGGCTCCTCTGCAACGGCCTTCTTTTCCACTTCAGCCGAAGCCATCTCCTTCCAGTCGCCGCGGTAGCGCATGCGGTTGAGCGAGTCCAGCGCGTCGGTGGTGGCCATTGCCATGTTGTAAACATTCTCCGTGTGCCCGCGCGAGAAGGACCATGCGTCCTTGATTCCGGCCGCCATGAGCACTTTGCGCACGACTGGGTTGGCTGCAACGCCAAGTCCGCGCGGGGCGGGCTTGAGCGTGACTTCCACCGAGCCGTTCTTTCCTATTGCCTGAATCGGGAGCGAGTGCCTTGTCTTGCATCCGCATTCCCAACTGCCGCAGCCGATGGGCACGCAGACTATGTTGCGCCGCGCGTTGCGCGCCGCAGTCTCGATTGCAGGGCGCACCTCTTCCGACTTGCCGGCTCCGATGCCGACATGGCCGTTGTGGTCTCCCACAAGCACAATCGCGCGGAACTGGGCCTTGCGGCCGCAGTCGGTCATGCGCTGGGTGTTCATGATGTCAAGAGTCTCGTCAGTCAGGCCGGGCAGCAGGTGGTCGGCGATGCCTTCCTCAAGCAATGGCTTGCCAAGGGCGTAGATTTCCTCAATCGAGAGAATCTCGCCGGCTTTCACGCGCCTGCCAATCGATGTCTTGGGAATCCATTCGGCTTTCGGCTCCTCCATGCGGGGGCGGCGTCCGCGGCTGCGTTCCTTTCTCATCATGAATATCACCCACTGGCGATGCGGGCCTTGGTCTTCTCGAACAGGGCCGGCAGCGCCGTCACGTCGATGTTCTTGGCCGCGTAGCGGGAGAACAGCTTGCCGAATTTGGCAGGATTGGAAGCCTTGAGCTCTTTTGCGTAGGCGGCAATGTGCTCGCCGCTCATGCGCTTGGCGTCGATAAGCCCCTCGCCCAGCTCCGCCGCCAGGCCCGCGTCGCGTGCGCCGTAGGCTGCTGCGAAGAGTATGCGCCCCTTTGAGGGCGTGGAGAGGCCGATGTCTGTGTGGAATGCCTTTATCCCGCCCTTCTTGGCGCGCGAGCCGGCCAAAAAGCCCACCAAGTATGCTGTCGGCGCGTTTGCCTGCGCAAGCCAGCCCATGGCGTCAAGCTCCGGGCCGCGGGCCTGCGCCAGCGTCTTGTCGCCCTCCTGGGCGAAGCTGACGAACTGGGCAAGCACGCCCTTGTTGGAGGCGCGCACCACCAGCCGCGGGGCCTCGGCCTTGATTTGGCCAAAGCGCTTGCGGTAGTCGGTGCGGTTCTCGCGCCGGCGGCGGAACGCCACCTTGTACAGAGGACCTTTGGCAGTTGGCATAAACCTTCACACTCACATTCATTTCTGGCCGGGTTTGGATGCGGGGGCCGGCGCCGAATTGGATTTCTTTGAGACCGGTGTGTTTTCCTTTTTCTCGAATTTCTGTCTCTTGGCGTCCATGGCCGCGAGCGCTGACTCATTGAGCATGCCGTTCTCCTTGAGGTAGATGCGCATCACGGCCTTGCCGCGGAACGCGTTGCCCTTTATCATGGTGTATATTTTGCGCGCGGCCTGCGGGGCGACCGCCCCAGCGTCGCGGAGCGAGCGCAGCAGCTTGCGCTGGCTGCGCACCTTGGCCATCCAAGCGTGCTTGTAATCCACGCGGGCCTTCTGCGTGCCCTTGCGCCTGCCGTGCCCAGAGCGCCGCCCTGAGCGGCGGGCATCGTCGCGCTCGCGCGCGCCGCCGCGGCTCACTCCGCGCTTGGGAAGAGCGTAAATTATCCCCTCGGAGATGAGGCCTCGGATGTCGTCGCGGGTGAGCGCCTCGTTGATGCGGCTCATCTGCTCAGGCTTGAAGCGGACGCGGCTCTCGCCTATGCCGAGAATGTCGGCCGAAAGCCTTCGGATGGTGTTTTGTCCCATGAATATCACATCAGGAGTCCGGATTGAGCACGCGCAGGTTCATTGCGCCGGCCTTGGCCAGCAGCTTTGCCTTGAGCTTGCCGCCCACACGGCCGGATATGCGGATGAGCACGTTCTTTGCATTGGCCAGCTCTGCCATGTTCTCCACCAGCAGCTCGTGCATGCCGGAGGGGTGCATGTAGCGGATGCGATTGTCCTGCCTGTATCCAACGGCTGGCGAGCAGCCCATGAATTTCTTGTGAATGCGCTTCTTGTTGTCAATGCCGCGGGGCTTGCGCCAGTTGCCCTTGATGCTGGAGCAGCTGGAGCGCCCGTAGTTGGGCCTCTTGAATTGCGGGATTTTCTTTTTCTGCACCATGAGAATCATCTCTAGCTCTCCACCGGGTATATTCCGTCCTGAAACACGCGCGAGTCGCGGTTGCGGATTTTTGTGCCAATGCGCATGTTTGCAATTGTCTGGCCGACGTCGTCGCGGTCGGGGCCGGTGACGAACACGTCCTGCCCCTTTATCTCCACCTTGGTGGCGCCAATCACGTTTGCGTGGCGCGGCTGTTTTTCGCCAAGGAAGTTCTTGATGACCACTTGTCCGCCCTTCACTTCGAGCGCGATGGGGAAGTGTGCATACACGACTTTCAGTTTTTGCGAGTATCCTTTCTCCGCGCCATTGAGGGCATTGCGGATGTGCGCGCTGAGCGTGTTGGCCTCACACAACTGGCCGGTAACGTCAATGTTCGAGCCGCTGACTTTCGCGCTCACGTCGTTCATCTTGTAGGTGCGGTCAATCGAGCCGGCCTTGCCCTTGGCTGTGAGGTGCAGCCCCTCCAGCTTGACGCTGACGCCTGCCGGAACGGGTATCTGGTTCGTGACGTTCGGAATCTTGGCCATGTCCATCACTCAATACACGAATGCGATGAGGCGCCCGCCGGATGCGGCCGTTTTCGCCTCCTCGTTTGTCATGAGCCCCTGCGGGGTGCTCACTATCAGCATGCCGAATCCCACGCCTGGGATGTATTTCTGCTCCCAGTCAGCCCACTCGGCCTTCTTCACCGGGTAGCGGGGCTTTATGGCGCCGCACTGGTTGATGCGCCCCACGAGCTTCACGCGGAAGTGGCCGTTCGAGCCCTCGTCTATGTATTCGAAATCGCCGATGTAGCCCTTGGTCTGCAGTATGCGCAGAGTCTCGCGCACCATCTTCGATGGGCGCACGTCGCAGTCCGGCTTTCCGGCCATCTCGTGCGTCTTGAGGGTGTTGAGGGCATCGGCCAGTAAATCTTTGGAGACCATATCATCAATCCTCTAGAACTTTCGGAAACCGATGCGCTCCCCTACCTCGCGGAAGCAGCGGCGGCAGATGCGCAGGCCATACGAGCGAATCATGCCGCGCGAGTTGCCGCAGAAGCGGCACTTGCGCATGCTCTTGCCCTTGAGGCGGTAATCAGCCGGCAGGGGTTTGACGTCTTTTTTGCTCATCATAATCACCAATTGCCTCAGACAAGCTCCACGCCCAAGGCTTCTTGGGCAAAGCCCTGCGCATCCTCGCGGCTGATGCGGTGCGCACTGCCGATGCAGGCGCGCGCCACGCGGCGGCGCGACACCCTCGCTCCGCCCTTGCGGCGCAGTGTGACGCACACGTCAAAGCCGATGATGCCGATTTTGGGGTCGTATTTCGCCCCCGGGAATTCGATGTATTCGGGAACTCCGAACGAGAAATGCCCCTCCTTGTCTATGCATCGTTTGGGCAGCTTGTAGGCGCGGGTGTGCAGCGCCTTCTTGACGAACTCCACCGCCTCGGCCCCGCGCAGCGTGGTCTTGGCCCCGATGGGGTCTCCCTTCTTTATCTTGAAGACCGGGTTGCGCACCTTGGCGAGCGTCTCCACAGCCTTGTGGCCCGAGAGGCGCTCCAGAAGCGTCTTGGCATTCTCCAAGTCGGCGCCGGCATGGCCAACGCCGATGTTAAGGGTTACCTTGTCGATGACTACCTGGCGCATGGGGTTGGGTTGGTTTTCCATTTTCATCGCACTCCAATCATGCCGCGAACTCGTCATCCACAACGAAGAGGTATTTTGTCACCGTGATGAAACTCTCGCCGCCTGCCTTGAGGCTGGCCTCGGAGCCCATGGAGCCGATGCGCTCCACGATTTTCTCAAGCGACGCGACCTCGCCCGCGTGCTTGCCCGAAGTTATCAGGCAGCGCACGCCCGGCTGCAGTGGCAGCTGTCCCTCTATCTTGAATGCAGGCACGCTCATCCTCAGAGTCGCGCCCACCTTCACTGCATTGTCGGCCAGCAGGGTGCGCCCGTCATGCAGCGCAACCTGAACCTTGTTGCCGCGGATGGTGCTCTTGCCCACCACTTTGGCCAGCTTGTGGGCAGCCATCTTGGAGTCAATCTCCTTCGGCGCCAGCCTTCCGGCGGAATCAATCTGTATGCGCCACGCCTTGCCTGCTTTGGGCAGCTCGATGACGTCCATAAGGCCGACAGGCCTGCGCGCGTCGCGCACCACATGCCCGTCGATTTTGACCGAGCCGGCGTTGAGGGCGCGCTTTATCTCGCGCAAATCCTCGCCCATGTCGAGCACGTCGCGCAGCAGGGAGCCGAGAGCTATGCCCATGCTCTTTGGGTGTGGGCCGGGGCGCACGGTCAGCATCCACTGAATGTGCTTGCGACCTATGACCGGCACGCTCATCGGCGTGGTGAGCCGCTTGGAATGGTGAGTCCCTCCTCGTTTGGCCATAATAATCACATCATCGAACAATCATGAATTTACTGGGGTTTGGCTGGAATATTCTGGGCAGCCGCGGCTGTATTCGCTGCAGGGGCAGATGCGGTCTGGCTTGCCGGGCTTGTTTTGCCTGCCATGGGGCTTGCCGTCTTTGTGCCTGCGCCGGCCGCATAAACTTTCTTTTTTCCTCTTGCCAAGATTGCCGCGCGGTCCTTTTTGGCGAAATCCCCGTCCATTATTTCAAGGTTGGCCGGCTGGATGGGTTTCAGCTTCTCCACTCCGCGCGAGTTCTTGTTGGCGAACCCCTCGATGTAGACCACGCGGTTGCGGCAGTCCACTTCGATTACGGCGCCCATCTTGCCGGCGTCATCGCCGCGGCGCAGGCGGACCTTGTCCCCCTTGTGGACCTGTATGGCGCGCCTGCTCACTCCCAGTTTCGCGCGCAGCTCCTTTGAGATGTGCACGTGCATCTGGCGCGCGCGCACGTGCATTGGAGCATCATAGCGCGCTTTGCGCTGCTTTCTTGGCTGGATGGACGATGTCATGAGTATCACTCTACACTACTGCCGGCGCGATTGCCGCCACCTTGGGGTATCGGTCCGCGACCTCGCGGGCCACTGCGCCCTTGATTTCCGTTCCGGTGGGCAGGCCCTGGTCGTCTATGATGACCACGGCGTTGTCCTCGAACTGCAGGCGCATGCCGTTGGGGCGGCGGAAGGGCATCTTCTGGCGCACCACGAGCGCTTTGAGCACCTTCTTGCGCATGCCCTGCGCGCCCTTCTTCACTGCCACTATGACCACGTCGCCGACGCCGACTTTGGGGTACATGGCCTTCTTGGCCTTGGTGCCCTTGACGCCGATGATTTGCACTATCTTGGCCCCGGAATTGTCGTTGCAGACGATTTTGGAGCCTACCTGCAGACCTTTGCTGACCGATGAACCCAATCCTTTCATGAATTTCACCTAGACTGACGAGGCGGGCGAGGACGCTTTTTTCTCGTCCTTGCCCCTCTTCTCATCCCTGCCGGAATTCTTCTCGCTCTTCTCGTCATGGCCGTACTGCCTCTCGTCATGGGGCTTGACCGTCCCCATCTCGATGCGGCCCTTGCCCTTGGTGATGATTTTGGTCACCACCCATGCCTTTGTCTTGGAAATCTTGCGGCATTCCGCGATTTCCACGATGTCGCCCACGCGCGCCCCCATCTCGTCGGGGTTGTGGGCTGGAATCTTGGATATCGAGCGCGCATAGCGGCGGTAGCGCGGTATGTATGTTATCACGTCGCGCTGCACGATGACCGTGCGCTTGGCGCGGTCGGAGACCACGATGCCGCGGACGATGTGGCCGCGGGCCGCGAGGGGCCGGAGTTTGTCGGAGGAACTCATAATGCTCACATCAATTTTGCTGTTATTCTCATGTCTTGTCTGGTTATCACGGGTTTCTCGCCTTTGTTTTGTTCGAGCAGGTAATCTTGCCTGCTCTTGGAGTTGAATGTTGAAAGCTTCTCATCAATCTGTTTCTTGTGAATGTCATTGAAGTATGAGTGAATCAATCTCATGCCGCTTTGAGTGCCGACTATTGCCAACTCGTTCATTACCAAGGGAACCTGCTTTTCATCCTTGTATTTTTTCGTAATCATGCCATCGGTATCTAAATGATATGCGACAACTTTCATCGCGTTTGGTGTTTTCTCAAATATTTCTGTGATTTCTTTGTCATCGTAGAGTAATACGCGGGTGTTATCATCCCTTCCCGCGAACACAACAACGATATCATATTCTTTTCCATTTTTAGCGGATTGCTCGATTTTTTCTATCGCACCGCGCAGGTAATCTGGCTTATCTATAACGATGTTATCTCTTTCCAATAATTGTTTTCCACGTAATTCTATGAATTGGTTGGCCTGGGGTGTGACCATAAGCACATTCACCGGGTTTTCCTCGTTGATTTCGTTCATCTGAATCTTCTCTCAACATTTTCTTTTTCATCCATCTCATTTCTGCGTGATTTGCCGATAGAGGCGCTTGGTGCGGTCTTCAGGCCGCATCAGGGCCTCGCCGGCCTCTATGATTGCAACGCGCCCATCGGTTGTCTGCAGGCGCGCCCCCTTCTTCTGCACGCGCGCCTCGCGGCCATCGTCGCGGCGGAGCAGGACGGTCCGGGCGCCCTCGTCCACGAGCACGCCCTCCAGTCCGACCTGCGAGGGGTTGGCTGCGTCCAGCACGCGCACGCGCCGGCCAATCCACTCCTCAACCATGACGGGGTCCAATGCAGCCATTCTTTTCATCCACCTCTCGTATGTCTATTCCTCTCAACTTATTCCCGGATACACCGTGATGCTCTCTTCCGGGTAGTTCTGGGCTTTCAGCATCGCCTTCATTTTTGCGGTGTGATTGCCCTGCAGTATGATGACGCCGTCCTTCACTGTCCCGCCGCACGCCAGCTTGGTCTTGAGCTCATGGGCGCATTCGTCCAGGCGCTCTCCCTCCAAGCCCTCGATGATTGTGACCAGTTTCTTGAACCTCTTCTTGGTCGCATACACCTTGATTTTGCGGACCTCCTCCTTGTCGAGGATGTCGCAGGCGCAGATTTCCTTGGGCAGCCCGCACTTGGGGCAGATTTCAGGCACTAATTTTCACCTCATTCTTTTTTGCCGGAGCCGTCCTTTGCGGCGCCTTGGCATTCAGCATCATGTTTTCCTTCTGGCTTGCCTTGGTGAGTATGCGCGCGATGGTGCGGCGCAGCTCCTTTATCTTGCCGGGGTTGGACGAGCGGCCTCCAGACTTGATGAGGCCCCTCTCGGTGTTCAGCTCGCGGCGCACCTCGCCAAGCTTGGAGCCAAGCGAGGCCATGGTGAGTCCGGCCATTTCTTTCTTGCGTATGATTGCCATGAGCATCCACCTGTCTAGCGCCTGCGCATCGGCCTGCGCGGCGGCGCGCGGCGCTTGGGCGGGGCGGTCATCCCTTTGAGCGGGTCCACCGTCTCGTCGCGCGCGCGGGCCGTGTTCTCCACGTCCTCGGCGTGCGCAATCACGTTGGGAATCTCGACCTTGGTCACCACTCCCTTGTCGGGGAAGATGGTTCCGGGCAGCACGAGCCTCACCAAAATTCCGATTGCACCGGATTTCGGATAGGCGGTGACATGGCCCTCCTTCACCAGGCGTGCAGGCTCTCCCGCCTTTGGCACGTATCCTGCCATCACTCTCAGCGCCTTGGAGCGGCCGCCCTTCGCGGCCAGCTTGCCGGCCGCGAGGATTTCGGCGCCCAGCGCCCCGTTGGACATGATGTCGCGCAGGGCGGAGTGCAGAATCGCGCGGGGCTTCTTGCCCATCTCGATGAATCTGCAGATTTTCTTGGCCACAAGCCTTGGTTCAAGCTCAGGCCTCTGCGTCTCGACAACCGAAATCTGGGGGTTGTCCATGTGGAACTCGTTTGAAATGGCATCTGTGAGGTCGCGGATGGTGCGCCCCTTCTTTCCAATCACGCGCCCCGGAGTGGTCACTTCGACCGCGATGCGCGTGACCATGGGCGTGCGCTGGATGTCCACGTGGGTGAATCCCGCGCGGTCAAGCTCCTTCTCCAGGAAGTTGGAGACCTGGTACCTGACTATGGATTCTTCGACGAACTTGCGCTCAATTCCCAAAGCATCACCTAAATTATCATCAAACTGTTATCTTCTGCGGAACCTTCGCGGTTTCTTTTGCAACTTCAATTTTTGCAGGAGCCGGAACTGCGGCCGGGGCCGAGGTCTTGATTTCAGCCTTTTTTGCCTCAATTTTCTTTTCCTCGGCCTTCTTCACTTCCGTCTTCTTTTCCTCTTTCTTCATTTCCTTCTTTTCTCCCGGCACTTGTATCTCCTTGAGCACGATTTCAACGAACGCAGTTTCCAAGTCCTGCCGCGTGCGTCTGCCCTTCGCCGACATGCGCCCGTAGACCAGCTGCTTGTTGGCCATGATGTGCGCGATTTTGCACGCGCCCATCCCCTGCACTTGGGCGTTCGCGAGCGCGTTCTCAAGCAAATCCCGCACGATTTTGCAGGACTTGACGGGCCAGCCTCCCTTGATTCCGCCCAAGCGCCCGACATGGCCGCGGTGCTTGTGGAACTTGTAGAGGCGGATGGGCCTCTCGCCGTCCGCGGCCTCCTTGAGGAACGCAAGCGCCTTGTCGGCGTTGCGCCCGCGCACGTTGGAGCAGACGTTGGCCAAATCCTTGTAGGACGCGTTCACTCCCTCCACTCGGGCGAGAGCGACGCGCTCGTTCGGCAAGGTTTGGTAGGCGTAGGTCATGTTCTCACTTCAGCGGGATGAACTTGGAGCCGCGGGTGGCGCCGATGCCTGGGCCGGAGTGCAGCACGCGCCCTGTCGAGTGGGCGAAATCGCCCAGACGCGCGCCGATTTTGTCGGGCGTGATGAGCACCGGCTTGAACTCCTTGCCGTTGTGCACGCCGAACGTCAGGCCCACCCATGAGGGCAGGATGACGGCCGCGCGCACCTGGGTGCGGATTGCTTTCGGCTGTGCGCCGGGCTTGACGATGGCCGGCTTGGCCTGAATGGCGGTGACTTTGCGCATCAGTTTGCGGTAGTCGAGGTTGCGGCCGTCCATCGCGCGCTTCAGCGCCCGGCGAGCCCGGCTGGTAAGCATGGGGAGGGCCTGCTCGATGGTGGTGGTCTCCAGCTCCTTGCGTGCGGAGCCGCGGTATTTTTCTATTCGTACCATAAGCATTTCACCTTAGTTTTCCTCGCGCTTGACCTTGCGCCTGCCTGTGGAGCGGGCTGCAATGTGGCCGACCTTTCTTCCGGGCGGCGCGCCCCTGCTCGTTGCCGAGCCGCGTCCCTTGTGGTGCTGCTTGCCGCCGAACGGATGGGTGTAGGCTGACATGTGAACACCGCGGTTGACAGGCCACTTGCGGTTCTGCGCGTGCTTCTTGTAGTGGTTGAGGCCTGCCTTGAGCAGCGGGCGCTCGAGACGGCCGCCCCCGCAGGCGATTCCGACCTGCGCGCGGCAGGCGGACTGCAGCTCAAGCACCTGCTTGGAGGGCATCTTGACATATACTATGTCGCGCTCGCGGGCCGACACCACCGCGTATCCGCCCGGCGCGTGAACGAGCTTCCCGCCGTCGCCGGGGGAGCGCTCGACATTGTAAACATAGCCGCCTTCCGGAACGCGGGAGAGCGGCATGATGGAGCCGCGGCCCATGGGGGCCGTCGCTCCGCTGAAAATCTCGTCCCCCACCGCAATCCCTTCCGCGGCAGGCAGGTAAATCTCGTCGGCATTGGTGAAGCGCACGCGCATGACCGGAGTCTGGTGCGCCGGGTCGTCGATGAATTCCATCACCGCGCCGCGCAGGCAGCTTGTTTTCTCGATGTCGTCCAGCGGGCGGTAGGCGACTTTCGTCTTGTAGCGGTGGCTGGGCGCGCGGTATGCGCCGGAGCCCTTGCCCCGCCTTTGCTGCTTGAGTAATTTGCCCATTACAATCCCTCAGACTATCTTGAGCTGGGTTGCGATGTCGTCTGCCTTGCCCTCTTTGAGGCGTATGTAGGCGTGCTTCACTCCCTTTGGGGTGATTTTTGTGTTGACCGAGCCCACCTTCACCTTGAAGAGGCGCTCGACCTCCTGCTTGATTTGCGGCTTTGTCGCGCGCATCTCGACCACGAACAGAAGCTTGTTCTCCAATTCAATCATGCCGATTGCTTTTTCGGTCGTGATGGGGTAGAGCAGGACGTTGTCAGGGAGCGAGGCGAAAGAGGAAGAAAGCGCAGACACGTTCGCTGCCCTTCGGGCGGCAGCGTTCGCAGTAGTCATTCTTGTCGAAGCCAGAGTGGATGTATTCACCTTCTTTTTGGCCGAAGCCGGCGCATTCTTTTTGGCATGCGAATTCTTCTTGGCCGGGCTGGCATTGGCAGCATTCGCCATTCTGGATGAAGTCTTGGTGTCAGCCATTGTCATCACTCTAATTCTTTGCCTCTGCCGCCAGCGCGACTAGTGCAGATTTTGTGAAGGCGCTCAAGCGTCCCGGCTTGGCGCCCGGAGCCAAATCAATCACTCTGAGCTCATTCGCGCTCACCACGTCAACGCCGGCGATGTTTCGCGCGGCGCGCGCAAGCGGAGCATCAGACTTGCCGACCACGAGCAGAAGCGTGCGGGCGCGCTTGGCGCCTCCCTTGCGCGAGCCAACGCCAGAGCGCTGCCTCGCTATCCTGCCGCGGCCAAGCTCTGCCTCAAGCCCAAGCTTGAGCAGAAGCTCGCTCATAATAGCCGTTTTGGAGACTTTTTCCTCAACAGAGGAGTCGAAAACGATTGGGAGAAGAAGCTTTTGCGGAACGATGTGCCCGCGCTTTGAAACAACAGGTGACGACATGGTGGCCGCCAGAGCCGAATGCAGTGCTTTGCGGTATTCGCGGCAGATCGG
>JAKAME010000096.1 GCA_021813025.1 Microcaldota archaeon
TTCTTCTTCTCCATCTCCTCCCATGCCCACTTTATCAGCATCTGCGCCTCCTCTGGCGAGACGATTTTCCGCGCGACGGGCGAAAGATGGACGGTTAGATTCACAGGATTTGATTTTTTGTTCTCTTCCGGATGGGCGGGCTTTGATTTTTCGTTCTCTTCCATCTTTTCACCCCTTGTCAAGCGGGCTTTCGTGCACACGCTTGCGGGCGCGCGAGGGGGCTGCTTTTGCGTCGGTGATGTACTGGAGCGACATGCGGTTCCATTCCACCTCGAAGGGGTCTATGTCGAGAATCAGCACCTGCTCGCCGGAGCCGGCCTGGTGAAGCTTGCGCCCGTCGGGGGCAAAAACGGCAGAACCGCCGCCATAGGGATTTTTTGAAGAGTCTTTTTCTTCCGCCCCGAAATTGCAGCCTATTGCAAACATCTGGTTTTCTGCCGCGCGCGCGGCAAGCAGCGAATCCCACGCTGGGCGCTCGGAGCGGCGGAAAGCTCCCAGAACGATGAGGATGAAGCCGTTTGAGAGGGCGAATTCGCGCGCCAGCTCGGGAAAGCGCAAATCATAGGAATCAATTACGCCGGAGCGGAAGGTGAGCAAATCGAAGAAGGGCAGCTTTTTGCCTGCCGAGAGATGCGCAGGCTCGCCCTTGATTGAGCAGAGGTGGATGGCGTCATATGCGCCGATGGTGCTGCCTTCCGGGTCGATGGCCAAAGAGCGCACGTAGGGTTTTTTTTGACTGGAGGAGCGGCGCGCAAGATAGGAGCCAACCACGTAAGCCTTCTTCTTTTTGGCCAATTCCCTCAAAAACGACGGAGTTGGGCCTTCTTCCCCTTCGGCCATGCGGGCCGCTTCCTCCGCGCCTGAAGCGGTGCTGAAGAGGCGGGGGAAGACGAAGATGTCGGCCTTTTTGCCGCCAACAAGGGCCGAGGCAAGGCGCAGGTTGTCCTTGCGCTGCAGTGGCTGGGGGGAAAACTGCACCAGCGCGAGGCGGACTTTGGAGCCCATTGGCATGGGATGAAAAAGGATGGAAGAAAATAAAAGGGATGAACGGAGTTTTCGAGTTTAACAGCCGCAGCAAGGCTTCTTTCCAGGACCCATGACTTTCACCTCCCAACCGGGCTTGCGCCCAACCAGCTGATAGGCGCTCCAAAACTTTAAAAGATGAAATGCAGGTCATCCAAGGCTCCGCCTCCCGCCTCGTCGGTTTTATAATATGCTGGCGCGTGATAGGCGCAGGCGCTGATATGACCGTCATTGCCCCCGCCATCCTCGTCTATTCAAAGGAAGAGTTGAAGCAGCGGCTAGCGTCAGTGCCTTCTGCCAAGACGATACACATCGACATCATGGACGGCAAATTCGTGAACAACACAACCATTGGTCCGGCAGAATTGCAGGATTTGCCAAAAGACAGGGAAATCGAATACCACCTCATGGTGGCGGACCCGCTCGCATTTATCGAGAAGCTGCCGGGCGGGAAAAACTCCATTTTCGAGGTCCATCTTGAGAGCGTTAAGGCTGGGCAGGAAAAGGAAATCGCCGAGGCCGTGAAAAAGAAGAAAAGCCGCCTCGCGTGGGTGCTCAACCCCCCGACGCCGCTCGCCCGCCTTGAGAGCTGCCTGGGAAGCGTTTCGCAAATCCTGCTGATGACCGTCAATCCCGGCTGGGCTGGACAGAGCTATATCGAGGAGGTCGAGGAAAAGATGCGCGAGCTGCGAAAACTGCGCCCCGGCCTCTCCATCGAAATTGACGGCGGCGTTGGCGCGAAGACGATTCCGCGCGCGCGCGCGGCCGGCGCGGACAGGTTTGCGGCAGCCTCGTCCGTGTTCGGACACAAGGAGCCTGACACCGCATACCGCAATCTTTTAAGTCTTGCAAACAAACGGGGAGAATGAGTGTGAGGGCTTAACATGAGCGCCATCCGCCTGAATTCCATCCCGGAGCTTGAACTCAAGGCAAACGACATCCGCCAGGACGTCATACGCATGCTGCTGCCCGCCAAATCAGGCCATTCCGCAGGCCCGCTTGGCATGGCCGACATATTCGCCGCCCTCTATTTCCATGCTGCAGTGCATGACCCCAAAAAGCCGCAATGGGACGGCCGGGACCGCATAGTGCTTTCAAACGGGCATATTGCCCCCGTGCTGTATTCAACTCTTGGAGAAGCCGGCTATTTTGACAAGAAATTGTTTTCCACATTGCGCAAATTCGGCTCCCCCTTGCAGGGCCATCCGCACCGCGGCTCGCTGGCCGGAGTGGAGACTTCCTCGGGCCCGCTTGGGCAGGGGCTTTCGCAGGCCTGCGGCATGGCGCTGGCGGCCAGAATGGACGGGAAAAAGCATGTGATATGGTGCCTCATGTCGGATGGCGAGCATGAGGAGGGGCAGACTTGGGAGGCTGTTTTGCTTGCAGCCAAATACAAGCTGGGAAACATCGTGGCCGTCATGGACCGCAATTACATCCAGATTGACGGGCCGACCGAGACCATCATGCCTCTTGACTCCATGAGCGCCAAATACAGGGCGTTCAACTGGGAAGTGGTTGAGATAGACGGCAATGACATGGGGAAAGTTGTGAAGGCTCTTGACGGCGCGCGGGCTCGCGCAGCTTCCGGTTCTGCCCAAAAACCCCTGATGATTATAGCCAAAACAGTTCCGGGCATGGGAGTCTCGTTCATGATTGACAAATACGAATGGCACGGCAAGCCCCCCAACGAGGAGGAAGCCAAAAAGGCGCTGGCCGAGCTGGAAGCAGGGCGCGCCAAAATCAAGGCATAAGGGGATTGGCATGGGCAGCACATTCACTCTCAATCCGGCCATGAAGCTTGAGGCCGAGCCGTTCGGGCCGCAGGCCAGAAAATCCCCCACCCGCGACGGATGGGGCAAGGCTCTGGCCGAGCTTGGCAGGACGGACAAAAGCATCGTCGTTCTTACCGCAGACGTTTCAGAATCAGTGCGCACGCACTGGTTTGAGAAGGAGTTCCCTGAGCGTTTCGTCCAGTGCGGCGTGGCGGAGCAGGACATGGCAAGCGTTGCGGCAGGGCTGGCCATGGAGGGCAAGATTGCGTTCTTTTCATCCTACGGCGTCTTCTCGCCCGGAAGAAACTGGGACCAGATTAGGGTGAATATAGCCTACAATAACTTGAATGTGAAATTTTCCGGCGCGCATGCCGGAATAACTGTCGGGCCTGACGGGGCCACGCATCAGGCTTTGGAAGACATTGCCATAATGCGCGTGCTGCCCAACGTGTGCGTGATTTGCCCCTCTGATGAGAAAGAGGCTGACAA
>JAKAME010000036.1 GCA_021813025.1 Microcaldota archaeon
ATCCTACACGCGTCGCTGAGGGACGGCACGGGCGGCGCGGTCAAGAGCGCCAAAATATCGGAGATGGACATAGCGTTCGGCATGAAGGCCATTGTGGTGCTGTTCATCATGCCCGACGGCGGCGGCATCGAGGCCATTGAGCAGAAGATAAGCTCGCTGCCCAACGTGTCATCCTGTGAAATCGAGGGAATGGACAGGATGTAAAGAATAATTATCTGGCTCTTTTCTTTGAACGCCGCCTCTTGGCTGGCTTTTTCTTTTTCTGAGCGTAAGCAAGGTAGGAATACGCAACAGCCAGCAGGCTGGGGACAATTGCGGCAAGCAGCAGGAGCCAGATGCTCCATGCAGGAATGAGCAGGCCCAGGAGGCAGACCGGCACGCTCCAGTGGTAGAGGCTGGCGGCGAGGCGGTGGGTGGCATGCCAGTTGGAATCATCCTCCAGCGCCCACGGCGTGCGGATGCCTATGAAATAGTTGGGGAGGCTGGCCGCAAGCAGGCGGCTTATGGAGAAGAGCAGGAGGCCAAAGCCGACGGTGAGCACGAGCGTGGGCGGGATGTGCAGGCCCGCGCCCCATGCCAGCATGTCGAGGTGCACCATGGCCAGCAGAAAGAGCAGGGCAAGCAGGAACTGCTCATAGGCAATTATGAACTTGGGGATGTTGTGCCGCGGGTCGATGCGGGGCAGCCACTCAAGGAAGATGGCAAGGGCAAGCATGAGCGCTGGCATGAACAGCACTGCGGGCAGGCGGTCCATCCATCCGTCAGGCTGGCCTGAGAGGCCCCAATGCACCGCCATGCGCTCCGGCAGGACGGGCAGCATGGCCCATGAGGCGAAAAGGCTTGCCGCGAGCATTACCGTAACCAGAATCCAGAACGGGCGCATTGGAGAACCACCGACGGCCGGAAGACCTGGCCGCACCGCCAATGGGCAGGCAATTAGGCTTTTTAATTGCAAGCCCGCACAAGAAAAGCAAGCGATTGTAGTCTAACCTGGTTAGGACACGAGATTGCCAATCTCGAGATCCGGGTTCAAATCCCGGCGATCGCACTCCCATATGAGCGCACATGAATTCGAGCGTGCGCACGCTTGTTTTTCCCTCAGCCGTCTTTGGCTCCGGCGCCTATAGACTGGACATTTATTAATTTCTCGGACGAAATAAGAGGCATGCCTGCCGAAGCGCACATTCCGGTTTCCGAATCAAACGCGATTAAGGGCATCCTTTCCAAATACGGGGCAGGTAGTCTGTACAATCCCCTGCGGAAAATACCGCATATCTCGGAAGTGCTGTCCGGCCCGTTCGGGCGGACCATGCTGGCCTGCGTCGGCACGCGCCTGCTGGAGAAGAACGAACCCGCGTGCAAAACAACCGATGACGCCGTGGAAGCGTTTTCCACGCTGGTGAAGATTCACCTCGATTTCAAGTCCGAGCTGCAAAGGGCGCTCTATGACCGCTCCAACCCCAATGCCGGGGGTCTTGTGGATATTTGCGTCGGAGCTGCTTCGGTTGCCATGGAAAAAAACGGAGTGCATTACGACCATTGTGTGGATCCGGTTGCCGGGCTTTCGGCAAAAAACAAATACCTGGATTGCGACCTCATCACCTATTGGTTCATACAAGAGGCGCACGAGTTTCTGGGGAAACAAGGCTATGCGCTGAAAGCCGGGATAGTTTACTCCAGCGCATACGAACCGCCCGCCAGCGCCAAAGTGCACGGAAATCGTGGCCTGCCAAACCATGTCCAGCCGTTGGCATTGAAAAAAGGGGAAAAACCGATATGGGTGGAGCCGAACGAGATAACTCTCGCCATACTCCCGAACGGGGCAATTGGGATGGCCGAACAGATGGTCAAAATGACCGCCGGCAATGTCCGGAAGCTGGAAAAAGATGTTCAAACCCTCAAGGAGCAACTCAAATTTTATGGCAGCTTCAACAATGCGGCCAGCGAACTCATGTCCTTTGATGGCCGCCGCGGGGCCAGAATGGACGGCGCTTCATTAAGGGATATGAAAAAAGCGGTTGAAGGGAAATTAGGCGAGGCTGAAGACAGGCTGAGACATGAAAAAGAGCTCTTGCGGTTAGATGAATCTAACCTGAAGACGGTTAAAGAGTTATCCCTGTTTAGCCACACAAAACCTTCCGGAATCGAGATAAAAACAATCGATGTGATGCAAACGAAAACCGGCCAGGAAGAGGTATACTTTCTTAAGGCAGAATTGCATAAACTCATCGACGAGCAGGAACAGCTTGAGCGCAAGTAGCGAATTCACGGAAAAACCGGCCTGCGGGCTATCTTCTCCGCGGCCGCGTGCGCGCGCCCTCCCTCTTTTTTAGTCTTCGCCCCCCAAGCCGAAGATTAGCGCAACCAATGAGGTGGAATTCATGAGCGCCGAACACAAGAAGCGGCTTTCGCGCATCATCCGCGACGGCAGGGTGATGCTGCTGGCCATGGACCAGGGGCTTGAGCATGGGCCACGGGACTTCAACGCCAAAAACATCAACCCTGAATACGTGCTGGACATTGCATGCAAGGGGGGTTTCACAGGCCTTGCCATTCAGAAAGGCATTGCATACCACTACAAAGAGAATTATTCCGGCAAAGTGCCGCTTATTCTGAAATTGAACGGCCGCACAAACATTGTTCCGAAAGAGAGCATCTATTCCTCCCAAGTGGCTACAGTGAAAGAGGCCGTGAAGCTGGATGCTGACGCAATCGGCTACACGCTATACGTTGGCTCGCCGCACGAGGCGCAGATGTTCCACGACTTCGGCATGATTAGGGCGGAGTGCGAGGAATACGGCATGCCCTCAATTGTGTGGGCCTACCCGCGCGGACAATATGTGAAAGACGAGAAGGACCCGGCAGTGGTTGCCTATGCGGCCCGATGCGCGCTTGAATTGGGGGCAGACATCGTGAAAGTGAATTACACAGGCTCGACCGAAAGCTTCAAGCAGGTGGTGGCTGCAGCGCAGAGATGCAAAGTCATTTCTGCCGGAGGCAGCAAGCAGACTGATGCCGAATTTATCGCCAAGGCAAAGGAAGTGATGGATGCGGGCGCAATCGGATTTGCCGTTGGAAGGAACGTGTGGCAGAACGAGCATCCGCTGGAGATGGCCGCGAAGCTGAAGAAAGTGGTGTTTGGAAGATAGAGAGGCTGGCGCATGAGCCCCATCCAATACGGCGAGAAGTCCCTTCAAGCAAACAAAACGCTGGCCGTCAACGCGGCGCTGGATTCCTTATTGGAGGTTCTGCGGGACCCGAAGGGCATTTACACCGATGAACAAAAGCTTCAGGCCATAACAGATATCAGAAGCTTTTATTCCACAGCAAACCCGACTAAGGATGACATCAACCAGATTTTGTCTGTGTTCTCCAATCTCCTTTTATCGAGCCCAAAAGTAGGGGATGCAGTTAAGTCCAGCACGTGTGGCATGCTGCGACTGATGTTCAAGTGGGGCCAATCTGACCAATGGCGCATCGACGAAACCCAAGAATCCGCGATTTTGGGTACATTTGCCAGCCTCATCAGCGATTCGGGCGGCAGCGAATCGCTTAGGCGAAGCGCAGCGAACGAATTCGTCGTGATACTGGCGCAAATTCCCCATCCGCTTTCGGAACAGCAAATCGAGTCCTTCCTCCCCCGTCTTTTGGCAATCCCTGAGGATTTGGCTCAGGCCCCGGAGGTGGTTGGAGACACCATTTACCTGCTCAACGAGCTTTGCGAAACGAGCATGAACTCAGGCAATGAGATTCGCCATAACCTGAGTGAAAACCAGGCGCGGCAAATCTTCCGCGCATCCTGTTACGGGGCTTTGAACTTCACGGATAGCACTAGAATCTGCAGCTCCGCTTCTTCCATCATTTCCGCTTTTTTCAGGCGTTCTGACATCTCTTACCAGGCTCAAGATACCAAAGAAGCGCTTGATGCGCTCTCGAAAGTCATCTGGCAGCACCCAAGCAACTCAATGCCTCTTAACAGCATAGTCGGCATTTACGATGGAACGGCCATCATCGACAGTCAGGATGCCACGCAGGTGCTGGATATTCTGGGCCAGTACAACGGGGAATTCTATTCTCTTGGCGAAACCCTGCTGTCTATTTTGAACTCAAAAAGGAGTTACGCGCTCCAAGCTGACAATTTTCAAGCAATCATAAGGATTGTTGAATCGGCCATACCTCGCCTCGGCAACGACTCGGCCGGTCTTTTGAATCTGCTTGTCCCTCTCAGCGAACCCCGCCTCCTGTCTGCGGGGGACGCGGTGCGCCTTCTCACCGCGCTGGACGCCGCAAGAGAAAGCGCCGGCGCCAGCCAATTGCAGGAGAATCTGGACTGCGCCGCCCTCGTGCTCCTAGCTCTGGAGCCATGGCGCATGGATGACCCAAAATACAGCTCCCGGTTCGGACTGGATGCCGCCACATTTGGCAGGATGGTGGCGAAAGCGTCGGACTGGCCCAGCCATGTCAGGCGGGATGACGAGCCGCCATATTACGGCAACCGGAACACGTCGCATTATGCAGACGACCTCTTGGCCATTGTCAGGATGGAGAGGGACCATCCGGGCGAGAAGCGGGCCAAAATCTTGTATGATGGTGCCGGCTGGACGTATTTCTCCACCCACACCCCAAAGTACTATGACTACCTATTCCGATTCCTCGACGGGCGGTTAGATATATCCAACAAAACGCTTTTCATCAACTTCCAGACCACGAGGGGAAGCTCCGGCAACTTCACGTGCAGTTTCGACGGAATTAGCACGCTTGGTGGCCCGAGCAGCGAGGCTTTCGGCAAATATGGGGGCACACCTGAGAAGGACTACTCGGACGGCCAAATCTTCTTCCTCTCCATCCAGCCCGGCAGCACCGATGAGCTGGATCGCATCAGAAAATGGCTGGGCGAGAACGTGATGGACGGGGATAGGCCGTTCCTCTCCACCCGCAAGTTCCCCATGTTCATGTTCAGCATGCATGGCTCGGCGACCTCCATGCTCTTGGAGGCGAAAAAAGGAGATGAGCCACAAGGTGATGTGAATTATGAGAAGTACTTTGTCCTGCGAGACAATCCAGAGCATCTCAAAATCATTGGCCAGGACTGGGTTGAGCCACCTTCCGTCAATCTGCCGCATGGCTATAGCATCGGGGTGAACAATTCCTGCTCTACTGGAGTGGGCGAGGATGCCTCCCTTGCCCAGGCCATGGCCGATAACCTGCCTTCCGTCGTGGTGGCAGCCAGCGACGTGGCGCAGCCTCTCGGGCATCTTCCTTTCAAAAAGACACCTCAGGGCTGGACGCTGGAGCTTCTGGAAACAGCGGCGAATTATCCGGGGTTGGCCAACCCTAAAGTGTTCTACCCGCGAACAACAGGGCTTGCAGGAGGAGAGGTGCAGACGTCATCCGGCCTTTCCCCCAATTATCCCAACCCATTCGGCGAATACACCCAAATTCCGTTCCGCATCCACAAGGCCGGCAACGTCTCAATCGAGATTTACGACCGTCTGGGCCAGAGAGTGGCAACGCCACTTGAAAACAGCCATCGGACGGCCGGGGAGGATATGATAGTATTCGAGCCGGGCGCATTGGCGAACGGCACCTACTTCGTCCGCATGAAATTAGACGGGCAATACGCCTCGCAAACCCTGATGATTGAGAAAATCAGGTAGGCAAAGCGCCCAAACCGAGTGTTTCTTATTTCTTCATTTCCATGACCAGACGTGGTAATTATGGCGAACACGCCCACCCTGCACGAGCACCTCAAGGGCCTGCCGCACGACCTCGCCAACCTGATTGAGGAGTTCGGCTCAATCTCCATGGACATGCAGCACCAGTTTCCCAAGTATTTGAGCGGCGTTGCAGGCGACAAAAACAAGTATGGGGAGGCGGTGGCCAAACTGGACCAGTGGGCCAACGGCCATCTGTGCGATGCCCTGATTAAGACAGGCCTTGTGCGCACCATCCATTCGGAGGAGCTGAAAGAGCCATTCTACCACAATGATACTGCCCCTTTTGTCGTAACGCTCGACCCGCTGGACGGCTCCTCCAACATCATCACCAACAATTCGTTCGGAATCATTATGGGTATTTACCGCGATGATTTGCCGCAGACGGGAAGAAAGCTCACTGCTGCAGTCTACAAATTGTACGGCCCTGTAAACACACTCGTCTATTCTGCCGGGCTTGGAGTGCACGAATTCGTCAAGCACTACCATGACGACGGCACGGCGGAATTCCTGCTGCTGAACGAGAACATCAAGCTGCCCAAGAAAGGCGAGGTGTTCGGCATCGGCGCAGACCCGCTCTCATGGAATCCCAGATTCATGGCATTTGCCAAAAACCTGTTCCGCAAAGAGAAGCTCAAAGTGCGCTATTGCGGCGCGTTTGTGGGCGATTTCTCGCAGGTGCTGCACAAGGGCGGCTTTTTCTCCTATCCGGCCACGCAAAAAAGCCCGGAAGGAAAGTTCCGCCTGTATTATGAGTGCATTCCTCTTGGCTATTTGTGCGAGGAGGCCGGCGGGGCGGCATGGGACGGCAGCAGGGAAGGCCGCTCTGTGCTTGACAGGATAGACAATGACGTGGATGCCAGAACGCCTCTTTATCTTGGAAACAAGGACTTGATTGAGAAACTGAAAAAAGCGATGAAGGCCTGAGCTTATTTTTTGCTTGGAATACAATCCACCAGATTGAAGATTGACATCGCGATTTGGTCCGTTTTCGCCAACTCTTGATTGAGCTCGTCCAGCACCCGCTTCTTGGCTTCCGTATACCGCTCGCGGCCCAGCTCGACGTTGGCAATGGCGTGTTTCAGGTTCTTGACGTTGAAGCAGAACATGCAGTCAGAGCAGTTTTCGATGTTGTGGGAGAAATAGCAGTCCGAGCAGCTCCGGCCTTCCGACACCTCGAAGCAGCGCTTCAGCTTCTCGGAATGGAAGCAGTTGATGCAGTAGGCGCACTGCCTCGCGCGGTTGTAGCCGAAGAGGTATTCCGATTCGCGCGGCCACCAGCCGAAAGCGCAGCGCTTGCATCGGATGTTGATGATGCTCCGATAGCAGTCCGAGGCGTCGATGGCTAGTGGGCAGTCGATGTTGTTGGCCAGGTTTCCCACCAGCCACTCGTTGCAGAAATAGGCGATGGGGGAGGCGGTTTTGGGGGCATTGGAAAGAGTCAGGGATTCTGCCTCCTGCGCGGTTAGCGCCAGACGCTCGCCCAGCCAGGCCGCCTCGTGGTCGTCGAGCAGGCGCCCGCGCGGGAAGCGCAGGAACTCCGCGTAATCTGGCACGAGCAGCTTCCTCCCGCTGGCGCATGACTGGCCATCCTCGAATTTCGCGGTGTTGCGCGTCAGCCATGCACCATACCGGTCCAGCCCTGCGTATGGCCGGCCGAATATCAGGGCCGACACTTCGGAAAACGCAGTCTCGGCCGCCTGCCGGTCGGTTTTCTGCGCCTGCTCGGGGGGCATGGCCGGGAGGAGCGATTTCAACCGGGAATAATCCGGCTTTGCTGCTTGGAACATGTCGAAGTGGTGCGGCAGGCGCTTGTCCTTCATCAGCTTCTCGCGCATCTCCGCCAGAAGCTTCCGCTTGAGAGCCGCGTATTTCTCCTTGGAAAGAGCCAGGTTTCCGATGTGCTGGCGCTTGGACTTTAGGTTGAAGCAGAACATGCACTCGTCGCAGGCCGAAAGCCCGTGGGAGTAGTAGCAATCCGAGGACCAGTCCACCCGGGACACTTCGACGCAGCGCTGGGCCATGTAGGAATTGGAGCGGATGTGGAAGTTGCTGCTGACGCAGTGGCCTCCGAACACCCAGTCGCCGATGACGTGCGTGGAATAGGCCACGTATTTGGAGCTGGTCACCCATTCGGACTTGTAGACATAATGGGAATCGATGATGGTGGTGCTGTCCTCGACGCCGCTGGAATTCCCCAGCCAGATGTTGCCGGTGTAGACTGCCTTTTCCCCCAGGGCGCGCAGGATGGAATCGATGTCCTTGATGTCGTTGACTGAAAGCGCGCCGCGCTCTGCTGTGCGGGGGGCCTCGTCCAGCCCCATCCAGCGCGCCTTCTTGGAATAGCGGCCGTCAGAATAAAGCACGTCCTCTCCTGAAACGGCCGATTTTGCATGGAAGCGCGGGCCGTTGTAATCATAGAGCCATTCCGCGAATTCGTCCAGTTCGCCCACTTCGCCGCCCAGCAGCACCTTGCAGGCGGATTTCCACTGGCGGTTGACCTCATCATAAGCGGCTGATGCGGACTGCATGGGCAGAATGGGGCGTTATAGGAATTAAAAGCTTCCCGGCTGGCGGCCGCACTCTGGGCAGGGGAATGCGGGACTGTTTTTAATAAAACAAAAAACACCCGTTTGGACTGAAAAGAACACCATATTTAAAGGCAGATTTGGGGTCAAATAATCCATGCGTTTAGCATAAGGGAGGTAAATCGCATGGGGAAAGAGTTGACACTATCACAACAGACGATTGCAGCACTCAAGAGCCGCTTGAACGCAGTTATGACGAAGGGAGAGGTGACGAGCTTCGCAAGCTTCCTTCAGGCCAAATACCTAAACGAACGCGCCTATCCGTTCCAATCCCAGGCTGACCTGGCCATTCTCAACAATGGCGTCCAAATAGCGAGAGTCAACCATTCCGATATCAAAACCACTAATCCGAATGAGATCCTGAAGTTCATTCTCGCCAAACCAGAGTTCCATCTGTTCTTTGTACATGCAAAAAAAGCAGATACAAATCTGGCGAAGGAAGCGCATCAGATTGCCTTGGAATTCGAAAACTTGGCCGACCAGATAGTGTTTTTCGAAGAAAAGCTCGAATGTAGGGTCTTGAGCAGCGCTGCTCTCAATATATCGGCCACACTGGGTAACGACAACCTATCTGTCACACTGGGCGACGACAATGCGTTCCGTGTCAAGCATGAGGCGGCTAGCAGCGCCCAAACCCTATTCCTGGCCCTTCTCAAGCAGGAGAATTTAAACGGCGATAAAACAGCAAACCTATACAACTATCATGATGCCCTCTTGCTCTTCTATCGCACGGTTTGGCCGGTGCCAGACTACGCCAATAATGGAGCTTGGATTGATTTCCATTCCATAAAATTCAGGTAAAAGTGGCGCATGAAAAGAGGCAGATTCATTAGATTTGCGAATGATGCAACTCCAAAAGGTGATTTCCAATGTCCAAACCAAAAGTCGTATTGGCCTATTCGGGCGGCCTAGACACGTCCATAATCCTCAAGTGGCTCATTGACGAGGGCTACGAGGTTGTCTGCTACTGCGCAGACGTGGGCCAGAAGGAGGATTTCGAGGCGGTGAAGCAGAAGGCATTGAAATGCGGCGCAACAAAAGTGTATGTAGAGGATTTGAAAAAAGAATTCGTCACAGACTACATCTTCATGGCGATTAAGGCAAATGCGCTCTATGAGGGAAGATACCTGCTGGGCACCAGCCTGGCGCGCCCGCTCATAGCCAAGCGCCACATGGAAATAGCCAAAAAAGAGGGCGCGGAATACGTGGCGCATGGAGCCACCGGCAAGGGCAACGACCAGGTGAGATTCGAGCTTACCTTCTATGCCATTGACCCCAAAATCAAGGTCATAAGCCCGTGGAAGAACGAGAAGTTCCTCTCCCAGTTCAAGGGCAGGCCTGACATGATTGCTTATGCAGAAAAGCACGGCATTCCCATCAAGGCATCGATTGCCAAGCCATATTCCACAGACCCCAACCTGCTGCACATCTCCTACGAGTCAGGCATTCTGGAGGACCCGGCGGCAGCGCCGCCAGAGGATGTGTATGAGTGGACGGTGTCGCCGCAGAACGCGCCAGACAAAACTACGACGATTGAAATACATTTCAAGGACGGCATCCCGACCAAGGTGGTGAATCTTGACGACAAGACGACCAAGACAAAACCATTGGAGCTGTTCATGTATCTCAATGATTTGGGCGCGCAAAACGGCATAGGAAGAATAGACATAGTGGAAAACCGCTTTGTTGGCATCAAGTCCAGAGGAGTCTACGAGACGCCGGGAGGCACCATCCTGCGCGCCGCCCACCTTGATTTGGAGGGAGTGGCCATGGACAGGGAGGTCATGAGGCTGAGGGACACCCTTGCAATACGCTTCTCAGACCTGTGCTACAACGGGTTTTGGTTCTCGCCTGAGATGGACTTCATCCACGCCGCCATTGACAAGAGCCAGGAGCTTATCGACGGATGGGTGAAGCTGCAGCTCTACAAGGGCAATGTCACCATTACGGGCAGGTATTCGCCCAGCTCGCTCTACAACAAGGACCTTGCCTCCATGGACGTGGAGGGCGGATTCGACCAGAAGGACTCCATCGGCTTCATCAAAATCAACGCAATCAGGCTGATGGCAGACACCGCCATCAAGAAGAAGATGGGCAAGGCCTGAATGGGTAAAAGCCAAACTAAACTCTTTTCTTCTTTTTTGTTTTTTATAAAACATATAACTAATAGGGGCAGAAACGCCCCATCTTAGATATGTTTAATTAGCGTGCAGGTGAGGTTCGGCCCAAGCAGGCGGTCCGATGCCGGGCCATCCCCTCTCAACGCGGTGTTATCCATGAAACTCTGGAACAAAGGCATTGAATTGGACAAGGCAGTGGAGGCTTACACCGTGGGCAGCGACCCGCAGGTGGGGCTGCACCTGCTGCCCTACGACTGCCAGGCCAGCATAGCCCATGCGCACATGCTCAACAAAATCGGGGTGCTGAAAGCGGATGAGATGCAGAAGCTGGTTGGCGGCCTGCAGGAAATCATAGAGCTCAACAAGAAAGGCCAGTTCAAAATCGAGCAGTCGGACGAGGACTGCCACACCGCGATTGAGAAATACCTGACTTCCAAATACGGCGAGGCTGGAAAGAAAATCCACACAGGCCGCTCCAGAAACGACCAGGTGCTGGTGGCGCTGGCACTTTACCAGATTGACCAGCTAAAGCAGGTCAAGGAGCTGGCCAAGGCGTTCGTGGCGGCGGCCGCCAAATCAAAGAAAAAATTCGGCCCCATCTGCATGGCGGGCTACACCCACATGCAGAAGGCCATGCCATCCTCGGTGGGGCTCTGGCTGGGCGCTTACGAGGACGCGATGAGCGACAACCTCATACTTATCGATGCACAGCTCAAGCTCTTGGACCAGAACCCGCTTGGCACAGGAGCGGGCTACGGCATTCCGGTCTTCAATCTCGACCGGAAGATGACTGCGAAGGAGCTTGGCTTTTCCAAAGTGCAGGAAAATCCGATTTATGCCCAAGCTGCAAGAGGAAAATTCGCCGCAGGCACGCTGTCGGTGCTCACGCAGGTAATGTATGACCTCAACAAATTCGCATCCGACCTCACCCTCTTCTCCATGGCCGAGTTCGGGTATGCGAAGTTGCCGGCCGAATTCACCACAGGCTCCTCTATCATGCCGCAAAAGAGGAATCCAGACGTGTGCGAGCTCATGCGGGCCAAATACCACGTGGTGCTGGCCGAGGAATTCAAGGTCAAGAGCCTGATGGCCAACCTGATGCACGGCTACAGCCGGGATTTCCAGCTCACCTCCGAGAGTCTGCTCAACGCTATGGACATCACCCAGTCCAGCCTCTCCATAGCCGCGCTCATCTTGGAAAAGCTTGAATTCGACAAAAAGAAATGCGAGGCCTCGCTGACGCCCGAGCTTTATGCCACCGAGGAGGCCTACAAACTGGTGAAGGGAGGCATGGCTTTCAGGGATGCCTACAAAAAAGTCGGGGAAAAATACAAGAAATAAACGATCTGCTCTCGGTTCAACTGTCTCTGAGCTATAATTTCTCTTTTTCTCTTTTATTGCGTTTATATTGCCCCCCGCACTTAGAGCACTTAAAAAACTCGCTAATGTCCCGAATCAGGAAGGTTTCGTTAATAGGGATAGGCACATGTGTTGTTGTGGTTCCGGTTTTTACTTCGAATCTAGGTGAAATTGAACCAGGACGTCCAAAAAAAGGATACGCTGGGTCGGGAGCACGTCCTTTTCGAGTTACCTCTTCCGTAGTTGTTGTTGTGGGATGATGCTCGATACGTGTTTCGACTATTTGACGTTCCTTTTCGATTTTCGTCTCTATCTTTCTGACACAGAGTAAATTTAGGCAATCTGGACAAATTAGATTAAACTGACCCATGAAAAGTAGTGCGATAAAAATTATGCCTGCTAGTCCGGTTACGAAATACAAAAATTCGATCTTTAAAATAACTGGAATTGCTGCAACGATTAGAAGACCCATGAGGATTGCAACCAGTTTCCTCATAATTATCAAGACTTATGCAGATAGTTTTACTTCACCATCTTGTCGCGGCCCACTTTCTGCCTTAGCATCTCAAGGGTGGGCGAGGCCGGGTCAAGCTCGTGAGCCTTTTGCGAGTCTGCGCGCGCGCCGCTCTCATCGCCAGAGTAGAGGCGCGCAATGGCGCGGTCGGTGTAGAAAACGGCTACTTTCGGGCTGATTGCAATGGCCTTGCTCACGTCGGCAATGGCGCCCGCATAGTCGCCCACCGAGCTTTTGGCAGAGCCGCGGTTCACATAGGCTTCGGCCAGTGTGGGGTCCATCTCGATGGCCTTGTCATAGTCCTTGAGCGCGCCCGCGTAATCGCCTGAATTGATTTTGGAAAATCCTGACTCGAAATAGGAGAGGGCGGAGGCAGAGTCGGGGCGGGGCGGAGTTGCTGCAAAAGGCTTTGGCGCCATTCCGGCCGGCTTGGAGAATGAGGCAGGCGTTTCCTTGCCGCGCAGATAGGAGGGCAGGAAGCGGGTGATTGAGAGCTTGGATTGCGGGGCAGGGGACGCAGGCTTTGGAACTGCCGTCATGACGGATGGCTGGGCGGGCTTGGAGAATGGCTGCACAGAGAGCGAAGAGGGGGGCTTGGAGAGGGAGGCGGAAGAGGGCGCGGAGAAAGAAGAGGGCTTTGGCTGTATGGAAGAGCTGGCTGGGGCTGAAAGCGAGGGAAGGGCTGGCGGGGAAGGCTTGGAGGAGGACAGGGCCGCCTCCAAGTCAAGCTTGAATGATGAGGATGCGCCCTCGCCGGCTTTTGCCTTCTTTTTGGCGGACGGCCGCGAGGCTTTCTTTCCCTTCTCCTTCTCCCCCGCGCCGGGCGCGCCCGCGGGGCGGCCGAGCTTGGGGTCAAGCTCGATTGCGCGGCTGAAGTCCTTTATCGCGCCGCTGAAATCCTTGCGCGTATTCTTGAGCGCGCCGCGCAGGGCGTATGCTTGCGCGTTCTTGGAGTCGAGCGAGATGGCGCGGGTGCAGTCCTTGAGCGCGCCGGAAATGTCCTTGCGCTTCTGGCGCACCAGCGCGCGCTGGTAGTAAGTGTCAGCCTGCCTGGGGTTGAGGAGAATGGACTTGTCAAAGTCATGGCGCGCGCCGGACAGGTCGCCAAGGCTTGTCTTGGCCATGGCCCGCTCTGTCCACGCAAGCGCATTGGATTGGTCAAGCGCAAGGGCCTTGTCAAGGTCGGAAACTGCGCCTGCGGCGTCTTTGGCCGCCATCTTGGCCGAGGCTCTGTCACGCAAGATGGCGGCAGACTTGGCTTTTGGCGTGAGCGAGAGGGCATGGCTGAAGTCCGAGATGGCTCCGGCATAATCCGAAAGACGGGAGCGCGCAAGCCCGCGGCCATGGTAGGCTGATGCCGACTGGCCGTCCAGCTTGAGCGACTGGTCATAGTCCTTGACTGCTTCCTTCCAGTCCTTCATGGCCGAGCGGGCGGAGGCGCGCAAAGTCCAGCCTTCAGCCGACTTGGGGTCAAGGCGCAGGCAATGGGCCAAATCCTTGAGCGCGCCGGGATGGTTTCCAAGCGCGCTCTTGGCTGCTGCGCGGCGCAGATAGGCCGAGGGAGCGCGGGGGTTGAGCGCGATGGCGCGGGTGGCGTCGGAAATGGCGGCCTCGTAGTGGCCGAGGCGGTTGCGGCAGTAGGCGCGGTTGTTGTAGGCGTCAGGCAGGTCGGGCATGAGCTCGATGGCCCTGTCATAGGCGCTTGAGGCTGCGGCGAAGTCGCCCACATGCTGCTTGGCCATGCCGAATCCGTAGAAGGCCAATGCCGACTTGGGGTCAAGGGCCATCGCTGATTCGAAATCTGGCAGGCTGGCCGCGAAGTCTCCCAAATGGCATTTGCAAAGCCCGCGGTTCACATAAGCCTCGGCAACTGCTGCATCAAAGCGGATGGAGCGCTCGAAATCAGCAAGAGCGTGGGTGTAATCTCCCAAATGCTGTCTGGCTACTCCTCTCTCCAGGTAGGCGGAGGCCATGCGGGGGGAGATGGAAATGGCGCGGGTGCAGTCGGCTACAGCGGCCGCGTGCTGGCCAAGCTGGTTTTTCGCATAAGCGCGCTGCGCCCAAGCCTGTGAGGAGCGCGGGTCGAGCTCAAGCGCGCGGCTGGCGTCCGAAATGGCCGACTCGTGGCGGCCCAGCTGGTTTTTGGCCTTTGCGCGGGCGGCAAGAGCCGGGGCCATGCCTGAGTTGATGGAGAGGGCGGAGTCAAAGTCCTTGATTGCGCCCGCAAAATCGCCCAAAGAGCTTTTGGCCATGCCGCGGGCAAGGTATGCGTCGCCGATGCCGCCTGCCGCCGGGGCCGGCATGCCGATGTTGGCCGCTTTAGGA
>JAKAME010000037.1 GCA_021813025.1 Microcaldota archaeon
AGTTCCCCAAGCTGTATGGCACAATGTCTGAGCGCGCATTCATTTTCACCCAAGTATCGACAGGCCGCTCGCCCATGGTGGTGATTCGCGTCACGCCCATGAAGCCCACGCTTGTGGTGCTGCACGGAGTGGATGAAGTGGACGCGCTTGCGCTGAAAATAGCTGAAAGAGAGCAGATTCCGGTGCTTGTGACCAAGATGGATTTGCCGAAAATCAGAGAGGCATTGAACAAATTGTGAGAAAATCGCATTTGAACGGACTGATACCATGAATTCCACCGGAATTGTCGGATTTGGCGCATACGTGCCCCCCTACCGCATAAAGACAGAGGAGATTGCCCGCGTGTGGGGCGAGGAGCCCCAGCGCATTGTCAAGGGGCTTGGAGTGCAGGAGAAATCCGTGCCCGGCCTGGACGAAGATGCCGCTTCCTTGGCAGTGGAAGCCGCGCGCAATGCCCTCAGCGTGGCTCGTTTGGATGGCTCGCGGGTGCAGGCTGTCTATGTTGGCAGCGAATCACATCCTTACGCTGTCAAGCCGACTGCCACCATGGTGGCCGAAGCAATCGGCGCCACGCCTGAAGTCATGGCAGCTGATTTGGAATTTGCATGCAAAGCTGGTACGGCTGGCTTGCAAATAGGAATGGGCCTTGTTGCCTCCAACATGGCAGAATACGTGCTGGCCATTGGCTCCGACACTTCGCAGGGAAGGCCGGGCGACGCGCTGGAATACACTGCAGCCGCAGGTGCGGCAGCATTTCTTGTGGGCAGGCAGAAAGAGCAGATAGTGGCCAAACTAGAGCAGACTTGTTCATTTACTACCGACACTCCTGACTTTTGGAGGCGGCAGCATGCCGAATTTCCCTCGCATGGCGGCCGCTTCACAGGCGAGCCTGCCTATTTCCGCCACGTGATGGGCGCCACGCAGGCATTGTTTGAGAAAACCGGCATGAAAGCATCTGACTTCGATTACTTTGTTTTCCACCAGCCAAACGGCAAGTTCCCGCTTGAGGCTGCAAAGAAAATGGAAATTGACGTCGAGAAAGTGAAGCCCGGCCTGCTCACCCCGATTATCGGAAACACCTATTCAGCCGCCTCTCCTCTTGGCTTGTGCGCCGTTCTTGACATTGCCAAGCCTGGGCAGAACATCTGCCTTACTTCATTCGGCTCTGGCGCAGGCTCGGATGCGTTCTGGCTTCAAACCACCGACCTGCTGCCCAAGGCGCGCGTGCGCGCGACGCACAATCTGGCGTGGTATGTCGGGCGCAAGCAGTACCTTGACTACGCGATGTATGCGAAATACAGAAGGAAGCTCAAGAGTTTGTGAGATGATTGAGATGGCAGATTTCCTCGGAATCACAAAAGGGATGGTGATTAGAAACACCGTCTTCTCAGGCATACTCATCTTAGCGGTTGCTCTACTAGCCCAGAATCCTAACATGCAGAGGCTCGGTCTATTCGCCATCCTCGCTTTCATCACCCCGTATATACCCAATCTCGCGGTATATCTGATATGCGCGATATATCCAGAGGCTGCCAAGCCCCAAGAAAAAATTGAAAAGAAATCCAAAAATTAGGTGTTGATGCTTATGCGCAAAGTAGCCATTGTCGGAGTCGGAATGACCAAGTTCGGCGAGGACTGGAAGCGCGGTTTCCGCGACCTCATACTGGAAGCCGGCAAGAAAGCTCTTGAAGATTCCAACCTCCATGGCGCGGAAATTGACGGCCTGTTCTGCGGCACCATGGCTCCCGGCCCTCTCATTGGGCAGGAGCATGCGGGCGCGCTGCTGGCCGACTGGATGGGACTCAATCCCATCCCGTCAGTGCGCGTGGAGGCAGCCTGCGCGTCGGGCGGCGTTGCGCTGCGCCAGGGTTTCATGGCCATTGCCTCAGGTTTGCACGATTGCGTGGTGGTGGGAGGCGTGGAGAAAATGACCGATGTTTCCGGCGCGGACGTAATCAGCGCGCTGGGAGGCGCGGGCGACCAGGAGTGGGAGCTTTTCCCCGGAGCCACTTTCCCGGCAATTTACGCTCTGGCCGCAAGGCGGCACATGCTTGAATACGGCACAACCGAGGAGCAGATGGCTTCCGTGGCCGTGAAAAACCACCTCAACGGCTCGCACAACAAATACGCCCAATTCCAGAATCCAATCACGATTGACACGGTGATGAAATCAAAGATGGTGGCCTCGCCGCTCAAAGTGTTCGACTGCTCGCCAGTGACTGATGGGGCGGCCGCGCTTGTGCTCATGCCATTGGAGAAAGCAAAAAGCCATGCCGAAATTCCTGTCGAGATTGTGGCTTCTGCCCAAGCCTCTGACACGCTTGCTTTGCATGACAGAAAATCGCTCACAGAGCTTAATGCGACAAAAGTTGCTGCCAAAAAAGCCTATGAGATGGCCAAAGTCAGGCCATCGGACATCGACGTGGCCGAAGTGCACGACTGCTTCACAATTGCAGAAGTGATGGCCATCGAGGATTTGGGATTTGTAAAGAAAGGCATGGGTGGAAAAGCATCCGCAGACGGAAAGACCGCCCTCAATGCCGACATCTCAATCAACACATCCGGAGGCCTCAAGGCCTGCGGCCATCCTGTCGGAGCCACCGGCATCAAGCAGGCGGTGGAAATCAGCTGGCAGCTGCGCGGGCAGGCAAACGGCAGGCAGGTGGAAAACGCCGAAATCGGGCTTACCCACAACGTCGGAGGCTCGGGCGCAACCTGCGCGGTGCACATACTCAAGCGGGCGGATTAGTTTTTGGTGGTTCTCATGACTGAAAACATTGCTATAACGTGGAGGCGCATACCCGAGCGCTACCGCCTTGCCGGCAGCCAGTGCACCTCGTGCAAGACAAAGTTCTTCCCCCCGCGCAAGCTCTGCCCGGACTGCAGGCGCAAGGGCAAAATCGAGTCGTGCGGATTCAGCGGGAAGGGCAAAATCTACTCATTCTCAGAGGTTCATTCAGCTCCGGCAGGCTTGGAGCTTGAAATCCCCTACGTGCTGGCCATAGTGCAATTGGAGGAAGGCCCCAAGCTGACCGCGCAGGTTGCCGACTGCCACGGCTGCGACGTGCAGGTGGGCGCGCCAGTGGAGGCGGTGTTCCGCAAAATACGCTCCGACGACCCTGAAGGGCTGCTGCATTATGGGTACAAATTCAGGCTTGTGAAGTGAGCGGAAATGGGCTTGCGCAAGGTTTTAATGCCCCGACCGCGTCATCCCCTCATGGCATCATTCTCGGTCGTGCTCAAGGAAGATGCGGATGACGGCGGCTATACGGCCATAGTGCCAGAACTGCCCGGCTGCATCAGCGACGGAGACACCAAAGAGGAGGCGCTGGCCAACATTCGGGAGGCCATCTCGCTTTATCTCGAATCCGTCTCCGGAGAGAAACGGCGTTACCAGACGCTGGCCAAAAAGGGCAAGCAGGTCGAATTGCGCTCCATCTCCGTCCAGCTTCCCGCCTGATTTCCCAAAAGGTCTTGGCCATGTCGCCGCATCTGCCCGTCGTCAAGGCCAAAGACCTCATCAGCTACTTGTGCAACCGCCGAGGCTTTGTGGTTGAGCGTATCCGCGGCAGCCATTATCAACTGCGCCATCCCGCTACCGGCCGGCGTCTCACAGTGCCAATGCATCGTGAAGCCATTCGACGCGGGACCTTGCGCGAGATTATGGCTGCTGCCTCTCTTTCTCCGGATGATTTGCGCGACGTCTAATCATTTTTTATGCATTCCTGCCCATTTCTGCCCTATGTGGAAATCCATCGAAAGCCATTTCGCCCGCCGCACCGCCGGCCGCGCCGTTGTCGAGGCATTTTTGCGCTACGGCCTCTCGGTGCATGCCGACGGCTCCATATTCTGCGGCCCGTTCGAGATGGCCCCCGCCAAGATAGGCCGCTCCCTCAACGTGGACAGGCGCGTGGTAATCGCCACCGCGAAGCAGATTGCCTCCCATGAGGATTTGCTTTCCATATTCGCCCGCCTGCAGCCGCGCGCCTATGTGGGCGACGTCGCGTCCAAGCTCGGATTCGACTGCATCGAGATTTCGGCCGACGCGCACGCATCGGGCATAGTGTCGGACGTCACGCGCATACTCTCGGACCACAGGCTCTCCATCCGCCAGCTCATAGCCGACGACCCCGACCTCTATCCCGAGCCGAAGCTGAGCATTGTTGTGGACGGGCGCCTGCCGCTCAAGAGCCTGCAGGCTCTGCGAAGGCTTCCTAGTGCGGAAAAAATAGCGATATCCTAAATTCTTTTCAGGCAAATTTCGCTCCGGGCAGCTCAGGCGAATTTCACGCCGCATGATGGGCACTCTGTCATCATGTAATTCGCCCGAAAGCTGCAGCGGGGGCAGGTGTAAATGGTCGGCGCGCCCCCGGCAGCGCCCGTCGAGCCGGGCATCTGCAGGGGTTTTTTGCATTTCTCGCATTTTTTGGCGCGGAGCGGGTTCTCGGTCTTGCATGAGGGGCATTTGAGGCGGAACATCGAGTCTATGTGGGTGCCGCACTTGGGGCAGCGCTCCATGGAGAGGTTGATGCGCGTGCCGCAGTCGGGGCAGTCGCGCCACGCCTCAGCGCCGGCTTTCGAGGCCCCGAGCAGGGAGGCGGCGGATTCAAGCATTCCCATGCCTTTGCCCTCGAACCTCTGCGATAAAAACATATCTTTTCAGCGCCGGGCCGGAGGCTGCAAAACATATCTTTTTAGCGGGCGGGGCCGTCAGGCTGGAGCATGGAGCCGATTTTGGAACTCTTCCTGCTTTTCTCCAGCCTCATCAACCACGACATGATTTTCACCGCCGTCGTGCTCCTCCTGGCCCTGCTCGCCGCCCGCCGCCCCGCCGATTCCTCCCGCCGCGCGCATCTTGTGGCCGCGCTTGCGGCAGCCTTCATTCTTTCCATGCTTCTCAAGCCGCTCATTGCCGAGCCGCGCCCGTGCTGGCTGGGCCTGCCCGCCCTCGCAGCATGCCCGGCGGATTATTCCATGCCCTCCGCCCACTCGGCCGTCGCCTTCGCCCTCGCATTTGCCCTCATCCGCCGCCGCTCATTCCCGCCTGCCCTGCTCTTCGCACTCTTGGTGGCAGGCTCGCGGATGTTTTTGGGAGTGCATACTCTGCCTGACGTGGCAGGCGGCATGGCAGTAGCCCTGCTTGCAGTCGCGCTCGCCGACCGCGCGGTGCCTGACGCGGCGGCCATAACTCCTCCAAAAAAAATCGCGCAGGCCGCGGCCGCTTCGGGCAGAGGCGGGCCCGCCAGTTCTTTTTCCCCCTCCGCTCATGTCGCAGACCATCATTCCGAGCTTGCGCGCAAGATTTTGCAGATAATAATCGGCCTCGGCCTGCTGGCCATGGTGGCGCTGTGGGGGGCCGAGCCTGCCGTCACTCTGCTCTTTGCCGTGCTTGCTGCCGGCTCGCTGCTTTTCCATCTCAAGGCTCGCGGCCATGCCCTGCCTCTGGCAGACTCCCTGCTCTCCCGCCTCGAGCGGCCCGGCGCGGCCCGTGGCGAGGGGGCGATGACTTTGGCCGCGGGCCTGCTGATGGGCCTCACTCTTCTCCCTCTCCCTCTTGCCCAAGTCTCCATCATCCTTCTCTCGCTCTCCGACTCGGCAGCCGCGCTCGCCGGAAGGGGGCAGACTTTGCGCCTGCCCCACCATCCGCAAAAAAGCTATCTTGGCTCGGCGGCATTCATTGTCGCGGCCCTGCCCGCGTATTTCCTGGCCGGCTGGGACGGGCTGCTCATGGTGCTCATAGCAGCCATCCTCGAATCCCTGCCCAGCGGGCTTGACGACAACCTGCTCATGCCCCTGAGCGGGCTGGCGCTGCTGCTCAAATGGAGGTAGGAAAGGGAAAGAAAAAGGAAAGAACCTGCTCCCCGCGCTCTTTGCTTTCACTTATTTTTTCTTGTGCCCGGCTTTCTTGTGATGCGCCGCCTTCTTGCGGTGGGCGGCATGCTTGCCGTGCGCATGCGCTCCGCCGTGCGGGGGCATGCGCGGCTCCCAGAAAGAGCCGGCGGAATACTGGGCAGGCCGCTCTTCGGCAGCATGCGGCGGAGAGCGCGGCATGGCCGCATTCTCCTTCATTCTTCTCCAGATTCCGGGGCCGAACACCCAGAGCGCGGCTATCACGGCAAGCGCGGCAGCCAGGAAAATCACCGCTCCGGAAATGGCGATGCCTGCCGCAGCATTGGATGACGGGGCCGCAGAGCCCGGAGCTTCGGACGGGCCGGCTGATGGCGAAACATTGCTTTCGGCAGGCGCGGCCGCCGGCTGCTCGGGCGCCTGCGCAGGCTCGGGCACCATCACGGTCTGGCTCAGGCCGTTCCACTCGAAGCGGTAGGCCCCCCACTCGGCAGCCTGCAGGTAGGCGAGCCCGTTCTCGTCAGTTGATATGTTGAGCAAGCCGTCGGGCGTGCTGGCCAGTATGGACTGGCCGGCCATGGGCCGGATGCCCATCATGAGGCTGATGGCAATGCGCTCCCCGCGCTGCGCCTGCGCAGGCGCGGCAAGCTGCGGGGTAGTCGTGGCGTTGGACAGCGGCTGCTGCGCCGTGCCGGGCGACACGTAGTATGCGCCCACCTCCTGGTAGGAGAAGGGGGCGGAAAGCAGGCGCTCGGCCCCGCGGTCTATGCGAAGGTAATACCTCTTTCCCGGCCAGAGGGAGTCTATGATGTAGTAGCCGCTGCCCTTGATGCCCACGCTCCTGACCACCGCGTCGTTCTCGTCCATCAGCTTGATGGTCTGCCCGCTCCAGTCGCCGCTGCCGCTCCCCACCTGCCCGTAAACCAGGTAGGTGGATTTGTGCTGGATGATGGTGGCCATGAAGCCGGTGTCCTCGTCCAGGGTTTTGAGGTAGACCTGGTCAGGATAGCTGGAGCGGCGCACGCGCAGGAAATAGGTGCCGGGCGCGAGGGTGAACTGCGCCAGCGCGCTGTCCTGGATGAGGGGGCAGCCGGCGGCTGCGTCAATGGTGGGGCACCACTTGGTTGTCTGGTTGTAGAGCACGGTGCTGCCCACCAGAATCTCGACCCGCGTGCCGGGCAGGCGGGTGCCGAACTCGTTGGTGACCGTGACGTTGAACTGCAGCGCGAAGGCCGGGACGGCCATCAGCGCGAGGGCCAGCAGCCACAGGCCGCAGCGGGGGGAGTTTGCCATGGGCTTGCCTCGCCTGCGAGTATAAAAAAGGTTATGGGTGGGCCGGCTGGCGGGATGGAAAAAAGAGAGGGCGCGGAGCGGCCCGCCCGCGCGCCGGCGCGCGGTCTTTTTTCTCATGGCCTGTAGTTGAATCCTATGCGCCAGAGGCCCCAGGAGCCGACAGGGCTCGAGCCTCCGACCCACGTGCTGCCGTAGCCCAGCTCGACCATGAGATTCTGCGCCGGGGTGGTGTAATAAACCGAGCCGTTCAGCGTGGTGGCATTGACTCCGGCCAGCAGCTGGCGAGAGAAGCCTGCGGCCAGGTCGACTCCGCTGATTGTGTAAATAGTGCCGGTGGCCCCGAAGGCTTCCAGCCCGTCGAGGCGGGCGTAGTCCATCAGGAGATTGACCGGCCGGCCACCCACCAGAAGGCTGGCGCGGTAATAGTCATGGCCCGGGCTTGTCATGAATGAGACGCCCAAGGAATCGCGCACCGCGACCTGCGCGGCGTAGATGTCCCGGCTGTCAGCCTTCATGTAAAGGCCGGTGAAGCTCGCGCCGCCGTCGGCGTATTTCATGCCGCCCAGCACCTGCTTGTCTGACACCCCTTCGGCGAAGAAGGAGAGGTTGCGCGAGGGCATGAAAAGGCCGGACACCAGCCCGCCCTCCCCTGTCTGGGACCACGAGACCTGGCTGAACAGCCCGCCCTTGGTGCCCACGCCAAGGCTGAGCTGCGTAAACTTCTGCCCGTGCTCGTCGGTGGGCAGGTAGCTCATCACCGTGCCGTGCAGGTTCATCATCGACCGGGCCCATTGCTCGGAGAGGGTCACCCTCTGGTTGTAATCCGAGTTGAACAGCGCCTGGTTGCTGATGATGCTCTGGCTCAGGGCGCCCACCTGGCTCTGTATCGAGCCGAGGGCTTGGGGCGGGAAGCGGTTTGCGAACACGTCCGGGTTGAAGAGGGCGTTGGAATAGAGCGTGACGTCGTCCGAGAGCTGGGTGGTTGTGCTCCAGCCGAACTGCCTGAAATTCTCCCCCCCCAAATTGCTCTCGTAATAGAAGCCGCTCATGGTGCTGGGCCAGGAGAGGAAAGTGCCCTGCTGCCCGAAGCCTGCGAACACCTCGGCAGGCTCGGTCGTGGTCCTGCCGTTGGCATCAGTCACCTTGCGGTATGTGTAATACGCGCCCACTCCGAAGCTTGTGTCAACATAGGATGCGCCGCTGGTGCCCATGTCACCAGTCTGCGTCATGCCCAAGAAAGCCTGCGACTTGTAGCGGTTGATTCCCTGGAACACCACGTCTGCGAAAGTGATTTGCGGCGCTGCTGAGTGGAGCCGCGCCTCCTCCTCGCCGAACGCGTATGTGCGTGGCCCCCTGCCGGGCTGGTAGTAATAGCTGCCGTATGTGCCGTAGGTGCCCATCCGGATGCTCCCAAGAGGCAGCTGTACTGCCCGGACGGTGAGCAGGTCCCCATCCGTCACTCCGCCGAACAGCTGCGCCACGCCCGTTGCCCAGTCGTTCTCTATGGTTTTCACCGCGATGGCGGCCGTCTCGCTGGGCGCCTTGAAGGCGGCGAAATAGCCCACCAGGCTTCCCTGCGCAGGGTTGGCGGCGTTTATTTCCTTCCGTGTTTCGGCATGCGTTTCCACGCCGACGTTCGAGCGCCACGGCGCGCCTGCAGGGCTGCCGAACTCCTGATAGACGTGCGTGAGCGAGTCGTCCGCATTCACCACCGGCGCGTTGTTGTTGAGATAGTCAATGACGTCCTGCTTCATGCGGCCGTGGAAGTCTATGCGGTACCAGAAGCCGTCAAGCATGAAGTAGGCGCCGAAATCGTCCTGCCTGCTGGCGATGGTGCTGATGCCTCCCCCTGATTCTGCCTGCTCTTTCTGGTAGTTGTGGTATCCGCCTATGAGTATGTCCGCGTCTCCTATGTAGAGTCCAGAATTGAGGGAGGGCGCGGTCGGCCCGGTGTTGGTAATCGTCATGTTGGACGTTGGCGACAGGACGTTGCCCTCGCCAAGCACCAGAGTCTCGCCCACCCGGCTCAGGGTGGCCGGGTTGCCGGATATCACCTGCAGCCTGTTGGCCTGGTCTGCCATCCATTGCGCGAATGCGTGATAGACGCCGATTGACTGCGTCTGCAGGCTTTGGCCGTCAAGGCGGAACTGCTGGGCCGCGGTGTCGGCGGTTTTCTGGCCAGTGCTGTCCTTGATTTCCTCGGATTTGGTCGAGCCTCCAAAGAATGCGGACTGGCCCCATTTGGTCCCCTGCGCGTAGAGCGCAAAGTCCCGTTCCCTCTCGTCGGGCTTCCAGCTGCCCTGCAGCACGCCACCGATGCTGGCGAGGCGGTTGGTGTAATCCGCCCGCTTGCGCAGTATTGTGCGCATGATTCCATAGAGCTGGTTGGTGTAGGCGCTGTAGTCCATGCGCAGGTAGAGGGGCGGGGGCGACCAGTAGGCGGACGCGAGGTAGGTGTAGGGAAGAGTCGCGGTGCTCAGGTCGCGCTGGTAGAGGTTGTAATCCCGGCTCGCCCTCAAGTCATCATAATAGCCGCCGCCCATGCGCCCGTAGACCGGCTGGTTCATGAACAGCATGGAGCCGAGGCGGTAGCGGGCCATCAGGTTGTTCAGGCCGAACGTCGTGCCCGCCTGCCCGTAGGTCTGGAACAGCTCCTCGCGCGGGTCTACAACCTCAATCTGGCCGTATTCTGTGCCCTTCACGGTCTTGCGCTTGAGCTCGCTCAGCACGTCGCCCTGCGCAATCATGGCCGCCCACTGGGCCGCGTAGTCCGCCATGTCCTCGAAGCGGTAGTCCGGACCGGAGCCGTTGTAGATTATCACCATGTCGTCCAGCCCGACCTTGATGAGGCCTGCCGCCTTTTCCTCGTTCATTCCGTTGGCAAGCACGCCCTCCATTATGGAGGGATTGGCCGCGAAAAGCATGCTGGCATGCGGCGGCAGCCTTGAGAGCGTGCCGGGCGTCATGGAGTATGTGCCAAGCGTGGGGTCGAACTGCACGGTGCCAAGCAGGCGCATGAGGAAAGTGTCCGTCACCCTCGAGCTGGTTTTCAGGTCTTCCATGCCGCGCGCGAAGGAGAGGGCGGTGAATATGTCGTAGGCCTGGCGGTGGTCCGGCTTCTGGTCCAGCGGCGAGTCCATCTTGGACCATAGGTAGTCCGAGATGTTCACCATCTGCGGCATGATTGAAATCGTGGCGCCTGCCTGCGGGAAGCGGGAGGAGAACCCCTGCCATGACGAGCGCATTGCGTCCATGTTGTTGGCAAGGTATTGCGCCAGCAGGATGTACTTCTCGCCCACGCTCAGCTCCTTGCCGTCCGTGCTTATGGCGAGGTAGTCAAGGCCCATCTGCTTGATGAACGCATCCAAAGCCTCGCCGCAGCGCCCGAAGAGCTGCATTGCGGAGGCGTCAGACATTCCCGTCTGCTTGATTTTTTCAAGAAGGGTGGTGATTCCCTCGCGAACCGAGTGCTCGCTCTCGCCTTTGTCGAATTTCTGGTTGAGGAGCTTGAAGAGGCGGATGTCCACCTCGTTCATGAGCACGACCGCCTCCATGCGGTTGTAGATGAAGCCTGCGCTGTTCTTGTCCACCCCGTTCTTGAAGGCATTGCGCGCTATGGACATTTCCGGCGCATCGGCCAGCACCCGCTCCCACAGCTTCCGATAAGCCGCATCCTGGCTTTTGGTGTCATTGGGATAGCGCTTGGCCAGCCGGTCCCAGACCGACTGGTCGGCTGCCGAGATGTCGGCCACAATCTGGCCCATGGCGGTGAAGTCGTCAAGGCTGGCCGATTCGAGCTTGGTGATGCTGGTCCTCAGCGATGCCTCGTCCAGCGCGAGCTGGCCGAGAACGGTCTGGTCGCCCTGCGGGCCGGCGAGCTTGGTGCCGGGCAGGAGCCCTCCAATTATCCTGCCGCCGTCTTCGGAAGTTTTCATGGGCTTTGTCTTGTCGGAAAGAGTCTGCTCCAGCATCCGCTTGATGCTTTTCTGCATCTGCTCAGGCTCCTGCATCGGCGCAAGCCGGTAGCCAACCACGCTGTTTTTGGAGTCCAGAACTTCCTCCACTTCCGTCCGGACCTTGAATTCCTCGTTCAAGTAGGCCCCGAATTCTTCCAGCGTCTTTTGGCAATAGACAAGCGTCGCATCATAGGCTTCGGACGCCTTTTTGCCGGTCAGCCTTTTTCCCAAGTCGATTTCAATGCTCTCTCCCCTGAGCAGCTTGGCCGGCCCCTGCTCGAACCAGGTCTTGTCAAAGGTGAATATTGGGTTGGACACCCCTTTCACCCGCTTGTCTGAAATGTCCTTGAACGCGTTGGAGGCGCCGTAATAAGTCTCGCCGCCCAGGAACTGGCTCATCTGGGTGTCTGTCAGAATCTGGGCCGGGCCGCTCTGCTCCACCTGCTTGTACAGGAATACCAGCATGGATGCACCCTCTATCTCCTGTTCGTTTGTCCCGCGCGGGCTTATTAAATCCTTCTCCCACCCTCCCTCGTGCGCTTTCTCGATTTGCGCCTCATGGGCCGCGTGCAGGGCGTTGGTTTGCGGATGCTTGTTTTCAGCGAAGCCAGCCGCCGCAAGTTGGGCGGATGGGCTGGCAATGAAGCGGATGATTCGGTGCGCGTGCATCTTGAGGGGGAGGAAAAGGAGCTGGCCGAATTCGCGCTCTGGCTCTCCTCCATCCATGACCCGCTGGGGCCGGACGTGCGCTCGCTGCAAACGGAAGGGGGCGGGGAGCTAAAAGGCGCGGCAAAAAAACCTTTTTCGGTCAAAATCTGAAGAGCAAGCAAATGAGCATTATTTTTTCTTTGGTAGGCCTGCCTCAACCTTCAGTTCGCGCGAGCCTTCCCACTGCACGCGCACCCCCCCGCCGATGCCGGCCGAGCGCTGCAGGGCTTGTGCGTAATCCACCGCCAGCTCCTCATAGAAAGCCTGCGTGCGCGCCCGTCTGTCCGCAACCGGCAGGCGCAGAATCCCGCCCCTTCGCCCGGCCTCGGCCCATTTCGCCTCCAGCGAGGGGGGGAAAACCGTTTGCGGGTTGAGGTCATGCGCGCGGCGGCGTATTTCCGCCAGATTGTGCAGCATGCGGCGCAGCCCTGTCTGGGCGGCTGTTTTCTGCCCGGCTTCCTTTTCAGCAAGTTCTTTGCGTATTGGTTTGCTCCAAGCGATGTCTGGGGCGGACTCCTGAATCCAGGTGCTGGCGGCAGCCGTTCGAGCCGCGCTCCGGCCTGCTTCCATCCGCTGCGGCGCGCCGAAAGCCTCGCCCGCTCCCGCCCTTGCCGCCCTCGCCCATCTGGCAGCGATTGCTTCCCCCTCCTCGCCTTTTGCAAGCGGGCTGCCGAGCAGCGCGCGCTCCACGTCCGCAGGCCCGCCCAAGGGCACGAGGCGCAGCTCCACGCTGAGCGCGTCTTCGCGGTTCACGTGCGGCGAGACGCGCAGGTAGGGCTCAAGCATCGCGCACAGGCGCGAGAGGCCTGCCAGCACCTTCTCCACCTCATGCTCCGCATTCGCGGGCACGCGGATGGAGGCGGCGGCCTCCCCCATCTGGCTCTCGCCGCTGGCCGGATTGCCGGCCATCACCATCCTGATTGCAAGCTCGGCCTGCCGCGCGTCAAGCCCTGCCTCAAGCAGCACCTGCCTCATGCGCGCGGAGGCGCGGCGCAGGCCCTCGTCGCGCAGGGCGAATTCCTTCTGAAAATACTGCTCCAGCCCAAGAGGCAGGGATGCGCTCGTGCCGGCCATGCTCTCCCCCTATGCCAAAAACGCCCAGCCCATCAGCGCGCCGACAAGCGCGCAGATGAGGTTGGTGGTCGCCTTGGTGCCGATGCCCCTCTCCTCCAGCACGCCCGCAATCGAGTCTGCCATCGAGCCCGCGAAGCCGATGAGCCCTATTTGCACTATAATCCAGGGGCTGGCGCCTCCCATGAGGCTGAAGGCCGCGATGCCGATTATGAGCGCCCCGTCCAAACTCATGAGCGTGCCGAATGCGGAGATGCAGCCGCTCTCGCCCTTCCTGCCTGCCTTGAGGGTGAGCAGGGACACCGGCGCGCCGCCCAGAACCCCCAGCTCTGAGGCGAACTTGTCTGCAGTGATGGCCGCAACCGCGCCAACATACGCTCCCCAGCCGAAGGAGGGGGCAGCCAGGGCGGCAACTACGGGCACCAGACCGTTTGCCAGCACGTTCTCCCATGAGCGCTCATGCTCGTAGAGGTTCATCTCTCGCTTGCCTGAATAGCCGTATTTGGTGACAGCCACCGACGCCACGAGGAACACAAGAAAGACCGGGAAGAAGAGGGCCTGCGCGCGCTGGATGTCCACAAACAGCACTATTGCGCCCATCGCCAGCGCCAGCGCCAGGCCGAGGCGGTCGAGCATGGCTGGATTCGTCGCCATGCCCATTCAACTGGCGGGGAAGTTCAAAAGGGTTGCGTCAAGGGCCATCAAAAAAACAACGAACGCGCGGGGCCGGCATCGCCTCGGCTGTCCATCCCAGCCTCGGCCGTCCTATCTGTCTTTCCATTCAATATCCCCATGCCCGGGGCAGAGCAGCTTCCAGTCCACGCTCTCCAGTATCTGCAGGCTTTCCGCCATCCGCTCCTCCGCCCCCGGCCCGCCCAAATCGGTCCTTCCAACTCCTCCGTTGGCGAATTTCGTGTCGCCTGAGAAAAGAAAGCCGCTCTTCTCCTCGAAAATGCACATGCTGCCCGGCGTGTGGCCGGGCGTGTGCAAAATGTTGAAATGAAACTGCCCGAAGTCAAAATGCTGGCCGCGCGGGGGCTTGGCGTTTTTGGGAATGTTGATGAAAGGCAGGGAGGCATCCTCGGCAGGATGAATCCAGACCTCTTTCCAATCCTGCTTCACTCCGCCG
>JAKAME010000038.1 GCA_021813025.1 Microcaldota archaeon
TGGCGCGCAGAATCAGCGGCTCGCGCGAGGGGTTGAGAAGCACGAGCGAGAGGTTCGCCTCGGTGCGCTCCACTCCATACGCGTCAGTCTGGTTGACCACGCGCAGGGTCCAGTCGGTTATCTTGACGGGATATGCCTGCGCGCTCCAGTAAGCCTTCGACTCCAAGATGCGGTTGCTCTGTATCGGCACTATGCCCAGCAGCTGGGTGAGCAGCAGGGCGAGCACAAGCAGCCCGGCAAGAAGAACCAGAAATTCGACGCCAGTCACGCCTTGCCGAACGGCCCCACCCATAACCTCTCTCAAGTAGCCTTGGGTTAAAAACTTGCCTGTAAGACAACCCATGCGGGGACAGGGCGCGCTGGCTTCCCACATACAAATAAGCCGGCTAGCCCTGCCCCTCTTTCTGTCAGAACAGCTGGCGCCGTCTGCCGGCTTATGAAGATGGCCAAAAATCCGGCTCGCCAGCCAGCGCTTTCTTTTCATTTACGAGTTGCTTCTAAAACCGGGCAAAATCGATTTTTCTCCTTTTGCTTCCACATATACGTCGTAAACAATCAGCAAGCTCACAATGAGTGGGATTAGGAGGGCCGGGAAGCAGCATAATCCCACTCCTCCCGTAATTGCTGAAACAACTGAATAAAAAATCACAATGACCCCAACTGCCACCCAGTTAATCAGCAGATATATCAGGCCCTTCTTCACGTTTTCCAAATATATGTACCCAATTGCAGGCACTGACAGAAACATGCCGACCAGTGCAATCAAGAGCGCGACGCTGGGGTCTTTCCCAGCCTTCATGACTCCCGGCTTCAGAGTTGCGCCGCATTTGGTGCACAGAACAGCATTTTTGCTCTTTGCCTTCTCACCGCAGTAAGTGCAATATATTGCGTGCGAAAAAGGTTCTGAACCGCACTTAACACAAATCTTCGTATTTTGGCTGGGTAAAGCCGCCCCGCACTCACCACAGAACCCTGACTTCATACTGTTCTTCATTATTTGCCAAGGCTTATTAATCAGAACGTCCCGCCACCCCATGCATATGAGCGTGGCGCCTGACCGACCCGCCCCCGCCTTCCGCCCTCGTCGGCAGAGGAAGGTATATTATTAACCTTGTTCATAAGGCTGTCGAGGGTGATGGACATGGCCGCGGAAAAGGTTGTCGGGCGCAAAATCACCAAAAACAAGGGAAGCATTTCGCTTGATTCAGTCGCCACACGCCTGAAAGAGCGCAGCCTTTTCGTTACTGCTTCCAAGGCTCCTGATGAAGCCCAGTCCAAGGTTCAGGCAGACTCCTCTTCCAAGCGCATAGGCCCCATCCGAAAGGCCTTCACGCTTAGCCTCATGGGTTTGACGCTGGCTTCCGCCTCACCTCAATTCGCTTTTGCAGGAGGACAGGACGAGAAAAATAAGATTATAACAAAGAATGAGCTGGTCAGCCCGGACCCGACGAATGCACCGGTGACGACAACCGAACTCAATGTAGCTCCAATGATCGGTGGCACAACGTTCTCGGTTGGTAAATTCACAAACGGGAAGCTCGACGACCCCAAGCCTGACGTGTTGGACGTATCTAAAGAATTGAAACGCTTGGGTGTGGATAAATTCCCGGAGGGCTCAATTGGTCTCTACTTTCCCGGAGTTCGTGGCAAGACAGACTATTTTGCATGTTTCTATGTTATAATGCCCAATACGCCTGGGGTTATCACCGCTAGGTACGTAGGTGATGCACAAACCGGTATGCTTAATGGGAAATATGGAGCACTCACCCCATTAAATGCCCCAGACGAACTCGCGAAGGTCGGCATCTTGCCCACCAGTAAGCTCGGTAAAGATTATACTGTAGATGTGGGTTATAATGAAGAAGAAAAGGTAGTCTATCTTGATTTCAAAATCGGCTCAAAGAATGTGATTTCTTTTGCCGTCGACCTTTCAACCGGTAAAGTTACGGGTGCCGATCTTCCGGCCCCTAAAAGCACAGATCCGCTTGGTCAAAAGTAATGTTTAAGGTGTGCGTATGGTTTTCTTTATTATATTCCAAATTTCTACCCTGAAAACCTCTAGGGGGAAGTCAGAAACCATTTCCGAGGAACTCAATAACTTCATCCCATCCAATCCTGTTGTCCAATCTGCTTGGGCAAAATTCGGCGATGGCACCGCGCCAACTCTGGACAAGTTCGCCGCCCTCAGCGGCAAGAATGCAGAATTCAAAGCAATCCTCGAATCAGAACTCGAAAGGGCCGGCCTCCTCAACCAATGGCAGCAGTTCGTCACAGAATACAACCGCCGCCAGTCATTCGATATGGCAGCCGAGGTCCGGCAGGCCGGCCGCAATGTCACCAAAGCAGCCGACCAGATTCAGGACAATCAGGAATATGCCGACCGCCTTGGACAGAAGCTCAACAGGATGGTAAGGCCGAAGAAAGTCCAGTCAAACGAGTTCTTCAACCCGAAAAACGCGGGCTGATAAGCCGTCCGGAGCGCGCTTATGGAACCGCCTTGCGACGAATCCAGAATGGCGCGGCAAAGGGAGCGGATAAGCGCAGAATATGGGTGGATGCCCGCTGAGTTGGCCCGCGGAAACGAAATCACCCTGGGTTTTGAGGCAGGAACTGCGCTGCCCTCGATAAACAAAATATTCGCCAAGCTAAGCGAATCCGATGCATTCGCAGGCCTTGAAGTCGGGTACAGATACGCCTATTTCAGGGAGAATAAATTATTTTTTTGCCTCAAGCTTGGAAAAAAAGAGGACTGGGAGCGCATTTGGGAGCGAAAGCTTTTCGGCCATGAAATAATGGACTTTGAGGCAGGAGAATACGGGTTTGAAGAAAAGGAAATGGCCCTGCTCAAGAGAAAATACGCGCTCATGGCAAAGGCAGTCGTGGATATTCTCTCGTCCTTCGGAATCACCTCAATTTCAGGCCGGAAAGAGCTTGAAGGCGCCTGGAAGCTCATCTTGCCGCTCATATCTCATAATTTTGCCAAGCGCGCAGGGCCGGACTGCAAGGGCCAGCCGACAGCCGCGCTGGCTTGGGGGATGAAGCACGACACGCTGGAGTATTACGCGTCCAGCGTGCATTTCTGCGCAGACGTCCTGTCCTCCCTGGGGGCAAGATGCGCGCTGGTCGTCCTGTCCCGCCCGGCCATCCTGCGGGCGGTTGCCAAGGACGGAGAAGAAGCCTATATTGACCCATCGGAAAAGAGGATATGTCATGACAAGGAAGAGGTGAGGAAAAGCTACGGGCCTGTATTTTCCATCGAGAATTATTCAGAAAATGAACTGCCGTATTCCTATCTCTACATGATTCAGGAAGGGTTTTTCTCCCAAAAATCAATGAAGCGGGAAGCCGCCCAAGCACTGGAAGCGTCCATCCGCCTGAATGGGCGCAATGCCCGCACCCACTGGCTCAGGGGGATGGATTTCGGAATCAAGGGAGATTACGGGGCCGCTGCCGGGTGCTTCCGGAGGGCCGCAGAGCTTGAGCAGCTCTATTGCGAAGCCCATTACTGGCTGGGGCGCACGCTCCTTCTGGCGGGAAAGCCCCAGGAGGCCATGGAAAGCCTGGAAAAGGCGGCGCATGCCGGGCCTGAGCATGTGGAAGTGTTTGAAACGCTTGAGGAGGCGGCTGAAGCCGTAAGGGCGGCGCAAAACGCGCAATCAATCCCACTTCCGGAAGAAAGGGGCCAGAAAACCGCACAAGAAAGGAAGTATTATATCCCCCAAAATGGAGAATAAGTTGTATGAAGTTTTGGCTTCTGCTCGCTTTGGCGGCCATCCTTTTGTTCAGCGGGTGTATCGAACAGCTTGCGACTCCAACAACCACCTGCCCCGCTAATTACATGAAGATTGCGAATGACTGCTGCCTGGACGCGAACGGGAACGGCATCTGCGACCGGGACGAAACCAGCACAGTGTCGAACACCGTGCCGCAGACCAAGACTATTGAGGACCAAGTCAGGGCTTGCAGTTCCAATATTAACTGTCTCATCCGTTTGGCTCTGGAGACAAACGATGCCGCCGTTTGTTCAGAAGTCCCCAACCAGTTGTCAGGATTCCCCGACCCGCGTGACTGCCTTACCCAGTTGGCAGTGCGTTATAACAACCCAAGCTATTGCCAGATTATTGAGCCATCTTTCCGGCAGGATTGTTTGGCAAGGCTAAGCAGCACAAACGCTTCCTGCCCACCAGCATCTTGCCCCGCATACCCGACTATCAATGTGTCAGCTCCGGCCAACCTGTCTCTCACGGACCGACTCGTGCAATGCCGCTCGCGTGGTTCCGAGGACGATCAGGTTTCATGCATGACCGCGTTGGCTTTAGAGACAGATACGCCGTCCATCTGCAAAACCCTGATGTACGACTTCTCCTACGACAAGGGCAATTGCTACATCCTGCTGGCAATCAAATACAAGAACCGGGGATATTGCGACCTAGCCCCCTATTCATATATTGACTCGTGCAAATCGAAAGTCAATGACTCTTTGGTAAAGTAGACTCTTCGGCATGCAGTGGATAAAACAATAAACTAAGGCTTAGGCGCGGCTTCGTCTGCCTGAGCTGCGCTAAAAACGCCTAACCGGGCCAAAGACGCGTCAAATGAGGGGTGTCCAACTGCCTCTCTTTGAGCACATCTTCTCGAACTCTTGCGCCACAAACTCCACGAACGGGCGCTCGTCCTTCTTTTCGACCGACTTCACCAGGGCATCGAAATATGGCCCAGTCTGCTTTGAAATGTTGAGGATAGGATATCCGCAATCGTGCAGCGCCTTGTTGAGCAGCAGCCTTGAAATCCGTTTGTTGCCGTCCTCGAACGGATGGGTGGAATAGAATTTCAGATGAAGAAGCGCCGCCAGCTCTATCGGATTGAGCTTTCCCAGGCTCGCATTATACCAGGAAACGAGTTCGCCAAGCTGCTCCTTCATCTTTTCGGGGGCAGGCGGCCTGAAGCCGATTTCCTCGACTTTGTCATAGCTTTTGAGATAGATATATGCCGGTTTGCTTCTCAGTTTTCCCGGATTCTTTCCCGGAAAGCCCGCCATAATCACAGCGTGCAAATCAAGGATAAAGTCCATGTCCAGTCCTTCTTCACTTTCTCTCACCTGCCTCAGGCCCCTTATCATGTCCAGCGAAACCCTGAGGTTCTCGTCCCGGATGTCGCGCACCCCTTTCTGCGCGAAACGGTAAGCCAAATCCGCGTCTTCTTTGGTGATTGGAACGCCTTCGGTGCTTAGAGTGGTATAGACAAAATCGACGATGTCCACCTCCTCCTTCTCTTCCCTCTGCCCCCTGGTGAGGTGCTTGAGCCGGGCTTCGTATTGACGCCGTTTTTTTTCAATTCCAATGAGGCGCTCTTTTTGCAGGTAAATCGTTCGGGCTTCGTGAAGCAAGTCGGCGTAAATCTTTTCAATCAGCTCTCTTTCTAACCTCATGAGCTCTTTCTTCTGCGGAATCTTTATCCCCAATGAAATCGAATAAACCATTGGCTTCTCCAAACGGATGGACTTCTCCAAGTAGTAGTAGAACCGGCCATTGACGGTTTTTCTGCGCACTTGCATAGGCCTGTTTCGGCGCTTGAATTAATAAGGTTATCTTACATTTTTATTAGAATTGTATGATAAAATTAACGAATGAGCATTTATACTACTTTAATAAACCTATTGTAAGATAGTTAAATTATGTTTTGTGGTGCGGATGCATCAAGCGGGAACGTTTTCACCTAAAAATCAGCGGTTGGACGCCCAGAATTGCAAAATAATCAGACACGCTTGGCCCGGATTCCTCGTCGTCCGGCCCGTCGCCTCTCTTTTTAACCTTTCGACCCCTACTGGGGTTCATGAAGCTCCCCGGCTCCCTGCCATTCGGCGCCGCGGCCGCCAGCCACGGGCAGCCTCCCCCCCTCTCAAACGAGGAGGCCGAGTCGCTGCGCAAGCAGCTGGCGGAGGCAAAGCTGCAGGTCGAACTCTACAAGCTGGTGGTGGAGCGCTACCACAAGTTCATAGAGGACAGCGAGTCAAAGTCCATAGCAGAGCTGCGCCAGCTGGTGCGGCCCCTTGACTCGGCAGTCACGGAGCTGAAAATAGCGATTCAGGACCAGTTCCACCCCTACCTCTACCAGGACCATTTCCTCAAGGCTGCCGAGACCGGCCTTGACATGGTGTTCGCATGGAAATCCGTCTCCATGCCGGTCTCCTTCTGGGTCTCGTTCTCCGACATGGCCCGCATGAAGGCTGCTGACGACATCGACCGCGCGATTTTGCTCTGCTCCCTCTTCCGCTCCTTGGGTTCTGACAACGCGCGGGTGCTTATAGGCAAGAACAAGTCCGCATGGGTGTCATTCAGCTTCGCCGACAAGCAGTACATGGTGGACGTCACGCGCAAGTCCATGAACGCCTTCGCGCCAAAGGACGACTCGCTGAGGCAGTTCATGGTCAGCATCCTCTATTCGTTTAACGACCGGGATTACGAGGACTTCTCGGAAGGGTGAGATGAAGATGGACGAACCGCACCCACTGCGGCACCTTGACCCGAAGGTCAAGTGGGTGTGGTTCCTGCCGCAAGCCGCGCTCCTCGCGGCGCTGTGGCTGATGGCCGTCATAGCCCTCTTCGTCTTCGGGGCGGAATCCCCTCTCCTGGGCCTCTCGCGCCCGATGTTCGCCCTCCTGCTGCTGCTCTTCATCACCATCTTCATAGCCTGCCCGGTCTATGCCTACCATCACATGGAATACATGTCGTTCACCTACGAGCTGGGCGAGAAGGAGCTGTTCATCCGCCAGGGAATCTTCACCCGCGACACGGTCGTCATACCCTACGAGCGCATCCAGAACATCAACACGCGGCGCACCGTGCTGGAGCGCTTCCTGGGCCTCGCCTCCCTCCTGATTGACACCGCAGGCACCAATCCCAGCGCGGCCGAAGGCCTGCTGCCCGGCGTGTCGAACAAGGACCAGCTCATCCGCGAAATCATGGGCAGGGTGGAAACGGAGAAGGCCAGGGGCGACATCCTCCACAACGGCTCAGGCGCATCCGGCGCGCCGCACTCCCCTGCCCGCGCCTCAGGGGAGGGGCCGAGCGAGCGGCAGCTGCTGGCCGATATCCTTAAAGAGATTGTGCAGCTAAAGGAACAATTGCAATCACGGGCCAGCCGAAGCCCTCCCGACCTCCCAAGGCCGGGCGCGTCCGGGCATGCTGCCTGGCCCCGGCACTCGCCGGGCCTCCCGCCCAAGGAATGAAAAATTGAATGAAAAATTCATTGGTGATTATCATGGAAACCCCCCTCTTGAGCAAATACGAGCGCGCCCGCCTAATCGGCGCGCGCGCCCTGCAGCTTGCCTTCGGCGCCCCGCCTCTTTTGGAGGTGGAGGGCAGGATGAGCCCAATGTCCATCGCCATGAAGGAGATGGAGACCGGCATCATTCCGCTCGTGGTGCTGCGCTGAGCAAAAACAAGATTTCTTTTTACTTCCATCAGTTTTTTTCTGCCTGCGCGCCTTTTTTCGCGATTTCAAATTCGTAGCAGGCGAAGCCACCCCTCTCCAGCGCGCTTCGCAGAGCCCCCGCCTTTTTCCTCTCAGCCAAGGCAATCACCACCCCGCCCGGCCCTCCCGCGCCGGACAATTTCGCCCCCAGCGCGCCCGATGATTTGCAAATAGACACGGCTTTCTCTATGCGCGGGGAGGAAACCCCCTTCTCTTTCAGCATCTGGTGGTTCTCATCCATAATCTTGCCCACTTCCTTCCAATCCCCTTTAGCAAGCGCGCGCCTGGCGCGAAGAAAGAGGGGGAGATAAGCATCAAATACAGCCGAGCGTTCCCTCTCGCTTATTTCTCCAGGCTTTTTTTCTATTCCATGTGCGCGGGCAAAGCCTGCTATCAGTTCGGCAGTGCTTCCGCGCGTCTCCCCTGGCCCCAGAGTGCCAATGAGCAGGAATTCCGCCCCCCCCATTGGCGCGATTTTGATTTGCCTTGTCTTTGGCTTAAGCGGGTTTTCAAAATCTTTTTCAAATTCCATCACTCCGCCATAGCTGGCCGCGGCAGCGTCAATGCCCGACGGCCTCCCGCCGCCGTGCGCCACCTCGTCCGCCGCTTGCGCGTCCTCGAAAAGCGAAGATGGGGCCGTTTTTTTCTCCCCGCCGATTTTCCTCAATCCTGCCCCCAACGCCGCCCCCAAGCTGGCCGAATTGCCCACCCCTTTGAGCGGCCAGGCGTATTTCACCTGCGCGCGGATGCGCAGGCGGCGCAGGGCCGGCAGCTTTCCGGCCAGCTTGTGATAGAGGGCTGCATAAGGATGCACTGGCAGCCGGCCCTCTGGCCCTGCCTCGACAAGAGGCACCTGCACGTCGTTTTCCCGCATGGTGGAATGGTATTCGAAGCCAGCCGATGCGGCATCCGTTTTGCCTGCCTCAATCCCAATCTCGTTGAAAGGCTTGATGGCAGCCACCAGCCCGGGCGCGCCGTATACGACGTAATGCTCTCCGAAAAGAATCACCTTGGCCGGGGCGCGCGCGAGGATTGGCATGAGGAGAGTGGGAGCATCGGGTTTTATTTATCCCTCGCCCGCCGGCAGGCCTTGTTTATCCCGCTCTCCGGCCTGCCTGCCGGCTGCTTTATTTATCCCCTCTCCCTCTTCATCCCATGGCCTTTGATTCAATCCTCATAGGCGGCCTCGCCGCCTCAATCCTCTTCCTTGCGCTTCTGGTGTGGCTGATGGCCCGCGCGGCATCGGACGCGCGCTGGCCGCAGCTCAGCAGGGGCGTGCGCGAGGCGCGGGCAAAGCAGGAGCGGGAGCATGGGGCGTAAGGATTCCTCCCCGCGCGCGAGTGCGGCAAAAAATGCGCCCAGCACCAGCCCGCGGCCCCAAACCGCCCCGGCCCGCAACGCATCTGTCCAATCCCCCAATCCCTCCCCCTCTTCTTTCGACTGGCGCACGCGCGCGGACGGATTTTTCGGCAGAATGCTGGTTTCATCTCGCAGAGGGGCAGAATCTTCTCCCATCGCGTCTCCCGCTCCATCAGGCCGCCCATCCTCCTCTTTCTCCCTCTCCTCTTTCATCCACCAGTTCATTCTCATAAGCGCAGCCCTGTTCATCCTTCTCGTCGCGCTGGCCATCCTCTCGCCCTTCTTCCTTCCTCCGCCCTCATGGTCTGTCGAGGTGTCGGAGGCTCCGCTCCACAAGAACGCGCAGCTGGGCCTGCGGCCCGGAGACGGGCTTGTATATGCTCTCGACACTCCTGACGGGCGCACGCTCATCCACCTGCAGGCCTCCCGCGCGAACGGCTGTCCGGGCGTGCTGCTGGCCGATGCGGATGCTCGCGCAGCCTATGCCGCAGGCGGGCAGCCGGCACAGAGGGCTCTTCCCGCTTCCTCCTCCTATTCAGTCTGCGTCGGCTTCGACGGTGTGGAGCGCGCCCCCAACGGCAGCAGCATGGGCTCCAACCTCTCATTTTCCAGCCTTGCCTGGCCCTATTTCCAGCCATGGATGCTGGCGCTGGCCGACAACTGGTCATGGTCGGCCAACTCCACCCTTGTGGTGCAGCCATTCAACCAGCGCTACTCCCAGCCCCTGCTTCTTCATGTGGCCGGCCGGCAGAATGTTTCAGGCCGGGACGCATTCATAGTCGAGCTTTCCGCCCTGCCCTCGTCAGACCCGATAGGCTGGGGCTCTGCAATCTACGGCTCTGCCGGAAAAATGGCCATTGACTCGAAGCAGCGCGTGCTGCTCTCGCTCTCCATGCCCAACGCCACACTCACTCTTGTGCAGGCGCCGTTTTTGGCCGCAAACCAAAGCGAATGAGCGAAATCCCAATTTTTCCCTATTCCGATACAGCACGCTTTTATAGCCAATTAACCACTTATACTGCGTCTGATGCCCATGGACCCGCCCCGCTTTCCTGCCTCGCAGCTGCAAAGGCCTCCGCCCTCCTTCGCCTACCCCACCCCTTTCACAAGCAGGGAAGCCACTCCCTTGCGCCAGAAAATATTCCAGCGCTTTCTTGAGATGCCCACCAAGGGCTCGTTCATCGAGAATCCGGCAGCCATGCTGCGCGCCCTGCGCTCCCTCTTCTCCAAATGCCCGCCCGAAGTGGCCGAAGCCGCCCTGAAGGCAGTAGGCCATTTCGAGCGCATCTACCCGCTCTCCAGCCTTGGCGCTAGCGGCTTCAGCGAGCCGTGCGTGCGCTCAGACGGCACGCTCGAGCGCTGCCATTCGCTCGCGGTCGCATGGTGGCTGGCCTATGCCGGCGCGCCGGCAGACGTGGTGGTGGCCGGCCTTTACCACGACGCGCTGGAGGAAGACAAGCTGTCAAGCCTTGAGCAATGGTGCAATGAGCTTGGCGTGGCCGTTGATTCGCCATCCGGGGCCTTCCTCCAGTCAGTCTGGCGCAAAATCTCCACCCTCACCCGCCCGCCAGTGATACAGGACGGCGTCAACCTCAACAACGAGCTGCATTCGCTCATGCTCTCGCCTGCCGATTTCCAAAATCCGCGGGTGCAGGAAATCCTTTCCATACTCACGGCAGACCAGGACAACTACGTCACGCGCATCTACCGCAGCACCGGCCCCAGCGCTGTAGAATCAGAGGGCATCATGACCGCCGTCATCAAGGTCTTCGACACCCTCTACAACACGCGCAGCCTCGTCTGCCTTGACCCGCGGGACGAGTTCAGCCGCTTCCACAGCACCCTGCGCAAGGCATTCTCCCACCTCGAGCCCCTCAAGAAGCTGAACCACGAGCTGGCGCGCCAAATCCTTCTAGCCATCGGCCGCGCGCTGCAGCGCCTCTCCGCAGCCGGCACAGGGCCGGCCGAAGTGCCTGAGCTGCACCAGTTCTACTGGTATCACGTCTGCCAGCAGTCGCCCTACCAGCGCTCTGTGGAGCACCACGGCTATGCCAACTGCGGCCTGCGCTCGATTTGCAATCCCGACAAGAACTCCTATGCCCGCACCGCCATCTCCAAGTTCGGGCCTGAGCCGAAAGACGCCCTGCTTCTTGTCGGCACGCCCACGCGCCCGGCCCAGCCGATGGAGTTCGAGGTGCCGGTGCGCGTGCGCAAACAGCCTTGGTGGCATTTCTTTGACAACACTTTCCGCGAAATAGACGCGCAGAAGCTGCTCAAAGCCATTGCAAAAGCCTTCCCTGCCAGGCGCTTCAGCCTGCAGCAGCAGCCAAGCTACCTGCCCCCCCTGCTGGGCTCCGAGTTTCTCATCTGGCGCTTTACGCCGCCGAAGATGATGCTGGAGCTTGAGCGCAAGCTGTCCGGCCTGTCTTCCACCGCTTCCCAGTTCGCTGACCTGCGCTTTTCCTCCATCATGCAGGAATACGAGAGCTTTGATAGGCGCGTGCGCCGCGGCCTGCGCTACATCTACCGCAAAGTGGTGCGCGGCCCGGCGATTCTGCATTATCCGTCCGTCGCCCTGATGCTTGCGCACCAGAAATTCAACCGCCTTTTCGGGGTGCAGCCGCCTCACCATGATTCAGGGCTGCCAAAAGCCTAGCGCGCAGCAATCGTCGGCCCTTCAGGGCCGACGGTGCCCCAACGGCTCCCCAGAGCCGTTGAGGGCCTGCCAGCTTTCCTCTTCACTAAAATGCATCTTGCCGGGAATGAGAATGACTGCTGGGCCGGCAGGCTCATCCTCTTTTTTCTCCGGCCCATAGGGATAATCCTCTTTTTTTCCTGCCCATATTTTTTCGTCCGGCCAGCCAACATGCCAGAGGACAAACAAAGGAGTGGATGGAGCCAGAACGGGCTTGGCGGGCTGGCGCGCCTCTTTTGCCTTTTTCTCCTGCGCTTTCTCAATCAGTTCCAGCGCGAGCGAGGGCTTCATGGGCCCCAGCTTGGGGTCAATGTCAAGCAGGCACAGTGTATGCGCCCCCCTAGCCATGTTCTCGGCAATCGGGTCGATGAATGAAACCGGCTCGTAGTTCTCTCTCCAATAGGTGATGGTGGCGGTTTTGCCCATCTTGTAAACCTGCAGTCCTGCGGCGCCGGGCGCTGCCGAGAAGATGGATGCTGCATGTAGAATATGCACGGCGATGCCTTTCTTCCGGGCCTCCATCATCAGGCTGTTGTGTGTTGTTGCAGTCATCGGGTCTCCCGGAACAAGCAGCGCAGCGGGGCCCAGAGCGCAGGCCTCGATTATTTTTTTCTCGCCCTCAACCTCTTCCCTTCCAAGCAGAATGATTTTTCTCCCGATTTTTTCCTCCAGCCTTCTCAGCGTGCCCTCCCGCATCAAATTAGTGTAATTTTCAGCAAACACCGTGCGGCAGGTGCGCAGCAATTCGATGGCGCGCGCGCTGGCGTCATTCTCGTCGCACAGGCCAAGGCCGACCAGAAAGAGGGGGCCAGCCAGCGGTTTTGGAATATTTTTCATATCTTCTATCCCGCCGATGGAGGCTTTAATCCTTCTACTATCATCACCCTATTTAAATACTCACTACCACATACAGCCATGAGTGCCTCATCTAATCCCGAGCAACCCCGAACTGGTGCGGTTCTCATCATCCCTGCTCACAACGAATCCGAACATATCGGCCACATCGTCCAGAATGCCCTGCAATTGGTGAGTTCAGGCGTTTTGGATGATTTTGTAGTGGTGGATGACCATTCAACCGATGCCACAGCCGAGACTGCGCTCGGCCTCGGAGCCAAGGTCATCCCCCAATATGTGAGTCCCAATCCTGGAAAAGGCGAGGCTTTTCTCAGTGGCCTTTTGTGGGCCAAGAACAAAGGTGCTCGTTATGTGGTTACGATAGATGCAGATTTGGATGTCGATTCATTTCTGAGCGCCGCGCACATACACGCCGTGCTGGCCCCCTTAAACGGCCCAGATGCGGTGGATATGTCCATCCTCCCATGCAAGGAACGTCGCAGTTCTGAGAATTTTGGTTGGATGCAAAACCCCATCTCCGGCCAGCGTGCCATCCGTATCGATGCGCTCAACTTCCTCTTCTCACCTCCTGTTAGGTCTGGCGAGTTTTCGCTGTCAAATTCAAGTCCAGCCCTGCGTTTTCGGCAATTCATCTCTGGCTATGCCTTAGAAGTAGGCCTCAACAGGCGCCTGCCATCTGCCGTCTATATTTCCGACAAGTCCTTGGACCTTTTGATTTTCAAACTTCCCTATCGTCATGATATGGGTCTTGCGAAGGACAACAGCCAAGACCATCAGGTCAGGCGCGCACAGCTCATTTCTGGTGAGCGTAATGGCCTTTTTATCGACGCCCTGCGAACATGGGCCAACCAGCGCAAGATGAATGGTAAGCAGTCTCCGCCCATCTCATCATTCTTCCCGGGTCAGAAGCTGATTCTTCCATAGGCCCAACCGCGGAAAATCCCTTCCGCCACGCATTTAACCCCGCTCACCCTATCTTTTAGTATGGACGTTCCCCGCCTCTGGTCGGAGGCCAAGAAAAAAGGCGCGCCAAATCGGAGCTTGCCCCAGGGCCGCTCCTCTGACGACCTGTGTCCCTCTTGCCTTCGAAACGGGCGCGTCTACTGCTCGCACAAGCCCATGCTGGCCATACGCGCAGAGCTGGCCGCCCCATTGCAAAAGCAGGATTTCTTCGGCCCCTCGCCCCCCAACCTCTTTGTGGGCCATTATGGCTGGCCGTCGGTGAATTGGGGCCCCATGGTTTCCCTAAGCGAGGGCATTCCCGACAATCCCAAAGACTGGTATGGCTGGGACTTTGACCAGATAGTGCGCGCACGCTCCATGCAGGTGAGGGGGCAGGCAAAAGGCGGGGTGGGAGCCGCCTCTTTTCCAAAAAGCCCCGGCATGGGAAGGGAGGCTGCCATGCCGAGAATGCTGGCCGATGCGCAGGAGGCGGCGATGTCTTTTTCCCCGGTTGATTTGGAGATGCATTTTTCCAAAGCTCCCAAGCTTGCAGTCGAGTTCCATTCCATCCACCAGCCCATGGGCCCAAGCGCGCCCATGGACAAGCTCACGCTGGCGGAGAATTCGAAAATTCCGAAAAAAGTGGACGAGCTGGTTGGGGAGGGAGCAGATCGGA
>JAKAME010000097.1 GCA_021813025.1 Microcaldota archaeon
TCCGGCAGCTCCGCCTCCTGCTTGGCCGAGAACGGCCCGTAAGGCACGGCATCCGCGCCCCTGTATTGGGGCACATCTTGGAGAAATCGCAACTTCTTGAGTGGCGCAGCGGCAGAGCCCCCGTTAATGCCGCCATTAGCCTCTTTCACTTCCGTTCTTTCCCCACTCGCCGGCAGCGGGTGCATCATGCCCTCCAGCCGCTCGTCCTCCTGCGCATACATCTGCCGAAGCCGCCCGTACATCTCCTTCTCTCCTTCAGTCAGCCCTTCAGGCTCGGCCCCCTCGCTCTCCATGCTGGCAAGCATCATGAGCTTGCGCCGCCGCAGGCGGGTGAGCAGGCGGACCTGCTTTCGCGCGTTCTCCAGCTCCTTCTGCCCCTCCGGCTGGGTGCTGAGCCTCGAAATCAGCTCCTGCACCGAGCGGGAAAAATCGGGAGCAAGCGGGGCGAGGCGGTTGGTGCCCTTCTCCTCGCGGTAGGCTTCGCACAGCCTGTGATAACTCCATTCCTCAGCCACGAGAGCACCTGTTCTCCACACAGAATGAGGCGCTATTGGCTGACAAGTTTAATACAGCTATTGGCCGGGTTTTTTCGCGTCCGCTGGCCGGGGTTTCCCGCCAACTGGCCCGGGGGCTTTTAGCGGCTGCCAGCTCTTTTTTCCCAGCCCCTCTGCCGCCGGGTTTTCCCGTCTGTCAGCCTATTTTTTCCCGCCAGTTTTTTCCGTTCGGCTTTTAAATCCCGTCCTCGATGGAAGCCTCATCTTTGGGGGATGGCATGGACCTGAGCAACCTCAACATCCGCTACATCACCTACATAGTGGGCGGCATGGGCATCCTGGGCGCGGTGGGCGCCTTCAGCGCGGCCAACACATCCTTCGCCCCCATCCTGGCGGTCCTCTACCTGCTTGGAGCCGGTCTGGCGGTGGCCATCTTCAAATTCGGCTATTTCATCTTCCCGCTAATCACCAGCCGCACGCGGCATGTGCAAATCATGCAGGATGGATTCGAAATCCCCCCCAGCCAGGACGTCATCCTCAAGACTTCCGGAAACGTGTATTACGCCTCCTCCTTCCTCTCGGTGCGCATATACGAATCCACCACGGAAAAGACTCCTGAGGAGAACATGGTGTATTCCGAATACTTCGAGCGCGCCATCTCATCGGTGCGCTTCCCGGTGAAATTCGCCATGATGGTCTCTGTGCTGGACATGTCGCACGAGCGCCTGCAGTGGGAGACGCGCTTGGCAGAGGCCCGCCTCAAGCTGGGGCGCGAGCGCGAGAAGCCTGACCCCGACGTGCTCAAGCTTGACCGCTACGAGAAGGAGGTCACGATGTGCGAGCAGCAGCTGCACCGCCTCGTATCCGGCTTCAAGCCCATGGGGGCCATCACCTACGTGATGACCACTGCCATGGGCATTTCCAAGGAGTCGGCCACGGCGGCAGCCAAGGCGCAGGCGGCCGAGCTCAAGGCCACGCTCTCCAACGCGCTCAACGTCGAGGTGGTGATGCTGCAGGGCGACGAGATGCTGCGCTGCTTCGACTGGGAGCGCTTCATCCCGCCGAACGCGGAGGCGATGGAGAACTCGGTGCTCTGAGAGGAGCTCGCGTTCGCGAAAAGCGAATCGGGAGGCGATGAGCGCGGCCGCTCCAAAAGAGGGCTTCGCGTTTTTGCAAAAAAAATCTTGTGCTGGCCGCTTTGGCCGGTTGGATTTCCATGGGTCATCTGGTATATCAGAACGTGGCGAACAAATCCCTCGCGCGCCGCAATTTCTTCGTGCGCCCGCCCGAGCCTCCGGCCGAGTTCCTCATCAACGACCCCAACGATTCCATCTTCGTGGGCTACACGAAGATTTTCCACGTGCCCTTCTCATGGACTTTCAGGCGCATAACAAACCCCCACATCGCAGTCGTGGGCATCACCGGCGCCGGCAAATCATATTTCGTGAAAACCTTCCTCACCCGCTGCAACTTCATCTGGGGCACAAACGCATTCATCATAGACTGGGCCGGGGAGTACAAGGAATGGGTGAAGCAGGCGGGCGGCAAAGTAATCGCTTTGGGCAGGGGCAGCTACATCAACCTCCTTGACCTGGGCGGCATGAAGCCAAACGACCGCGTAAAGCAAATCATGCGCACCCTCGACATCCTCACAGACATAGGCCGCTATCCGGAGCAGAAGCGGCTCACCGAGCTGTCGATTGAGAAAGCCTATGTATCAGCCAAATTCAAGCTTGATTCAAAGACACAGCGCGACTCCTTGGGCAGGCCCCTCAAGCCCCCCACTTTGCGCGACGTGCAGCGCATTTTGGAGGAGCAGCTTGAGGGCGGCACCTACGAATTTCCCGCCGAGCTTGAGAACGCGCTTTATCGCATCAAGCAGTTCACGCGCGAGGGCGAGGACTTCTTCGCCCAGCCCTCCACAATCAATCTTGACGAGATGACCAGCGGCGGGCTGGTGGACCTTGACCTCTCCGGCCTGCCTGACGAGGTGTTCCGCGCGCTGGCCGGCCTCTCCATGCTGCAGTTCATCAAGGAGAAGATGAGGGAAGAGGGCTGGTCGCCAACGGCAGGCATGAAGCTCATAGTCGTTCTGGACGAGGCGTGGAAAATAGCCAAGGACGAGAACTCGGACGCGGTCATGGTGGTGCGCGAGGGGCGCAAGTATTCCTTCGGCCTGCTGGTTGCAAGCCAGAACCCCACCGACATTTCAGAGGCGATTTTCTCAAACGTCGGCACCACATTCATCCTGCGCGTGAAGTTCGAGCGCTATCTGGATTATTTGCAGTCCTCGCTCAATTTCTCGGATTTCATGCGCGGGGAAATAGCCAAGCTGGGAGTGGGGCAGGCGGCGGTGAACATGGCGTTCCAGACCACCGCCCAGTTCTCGGAAACCTTTTTAATCGAGAAAATCGTGGGAGAGGAGCCCATGCAGGACTTCTTCCTTGACATGGGGGGCCTGGCTGATGCCGCCCTGGGTGAAGTGGATATGGCAAAATCTGTATCATTCGAGCGCGAGGAGCTCAAGAAGCGCCTGCGCGCCTTCGGGCTTGACGAGCCGCACGTGG
>JAKAME010000039.1 GCA_021813025.1 Microcaldota archaeon
TATTTCTTGCCCAGCTTGTAGGCACTCCAGCCCCAGTTCCTCCGGTGGATTATCTCCGTAATCTGCCAAGGTTCGAGCGTTTGCATGATTTTATTTACCGAGAGGACATTAATGCGGGATAAGACACTCTTCGGCCCATCCGTCATCTTTTTATCCCTCCCCAGCCTCCTCCCCGCATGCCCGATTCCCTCATTTCATCCATCGACGAGAAAGGCCGGGTGCTCATCCCCCTCTCGGTGCGCCAGGCGCTGGGCCTCACAATCGGCGAGAGGGTGCTTGTGTCTGCCGACGAGCGCTCGCGCATTCTGCTCATCGAGCCGGCGCGAGAGAAGAGGCTGCTCACCCTGCGCATCGAGCTTGCCGACAAGCCCGGCGCTCTGGCCAAGGCCGCCCTCTCGCTCTACGGGCTTGGCGTCGACCTAGTTTCCAGCCGCTCGCGCTCCTCCAAGCGCGGCGAGGCCGCCCTGTGGGAGGTGGAATGCAACCCGCAGGGGGCCGGCATAGCGCAAATCAAGGCCGCACTCGCCAAGTGCGGCGCGCGCCTCGCAGGCTCGGAATGGCAGTAGTTGAGTGGGAAAATAGTGGGCTTTTATTAACCTATCCCCCGGAGCAGCGCAAGCATTATATACTCTTCAAGTGGGAAAATAGTGGGAAACAACCCAACCAGGAACAAAGGCGAGCCCATGGACTTCATACCTATCAAAAACAACCGGAACCAAAAAACGCCGTTCGACACGCCCGCCGCCGCCCAGAGGCCAGTATCCACTCTGCTGGACAAGTTCAAGGACAATCCGGCGAATCAGGGCCTTATCCTCAAAGAGCGCCCGGACACGCCCAAGAACGAGGCCGACCGCTGGGTGCTGTGCTAGAAAATCAGCCAGCCCTCACTCTTTTAACATTTTGTTATTCCCATCACATCCATGCCCACCGTCGCCCATCTCGTAGGCTCCTATGTGCGCGAGCTGCCCCACTTGGAGCAGTTCATCCAGCGCGATTTGGTCTCATTCCACCGCCTCGCCCGCCACCTGCGCCCCCGCCTCGAGGCGGAGCTGGGCCATGAGGTGGAAGAGGGCGCTGTTGTTATGGCCCTCTCGCGTTTGCGCGACAAGATGGGGGAGCGGCGCGCCGAGCAGGAGGGCTCGCCCCTTTGGGGAAAAATCCGCCTTTCCCTGCGCGAGGGCGCTGTCGAAATAGATTTGCAAAAAACCCCCGGCGCGCTGGCGGCGGCCCAGCAGCTGCAGTCTCTGATGAAGGGCGGGCAGGACGACATCTTCAGCCTTGTGTCAGGCCAGTACGAGCTCACCATAATCACGTCATCAGAATACGAGAAGCCTTTCCTGGCTGCGCTCAGGAAAGAGAAGCTGCTTCATGTGGAGCGCGACCTGTCGCTGCTCTACCTGCAATTCCCTTCCGAGCTTTTGTACCAGCCAGGCTTTTTCGACCGCACGCTCTCCGAGCTTGCGTGGGAGAACATCAACGTCTTCGAGCTTGTCTCCACCCTAAATGAGATGATTCTGGTTTTGAAGTCCAAAGATGCTGCGCGGGCTTATGACTTGCTGAGAAGGAAACTGAAGCCGGCTGTGGCCGGGAAGAAGAAAGAAGAATAGAGAAGAGGAAAAGAAAAAATTAATCCTGCCTTCCCGCGTACTGGTGCCCGCCGCGCGTGTGGCCGTGGCTCTTGGCGGCCCCGATGGGGCGCTCCTTGATTTTCTTTATTGTGAGCGGCGAGACGGGCGAGCGGCCCATTCCAGCGCCTCCGCCGAATCCGCTCCCGCCGTCCCGGGGTCCGCCCCGCCCGCCGCCCCGGCCTCCAAATCCTGAGCCATAGGATGAGCGTCCCTCGCGCGGGCCCCTTCCGAACCCGCCTTCGCGCCTTTCTCCCCCATGCCCGAACGGGCGCCTGCCTTCAGGAGCGCCCGAAGGTCCGCCTTCCCGTCCGCGCCCGAAGCCAGAGCCAAACGAGCGGCGCTCATGCGGCCGGCCTTCTCCCTCGCCGAATCCGCGCCCGCCCGTCTGGCCGAAAGAGGAGCTTCTTCCATGCCCGAAGCCTGAGCCATAAGGCCTGCGCTCATGCGTCTGCGTTTCGCCGCCGAAGCCGCTGGAGCCATAGCCCATCGGCGCGGCTGCAGGCACCCCGCCCATTGCCCCGCTCTCTGGCGAGGGCAGGCCGTCAACCTTGAGCTCCTTGATTGTGGTGCCTATGCTCTTGGCCCACTCTGCCATAATCTGTGCCTGGTCGGGAAACACGAACGAGATGGCCTCGCCATTTGCGCCCATGCGCCCGGTGCGGCCTATGCGGTGCACGTAAGTCAAATGGTCCTCAGGCAAATCGTAATTGATGACATGCGAGACGTCGAACACGTCCAATCCGCGGCTCGCAATGTCGGTTGCAACCATCACATGCAATTTTCCTTCGCGGAAATGCGCCATTGCCTCGTCGCGCTGCTTCTGCGTCAAGTCTCCGTGCAATGCCTTGGCGCGGAATCCATCCGTCTTGAGCTGCTGCCCCACCCTCTCCGCTCCGCGCTTGGTGCGGCAGAAGACAAGGGCAAGGCTTGGCTTGCGCTGCTGCAGCAGCAGGCGCAAAGCCCGCGGGCGCGTGCGCGCATCCACCTGCACATAATACTGGCTGATTTTCTCCACAGTAAGATGGTCCGGGGGCGTGACGTTGACGCTCTGCGGCGCTTTCATGAATTCGTATGCGATGTTTAGCACTTCGCGCGGCATTGTGGCGGAGAAGAGCGCGGTCTGGCGCGTGGGCGGGCTGTGGCGCAGAATGCCCACCACGTCATCAACAAAGCCCATGTCCAGCATGCGGTCTGCCTCGTCCAGAATGGCCACCTGCACGTGCTCCAAATTGAGGGTGCCTCTCTCCATGTGGTCCATAATCCTTCCCGGCGTGCCGACCACGACGTCAACCGGCTTTTGGAAGCGGCGCAGCTGCTTCTCCATCTCCTGCCCGCCGTAAACCGGCACGATGTTGAGCTGGGCGGCCTGCCCCATCTTCTCCATCTGCTCGCACACCTGTATGGCCAGCTCGCGCGTGGGGCACATCACAAGCCCGAAGGGCCTTGCTACTCCGCTGGAATGCGCAGGCCTTGCGTGCGCCGGGTGGTGCAAAAGCCTGTCGAGCATCGGCAGTCCGAACGCCGCCGTCTTGCCTGTGCCTGTCTGCGCCTGCCCAATCAGGTCCTCGTCCTGCATCATGAGCGGAATCGCCTGCTCCTGAATGGGGCTGGGCGTCTCGAATCCCATTGCCTTTAGCGCCTCCATAAGCTTGGGGTGGAGGCCGAAGTCTTCAAATTTCATATTTATCAGTTTCTCGCTTATCGCCAAAACAAACGAGGCAGCCTTTCTTTGAGGCCCGCATCTTTCCTTGGCGTGTATCCACTACGCGGTCCACGCCCACTCGAAAAAGAGAATTTCTCTAAATCTTGCAAGCGTCACGGGCCCAGGCGCGTCATGCCCTGGGCCAAAACCGCTCATTGGTGAATTGGTTTGGAAGATGTTGCCCTAAAAACCTATGCCCTTGCCTATTTCAGGGCGTCTGCCTGCTGTTCGGATTCTGCCACACCTGCAGGCGCACCCACTCGTCGCTGCTGCCGAACTGCGGCAGGCCTGTGCACAGCACGGAATAGTCAGATGTCTTGTCGCTGCCCGGAGCCTTGATGCCCTGCTTGGAGTCATTGAGGTTGAAATTCCACAAAAAGTCCACGCTGCCGTCGCTTTTGAGGAAATTGACGTCGGCGCGCATGAGCTGCTTTGACTCGTTCTCCACCACTACCTGCACCAGCTGCACGCTCAGGGGGCCAAGCGCGCTGACCACTCCTTTCTGCAAAGTCTTTTCCTCCACCAGCTTGGTGTAGCCGGCTCCCTGCGGGCCTGTGAGGTCTTCGCAGGCCATGAACGAGACGAGTGGCAGGCCCAGGACGGCCTTTGCGGCGAGGGGCAAGCCCAGGACGGCCTTTGTTGCAGTCGCGCAAACCTCGCGCCGCTTGAGGTCGATGGTTTCTGGCCGAGTAATTTGTTTCCCTTTCATCTCCTCTCCCCGGTTCATTATGTTTTCATTCTTGTAAATGTGGGTATTTTTGATTTATTAAAGGGAACGTTTTTATACACTAAAACTATTTTAGTCGCATGTCCTCCCTTCCTGAAGCCTCCCTAATCCGCCAAGAGCACATCGTGCGGGACATGCAATTATTGAGCGAAGTGAAGCTTACCAAGCGCGGCCTCATCCGCTACCTCGCCCTCTCTCTCGGCCTCATCTCCCCCAACGAGAGCCGCACGCTCATGCTCGACATCTTCGAGGCATTGTGCGGCGCGCATTTTTCGCACGAGGAGCCTGACATAAACCAGCTCATGGAGCGAATCAATGCCGTGCGCCCTGCCGATTCTCCTGCCCAGATAAAGGCCGTGCGCTACCATCTGCACGTGCTCAAAGAGAAGGGGATTTTGCAGCGCAAGGAGGGGCACTACAAGTTCGCCCTTCCCCCAATGGCAGAGCGCGCGGATTTGGGCGAGGCTCTGGAATACGTCTATCTGACCAATGCGAAAAACGCGCTGGAGAAAACCAAGAAGGCGCTGCAGACATTGGAGCACATGTATTGATTCAATTTTGCTTGCGCTGCTTGATGCTCTGCGCCTTCTTCGCCTCAGTTTCCAGTATCGACCTTGCTTTTATAGTATCCTTCCCCTCATACGTTATCAGAGAAGCATTCCTTGCATAGGATTCTACCGCGGCCTCAAGCGCCTTCACCAACGCCTCCCCGCGCCGAACATCTTCCGCCGCGCCTTTCTGTCCTGGTGCCAGTCCTTTTGCAAACGCCAACGGGTCTTTCGCTTTGGGATTTAGAGATTCCAGATATGTCCTCAGCGCCTCCAGCGCCCTTGTTTTCTCAGGGCTCATGGCCGCTTCCGGCTCCCGCCCTTTAACTTTAGCCGCCTCCAGCTGAAAACACAGCATGCCATCACCACCCCTGCATTCTTAGAACATATTAAAATAACCTGTGGTCGTTGGGGGGGGGCGTGTGTGTTTTCAAACAAAGCTTTCAGATGGCCGGATTTCCTGCCATCCCGTCTAGGCCGAATTCCTACCATTCATTATATTAATTCCTACCCTAAGTATAACTCTTGGTGTATCCTATGGTCGAAGTTTATGACAAGGGCCAGATTGTCATCCCAAAATACATCCGCGACATGCTCCACCTCCTGCCCGGCTCCCAGCTGCACGCGCGGGTGGAGGCGCGCAAAATCATTCTGGAGCCGGCCGACGACTACTTCGAAGAGTTCGGACGCCTGACCGCGCGCAAGACCGGGCGCAGCGACGAAGAGGTCGGGAAACGGATACGCGCGGCCGAACGGCGGATGCATCGGGAGTGGAAACGTGTTCATTGATGCCAATGTCTTCATCCACGCCTACGATTCAGGCGGGCGGCAGAAGGCGAGCTGCCTGGCGCTGCTGGAGCGCATCCGCCGTGCCGAAATCCGGGCGCAGACCAGCACGCTGGTGCTCAACGAGGTCTTGTACTATTTTCAGGAGGATGACGACGAGACAGCCATCCGCATCTTCATCAACATCTGCCGAACGCCTCACTTGCAGGTATTGGGGGTGGAGTCAACCTGTCTGGCCCATGTGCCCGAATTGGTGCGTCAGGGCCTGACGGCCAGCGATGCTTATCACGCCGCCGTCATGAAGTGCAACGGAATCGATACGATATGCAGCTATGACAAGGGCTTCGACCGCATCCCATCCATCTCGCGGCAGGAGCCAAAGTGAGGCGGGGTTCGCTGCTCCCACCTGCCTTTTTACTTCTCCCATCCATAATATGCCCATGTCTTCTGTCAAGGATAACGTCCAGAGAATCCGCTCCTCGCTTCCAGCCTCAGTGCGCCTCGTGGCAGTAAGCAAAGGAAGGGGCGTGGACGACATTAAGCAGGCAATTTCTGCCGGCTGCGCCGAATTCGGGGAGAGCCGCTTGCAGGAGGCGCAGAAGAAGGGCTGGAAGGAGATGAAGGCAGCCAATCCGAACCTTATCCTCCATTTCGTGGGCCACCTGCAGCGCAACAAGGCGAAGGAGGTCATGTCCCTTTTCGACGTCATACAATCCGTTGATTCTGTGGCGCTCGCGCAGAAGCTCGCGGCCGAGGCATCGGAGCAGAAGAAGAAAATCTCCATCTTCATCCAGTTCCGCATTTCGGGCAAGGAGAGCCAGTCTGGCTACACCAGCGAGACCGAGCTGGCGCAGGCTGTTGGCGAAATCCGCAAGCTGGAAACCATTTATTCACCCTACTTTAGGCTCGAGGGCCTGATGGGCATAGCCTCGCGCGAGCAGCCGCGCGGGGATTTCGCCCGCCTGCGCGCGCTGGCCAAGTCATTCTCCCTGCCCCTGCTTTCCATGGGCATGAGCGAGGATTACAAAATAGCTGTTGAGGAAGGCAGCACCATGGTGCGGATTGGAAGGGCGATATTCGAAGGATAAAGCAGAATGATGCGCGCCTATAATTTCTCTTCCCGCACTATTTTTTCCCCAAACGCATCAACCATCCAGCATTTCGGCGCTTTGGGATAAGGTTTTTTCAGCAGATAATTCAATGCCGCATTGGCTGCCAGCGCTCCAACTAAATTTGTGGCCGGCCCCCATGCGGTGCGGCATTGGGGATAATGGATTAGGGAGGCTTCGACTCCTGCATCTGGTGTTCCTCTTGATGGGAGATGCAGCAGGCGTTCGAGGCCCTCTTTCCCTTCCACCAACATTATCATTCCCCTTTCTCCAGCCGAGGCCGCATAAACATATGGGATGCCCTGTTTTTTGCAAATTCTCGCCAGCAGCACGCGCGAGCCGACGCTGTCCATCGTGTCGACGATAACATCCGGTTTGAAGCCAGCCAGCTTTCTTTCAAAATATGCAAGCGAGGAGTATTCTATTTTTTTATTTATTTTTCTGATTTCAATTTTTCTGTTTATGGCCTTTGCCTTCTTTTCAAAAACATCCACCTTCTTTTTTCCCAAACTTTCTTTTTGCGCGTGAATCTGCCTGTTGAGGTTGGTTGGCTCGAAACGATCGAAATCCGCAACCAGCATGTGCCCGATGCCGGCTCTCGCCAATACTTCGGCCGCCAGCCCGCCCACCCCGCCGAGGCCGAACACGGCGATTCGCGAACGAGAGAGCGCAAGCTGCTGTTTTGGCGTAATAGTCCCCCTGTTGCGCGAAAAACACGCCTCTTTGTCCATGGCTCTCTTTGCTCTCCCATGCGTATTTAATCCTCCGCTCCCTTCCAGTTTCCATGAAAGGCGCCATCCTCTTCTCCACCTCCAACGCAGCCTCGCTCAACATCATGCGCCACTTGGAAAAAGACTGGAAGTGGAAAAAGAAAAACGAGAACAGCTATTTGTTCTCCCCTTGCGCGAAAGAGAACTGCTGCAGCGGAGTGCAGGCAGCCGGCTCGCCGCTCTCCATAATCGAGATTGAGCCCCCGGCTGATTCTCACGCAGATTATTTCCTCTACGCCTCCACCCACAAATCCGAGGCAGGCACGCCCGCCCTCACCGCCCACGTGCCCGGCAACTGGGGGGCTGCCGATTTCGGCGGCCAGCCAAGCACCCTGAATATGGCCTATGCGTGCAAACTGAAGCAGATATTACAATTGCTTGACGAGGCCGCCAAGAAACACAAATTGGACTGGCCAGTCAACATGGAAGTGGACCACCACGGCCCGACACCTGCAGGCGGGAAGAAGGCCCTGCTTTTTGTCGAGATTGGAAGCGGACCTGACCAGTGGTCAAATGATTTGGCCGGGCGGGTTGTGGCCGAAGCCATGATGAAATCCCTTTTCCAGCCAGCGCCGGAAGCGAAAGTCTATCTTGGAATTGGCGGCGGGCATTATTCCCCGAAATTCACCCCACTGATGCTGGGAAGCAAGGAACGGGCCGTTGGTCATGTTTTGGCCAAATACCGCGCCGCAGACTTTGACGAGAAAATGCTCAAGCAGGCAATAGAGAAAACCATCGAGCCTGTCCAGGGCGCGCTCATTGACTGGAAAGGGCTTGGAAAAGAGGAAAGAGAGCGGATTATTTCGATTTTGGAAAAAGAAGGAATGAAATGGGAGCGGGCGTGAAGGCGCAGGGCAGTCATCTTTATTAGCATATAACGACATATCCTGCCATGGCCTCCCCTACTCATCGCCTTGGCAATTCAGACTACACTGGCATGGGCAAAAGCCCATATCAGAACAAGCGTTCCGATGCCCTCAATTACGACTTGCGCAACATCACCACCACTACGATTGTCATCCGAAATCCGGCCAACCGCATGCTCCCTCCCCACGAAGCGTGCTCGCACTGGGCGGCCGGGCATCTTCCCCTCAAGGAAGGGCAGAGGGTGCTGGACATCGGCGGCGGCACAGGCATCACGGCGGCCGCAGTTCTGGAGAGGAACCCAGGCGTCCATGTCGTTTCAGTAGAAAAGAACAAGGCCTATGTCGAGCTGGCCCGCTACAAATTCAACCAGAGGGACGGGAAAAAGCTGCTGGCCGAGCTGGCCGGGTATCCGGGGGACGAGCAGGCCCTTCTTGGCGCCTATTTCAGCCAATTCCGCTCGAATACAAAGCCGGTCTCATGCCATGTCAAATTCATTGTCGGCGATTTCACGGCAAGGAAAATCAAGCCCGGCTTCGACCTCGCGGTGGCCAACCAGTCGGTGCACTGGATTGGCGTGAGCGAGACCTTCGAGCCGCTCTATCCCCTGCTCAACAACGGCGGCTCCTTCGTCTGGACCACCGCCTCGCATTTCGTGCGCGCCGATTTCGACCCTGACCGATACAGCATGCGCTACAACGATTTCACTCGCAAGGTGCTGGACATCCTATCCAAATCCCCCGACTTCCCGCACATGAACGACTTGTCCACCCTCTCGCGCCCGTCCAACAGCGTGAAGAGCATCCAGAAGCTCACCGAAGCCAAGGGCTTCAAGACAAGGCATCTCAAGACCGAGCTCATCTACTACGACCTGTCCATCCTCATCAAGGATTACATCCCGGTGTTCGTGGATTCCCTCATCAAGGCCCGAAATCCCGACTTCAAGCCAAGCCCGGAGCAGAAGGAGGACATCGGGCGGAGGGTGCAGGATGCGGTTGCGCAGGCCTTGCAGGACCGGGCGGCCCTCAGCGACCTGAACCACAAATACGATTTTGTCATCATCTTCGAGTCAAAGAAGATTGGCTGATTTTCTGCATCGCCCTCAGCGTCCTCTTTTTGTCCTCTCATCCGCCGGCTCCGGCTTTTCCAAACCAATATAAGCATATTTAACCATAAGAATGCACATCTGAAGAGGTGCATTCATGGCTTTCAAAACGGAATCAGCCGCTCCCGGCATCAACTTGGTGAAGAATGTCACCGCCAACCAGACTCCCGGCCAGAAATTCTTTGAGAAAATGCTCTGTCCGGCCGAGGTGCAGAAGTTCGCCAAACAGAATCCCGAAGCGTTCAAATCCATCATGCACCGTATGTCCGTGTTCATGGGCTTTTCGGTCAATACCAAAGAACCCCTTGGCGAATCCATCAACGCCAAGACCGGCGCACTCACAATAGTTGGAAATGGCGGCGAATTCACCATGCCCAACGCGGCCAAGATTCTCACTCCCGCTCAGTTAAGGGCCGAAAACCCGCTGCTTGTAATAAATCCATTCATTTGCCTTATCGGCAAAGACGGCGTGAGCATCTCAGGGGAATTCTCTGGAGAAATGCGCCAGTTCCTCAGGCTCTATGAGAACATGCCCTCCTCGGATGGCTGGTATGCCCAAGTCGATGGTGTGCCCAAAGGCACTTCTTCCCATCGCTCTGATGAACAGGCACTCTATCTCGCTCTTTTGAGCGCTTTTGGCTCGCTCTGGCGCGGCTACTACGACTACCGCTTCGACAACTACAGGCGGGTCGTCGACGTCGGCAACGGGCTGCGCTGCAGTGGCGGGGTGCTCATCCAAACCAGCCAGGCTCCCAAACTGGTGAGCATGGTTGGGCAAAAAGCAAACACTCTCGCGGGGTCGTCCGCGTCCGTGTTTTCCTCATCCTCTGTTCTGAGCGACCAAGAAGCTTATGCACAGCAGTCCTATCTGATGTGCAATGGATTGCAGCAGTAGGCGGGCCGTCTTCTTCTTTTTTACATTTCTTTCAGCGCCTTTATTCGCTCGTCAAGAGGCGGGTGCGTCGCAAACAGGCCCATCACCCGACTGCCAATCCCCTGCCTGCCCCCATGCACCGGGTCCGAGATAAACAGCGCCGCCGTTGTTTCTGACGCGCTTTTGAGCGGAGTCCCGCCTTTCAGTTTCTCAAGCGCAGAAGCCAGCCCGTCTGGATTTCGCGTCAATTGAGCTGCCGAGGCATCAGCCAGCCGCTCGCGCGAGCGCGAAATGGCCAACTGAACAAGCTTTGCAAGCAGGGGGGCCAAAATCACCATAAGCAGGCCCACTATGGCCAGCGCGCCGCTTCCGCGCCCCTCACTGTTGTCCGAGCGCCCGTACCACATGCCCCTTCCAATCATGTTGGCAAGTATGGCCACAAGTCCCACCAGCACAATGACAAGAGTCATGAAGCGCGAATCAAAATTTCTGATGTGCGACATCTCGTGCCCCAGCACGCCTTCCAGCTCGGCGCGGTTCATTGTCTTGAGCAGGCCGGAGGTGACGGCAATGGAAGCGTGCTTGGGGTCGCGCCCTGTAGCAAATGCATTTGGCGAGGGGTCCTCGATGACATATAATTTTGGCTTGGGAATCTGCGCGGCAAGCGCAAGCCCCTCAACAGTATTGTAGAGATAGGCGTCTTTGGTCTCATCGGCCGCCCGCGCGCCGTGCATTGCCAGCACCAGCTTGTCGCCAAGGAAATAGCCGCCAGCAGAATAGAGAAGTGAGAAGGCGATGGCGATGGGCAGCACCCACTCGCCGCCTGTGAAGAAATAGCCTGCAAACCACACCAAGCCCGCCACTATGGGGAAGATGAGCAGCATGAGCAGCCAGGACTTTGTCTTGTTCGCCCGCTGCACGTCCCAGAAGCTGGCCATGGAGAATCAACCAAAAATTTAGCGCTTGGCCGAAGTCTTTTTCTGTTTCTTCTTTTCTGCTGACCGGTCCGGACAGAATAGATCGGCGATGAAATCCGCTGCCAGATAGAGCAGAAGGAAAACAATTGCGGCAAGAAGGCTATTGAGCGCCCAACCCACTGGGTTGAATGTCTCGGCGGGCGCAACCCAGCGGCCCCTATCGTAATAGCCCCAAACTTGGAGCGCGAAAAGCACGCATCCGACTATGATGCTGCTTATATAACGGCCTCGCAAGCCGATTTTCAATGAAACGCGCAGCTTTTGCACGAGCATGGCGCCGATTGCCATGAACATGGTCAGAGCGATGAAGAAAGCAACAAGCTCAAGCGGTTTCGGAGAGCCACTATTCATCAGCCAGCTAAAATATAGCAAAATGGTGGTGCTGGCCGAGAACAGCCCGAACGCGAGCCATTTCCTTTTTGTGATGCCCAGCATGTCTGTCATCTTCACCACCAAATCTCCCTAGAATTTCACTTTCACGGCTTCCTTCGCAGCCTCCTCGGCCTTGAAGTATTCCTTCTGGACAAAGCCCATCAGGCCTGCAATGAATGCGTCAGGCACCGTCTGTATCTTGGTGTTGTATTCCAACACCGAATCATTGTAGGCCTGGCGCGCATACGCCACCTTGCTCTCTATGCCGTCAAGCTGCTCCTGCAAAAGCCTGAAGTTCTCGTTAGCCTTGAGCTGCGGGTAGTTCTCTGCCACCGCTATGAGGCTTTTGAGCGCGCCGGCAAACGAGGCGTCCGCCTTGGCCTTCTCGCCCACCGTGCTGGCCCCGGCCCACATGGAGCGCGCCTTGGTCACGTTCTCAAATATTTCCTTCTCATGCTTTGCGTAGCCCTTCACCGTTTCCACCAAGTTGGGCACAAGCTCGTACCTTTTGGTGAGCTGCACGTCAATCTGCGCCCAGGCGTTGTCCACCCGCGCGCGCAGGCTGACTAGGCCGTTGAAGATGAAGACAAGCACAATCACGACCAGCACTATGAGGCCGCCGACAATAAGCACAGGGTCTACCATTCCATCACCTCATCACATGAAGCTTGCGTAGCTAATAAACATATTCCCAAAACAGGGGTTTTCTAATATGGAGGCTGGGCGGAGATTCGCACCGAGGCAGGGTCTGAGCCTGCCTCATAGTACAGATACGCCCGCGAGCCATAGCCCTCAGGCTGGCTTACCTCCATTTTGCACAAAGTCCTGGCGAACTGCGCATCCTCGCCGCAGTAAGCTGACATAGAGCCGTCGGCGCACCTGTTTGCCGTGCCGTTGGGGGCTTTTTTCCATGCCATCAGCCCGCGCGCCGATGCGTCGTATTCAATATGGATTGGGGGAGGCGCAAGCTCCACAACTTGCGAATTGCCGGCCCCCAGCGCGCAAATCTGGTCTGCATAATATGCCATCTCCCTCACTTCCATCTGCAAAATGCGCCGCTCGGCCAGCGTGGTTTGCGCCGACTGCGCGCGCGAGACGGCCATTGCGGCTATGGCCAGAAGGGCGAGGGCAAGCAGGCCGAGCATGAGCCACTCGACGCTGGCCTGCGCGCGCAGGGAAGAAGGAAAAGAGGCGTTCATGGGCTCAGACCCGCGCGGCCCTGTCGGGCCGGCCACCCATTTTATTTTCTATTTGTATGCGCAGCGGCCGCTGCTCTGGCCACTTGCAATCTCGCACGTCAGCTGGCTGCCGGCAACATTGTTGGGGTTGCAGTCCGGCGTGCTGGTGCAGCCGTTACCCGCGTGCAGCGCGTCCTCGGTCTTGACGTCCATGCCCTTTGCCGCGGTGTTCACTGTCTTTGTCATCTGGGTGTAGACTATGGCCACCAGCGCGAGAATCAGCACCAGCAGAATCAGCATTTCGGCAGAAAGTTGTCCCTTGACCATGCGCCACCACCTCTCGCTCTATGCTGCCTCGCGCAGCTTTATAAGGGTTTTAACTCAATCGCTGGCCTGATGGAACGCCGACAGCAGGGCTTTGTGTTTTCCTTGGACGCCTTCGTCGCCTTCTCGCTAATCCTCATAGCCATCCAGTCCATAGTCATAGTCTCCTCAAGCCCTGCCGGCTATTACCCAAGCCTGCTGCAGGCGCAGTTTCTGGCCAAGGACACCCTGCACGCGATTTCCACCGCCCAGCTTGACTCCGGGCGCAGCGTGCTGGCCGACGCCAGCGGCCCCATCTCGCGCGGCGGGCCCCTGCTGCCCACCGACCCAATCATCGAGGTGAGCGACAAGATAATCC
>JAKAME010000040.1 GCA_021813025.1 Microcaldota archaeon
GCCCTCGCTCCGCGCATCCCAGAGCTTGAGCAGAGGGCCTTCAAATACCAGCAAGAAAACGCTTATCCGGACCGCTCGCTCAAGCGCGTGGCCGATTTGGCCCTGCCCTTCTACAACGTCAACGAATCGGTTAACATGCGCGACCCGCGCATAGCCTTCGGTGGCGGCTATGCCATGGGGCAGGCCATGATGACAGGCTACCAGACCGGACAATTCGTCGGAGAGCGGCCGCAGATGTGGGCAGGCTATCACCTCTTCCCCGGCGACCGCGTGCTCAACATCTTCGCAAGGCCGAACTACTATGCCTCGATGGCTTTCGGCATGCACACCCGCACATTCTTCACCAAGATGACCGGCTACACGACCGTCTACCACCAGGACCCCGAGCGCGGCATCTCCGGCGCCAACACCCACGAGCCGGGCATGGCCGCAGGCCTTCACTCCTTCTTCCGCGCCAGCGAAAGCTTCGACTGGTTCACCCGCTTCTACGCCAAGCCCCTCTCGCGCGGATGGCATCTCAAGGACTACCAGGACGAGTTCGGCTGGAATTTCAAGCAGGAGACCGGATGGGGCGGCTACCGCTACAACCTGCCCTTCACATTCAAGTACGGCAAGGGGGCGGGCGGGCGCGGCGGCGGCACGGACGACGTGTCAGACATCGACAGGACGCGCTACGCCCAGATGGGCCTCGACGCGGGCGAGGAGATGCGCAGGCGCAAGCTGGGCCTCTCCTTCCGCGAGGAGTACATGCTCTGGGACAAGCGCGAGCAGGCGCGTGAGCTGGGCGTCAGCGAGCAGAACATCGCCTCCCTGCGCGAGCGGGCGCGCAGCGCCTCCGACCCGGCCGAGCGGCGCATACTCAACTCGCAAATCCGCGAGTGGGAGGACACTCTGGGCGCCACGCGCCATGCGTGGAACGTGCCGGGCATCCGCTCCTTCTTCCGCCAGGGCTACTGGGCGGTGGAGAACCGCTCCGGCTACGACATAGCCGCAATCGGCGGCGCGCACCGCTCCTGGGAGATGCTGGCCCCCTACCACAAGAACGTGGGCGCGGCCGCCCCGGTGCCGGGCATGGTGTTCATCAACTTCAAGGACGAGTGGAAGCTGTTCCCGCGCATGGCGCGCACCATCCTCAATGCCACCGGCACCGCGTTCACCAACCCATACGACCGGGGCCAGCGCACGGGGCTTGAGACAAATCCCCTGTCCAATTTCGCCCGCCTCTCCATGGGCAGCACAGAGCCTGTCGGCATCGAGCAGGACCTCGCGCGCGACGCCCTGCGCGACACCTATAGGCGCGAGACCCCGGTCCTTTCCAAATTCTTCGACCTTGACATGCAGAGGCAGGCATGGTCGTTCCAGAATTCGGAATACACAATCCCCCTCGCCCCCCTCTACCTTGGCCTCTACCACCTCTTCCGCCACAACTCCGCCTGGGCGCGCAAGCAGAGCTGGAACCAGGGCACGCCGCGCGAGAAGGACATCGGCGAGCTGACCGAGCAGGAGCGCGCGCAGGAGCGGGCCATGCTCATGGCCCAGGCGGACGCGCGGGGCGCCGGGCAGAACACCTACAGGTGCCCGGAGCACGGGCTGAACATCAGCACAAGCCAGCCCTGCCCGCTCTGCCGCACCAGGGAGGCGCTGCGCCAGGAGAGCGCGCATTCCGGCGTCGGCCCCTTCCTCACCCGGCGCATCGAGTCGGCCAAGAACATGGTGATTTCCTCATTCTCCTTCAGCGAGCAGATAGGCAGGCACTACCAGCGACTCCAAAACCAGGTCTATTGCACGCACGGGCACGGGATTGCCTACCAGCGCGGCTCCGCCTGCCCCGAATGCCTGCGCGAACAGGTGCAGCAGTCGGGAGGGGCAGCGGCCGGCGCGGTGCAGCAGTACCAGCACAAGCTGAACGACTACTCCAAGCGCATGCGCGAGGTGGAAACCAACCGTTACATGTCTGAGCTGGAGAAGGGCCGCAAGCTGCGCGACCTGATGCAGAAGCGCGAGGGCGACCTCGCGCGCCTCGGCCTGCAAATCAGCCGCGACACGCGCCTGGGCTTCCGCCAGGGCCGCATGTATCTTCAGGCAGAGCAGGAGGAACTGCAGAAGGCGGAGAAGGCCCGCAATTACAAAATCGAGTGGGTGTGAGGTTTTTATGTCCGCGCTCCCGATGTCTGGCATGGATGCGCCAAGCAAATGGCCTGCCGTCTTCCTGTTCTCCCTCTTTCTCCTCTCTTTCGGCTGCCTCGCGCGGGTCGACCCGTCAGACAAGCTCTCGGCAGTTCCCGGCTCGGTTGTCTACAACTTCAGCCGCTATGTCGATGCCTCCCTCTACTCAGAGCTTGCCGGCCCCACCCCGTGCAGCTGCATGGTGTGCAGCAAGGAGAAGCCCTCATGGACCACATACGTGCTCAACACCCTTCTTCCGGGCCGCTGGCTCGAATTCAGCCTCACCAACGCCACCTGCCAGTTCGTGAGCTGCAACGCAAGCATTGCGGCAGACCTGTTTGAGGGCTACGCCGTGTCGGGCGCAAAGAACTGCAACATCACAAACCCGCTCAGCGGGCAGGTTGAGGCCAAGGTGTGCGAGCCGCGCTTCTTCATGCTGGGGCAGGGCGCAAGCGCGGGCGAATACGCGGCAGCGCAAGCCTATTGCAACGGCCAGCTCAAGATGCCGGTTCTCTGGGCTGTTCCCAATGCCACCACCGGCCGGCTCGACCGCAACCTCTCCTCATTCACTCTTGCCTGCTACCTGGAGCGCGACCAGATGCCCCTTGTAGTGTGGTATTCGCAGGGCCGCTACATCAACACGGCGGATTATTCCGCCCTTGCCGCCTCGTTCAACAAGCCATCCTCCTCACCAGCCCTCATAGGGCCGGTGATGCTCACCACAGAAGCGCTGCTTAATCCGTACCAATCCGACGCTTCCGCTCCCGGCCCGTCTTCCGGCAGCCCTGCCTCCGGCCCGGCGCCAGCCCCTCTTCTCAATTTCAGCGCGCTTGACGCGACAGGCGCGCAGCTGCGGGCCATCAAAAGCAAATGCCCCTCCTGCCTCTCGGTGCTTGCCCTGCGCCCTGTCTTCAATTCCGACAACCAGCCCGACACGTGCGCGCTCGACTACCTGCTCAACGCCAACCTCACCCGCCCCCGCCCAGAAGCCTGCAGGGCGGAGTACGGCGGGCGCGCGGACTTGTTCAACTCCCGCCAGGATTTCTGGCGCTACACCGACCTGGTGGGCAGCGGCTTTGTTGTGAACGACAATCCCGGCCTTTCCCTCTGCTCGCCGGACGCCGAGCTTGGCCGGCAGCTTGCCTACTCGCGCGCCAGCTTGCGCCAGTTCTACAAGCCCAGCGTGTGGTATGCGGTCGGCATTGCGCCCGGCCCCACGGCCACGCCCGGCTGCACGCTCTCAGACCTTGACGTGTCAAATGCATACGAATCCCTCATCACTTTCATCCCCGGCCTTGCTTCCTCGGGGGTGGTGGGCCTGGCGCCATACCGCTTCAGCGACGACCCCGCACTCTCGCCGCTGCCGTTTGGAGTGGAGCAGCCCCTCTTCTCCACAACCTCCTCCACCCTTGACGGCCTGCGCGCCTTCAAGGCAGGCAGCACTCTGGTGCTCAACTCCTCCTCCGACCCCTCGCAGGCAGTGGAGGTTTCGCGCTGCCTGCCAGCCCAGAGCGACAGTTCGCGCGTGCTTTTCCTCGGCACCGACGGCAACACCTATGCCGCGCGCGCCGAAGCCTCGGGCGCCCTCAACCTCTCTCTTCTTGCCAGCCGCTTCGGCTTTGTCTCCGCCAACGGCACCATGCACTCCTCCTCCGCCTACACATGGTTCTCCGACTGCACCTATTATTCCACCAACCGCGGCCCGCTCTTCGGCTCGGCGCAGGCAATGGATGCAGTCGTGCCGGGCGCAACCCTCTCCTCTCCGGACGGGCAGTTCTCGCTTGCGGTGGGCACCATAGACACCGCCTCCTCCAACGAAACCCTGTTCTGGGGCGCCGATGCGCGCGCCTATGCCGCCCGCCCGGACGGGCCGGGCATCAAGATTTACGACCGCCCCACGGCAGCGCAGGCCCCGCTGCAGCCTCTGATGTTTTCCACAAACGGCCGCGGCTCCTCCTGCACGATGTTCGAATCAACCAAGATGTATGCGCGCGCTGGCGTCTATTCCAACGCCAACTCGCCTGCCTATCCGCTCACTCCCAGCCGCAATGCCGAAGACCTCGCGCGCATAGCCCTTCTCTCATGCGGCGGCGGGGCGTGCCTGTCAAGCGCGCCCATGCCTCTTGCTTTCTGCAACGCAAGGAAGCGCTCTTCAGTCTATTCAGACTTCCCCCAAAAGGCGTGCACGCAGTATCCTGAGATGGATGCCGGATTCGGAGAGGCCCCGCCGCTTCTCATGCGCGCCATAGCAAGGGGCGAAAGCTCGCGGTTTGGCAACGACAAGTATCCTGACAACGGCTCTGCCTCGGCAGCCTGCGAAATTAGCTACAAATCGGGGGGCTGCGACGGGCCGCAGACAGCCGCCAACCTCACCCAGTATCCGAGCGCATATTGCACTGCGGTCGACATAGGGGCAAAGGTCAGCCAGGTGGGGGAAAACAACCTCTGCGCCTACGGCGTGATGGCCTGCATCCGCTCGCCTGCAGCAGACTACAATCCCTTCGACCCTTCCAACTCTGCCCAGTGCGGCGCGTATGAGTTCATGAGCAAGAACACCTACCGCTACATGGGCCAGCTGCAGTGGATAACCTCGCAGTGGGCCTCCAGCCCCATTCTGCAGAAAGAAATCGCCGCAGGCGAGCTTGAATGGTATGCCGCCTGGATGGCCGCATACGCATACAGCGGCATGGGCGCGGACAAATGCCCAATGCACGAATACGTCCAAAGCTACCAGCCCCGCCAGGCGGGAGACACTTTGGTGGACTTTGTGCTTGACAGGATGGAGGCCTGCTGCGCGAGCATCAAGGCAGGTAATCCCAATGCCCAGTGCTATCCCTACTACGGAACCAACGTCATCCTGCGCTACAACGCGGCCATCAAGACCTGCGGGGCCTCCTGCCCATACCGCGACTGCTCGGCTGTCCCGGCAGGCGGCGACTGGCAGCAGCCCTTCACTCCCTGACGCGGCCCATTCCGGCATCTTAAAAAGCATGTTCGCCGCTTCATGCGAATGCGGGGTTGTCCATGCGAATAGGCATCATCGGTCTTGGAAGGATGGGATTCAACATCCTGCTGCATTTGCGCGAGCAGAAGCACGCAGTTGTTGCTTACAACAGGTCAAAAGATGCAGTGAAAAAGGCAGAACAAGCCGGCGCCATCCCCGCCTATTCCCTCTCACAATTCTGCAATTCCCTTCCTTCCCCCCGCATCATTCTGCTAATGGTTCCGGCAGGCCTCGCAGTTGACGCTGTGCTCAAAGGCCTCAAGCCGCACCTCAGCAAAGGCGACATCATAATCGATGGCGGCAATTCGAATTATGTTGATTCGATTCGGCGGGCGAAAGCTCTGGCCCGCTCCCATGTCCATTACCTCGACTGCGGAACATCGGGCGGCCTCTATGGAGCGCGACATGGCGCGTGCCTGACAATCGGAGGGGAGAAGAAGAGCTACTCCAAGCTCCTGCCATTGTGGAAAGCCCTCGCCTGTCCGGGCGGCTTCCTCTACTGCGGGCCTTCGGGCGCTGGCCATTATGTGAAAATGGCGCACAACGGAATAGAATACGGGCTTTTGCAGGCATATGGCGAAGGTTTTGAGTTATTGCGAAAGGCGCCATATCGTCTCCGGCTCGACAAAATCGCCAGCACCTGGTCCCATGGCTCTGTCATCCGCTCATGGCTTCTGGAATTGGCTGCAGAAAAATTGAGAACAGACTCCAAGCTCAAAAAAGTGAGCGGCAAAATAGGTGGCGGGGAAACCGGAAGCTGGGCATTGCAGGAAGCGGCCCGCCGCCATGTCAAAATGCCGGTTCTTTCCGCCTCTTTATCAGCCCGCCGCGCCTCGGCCGCCCATGATTCAGTTTCCGGCCGCCTGATTGCCTACATAAGAAACGGCTTTGGCGGCCATGAGATTGCGATGCGCAAAAAGACGAAGTGATGGCAAAATAAGGCGCCTCTGCCGCGCCAGCATAATGTGATTTCCCATGACGCGCGTCATTTTGATTTTCGGAGGCACCGGAGACCTCTCGCGGCGCAAGCTCTACCCTGCCCTCTACCAGCTCCACGCCCGCGACAAGCTCAAGGACACCGTAATCCTTGCCTGCGGAAGAAGGAAGCTTGCGCGTGAAGAGTTCGAATCCCTTGCAGGCGAATTCATCAAGCCGCGCGCAAACCAGCCACCCGCGGCAGCCTTCCTCAAGCGCGTCCATTACCATTCCATGGACTTCAACCATCAGGACGACTTCAGAAGTCTCTATGGGCGCCTCGTGGAGCTCGTTCCCTCCCAGCGCGAGATGGTGCTGGGCTACCTGGCCGTTCCGCCCGCCGAGCTCGAGCCTGTGGTGCGCAACGCCATGCGCACGCTCAACCGCTCGCAGCGCGCGCGCCTGCGCCTCTTGGTGGAAAAGCCCATAGGCACGGATTACGCCTCCGCGCGCAGGCTCAATTCCCTGCTGGACCGCTTCGTGGGCGAGCACAACGTCTACCGCATAGACCACTTCTTGGCAAAAGAGGCTGTGGAGAACCTGCTGGTGCTGCGCTTCGCCAACCGCCTCTTCGAGCGCATCTGGAGCCGGGAGTCAATTTCCTGCGTGCAGATTTCATTCAGCGAGCAAATAGGCGTTGAAAACCGCGCAGGCTTCTACGACCGCACAGGCGCGCTGGCCGATTTCGTGCAAAGCCACCTGCTGCAGGTGCTTTCCCTCATAGCCATGGAGCCGCCGTCCTGCATGGAGGAGGACCCGATAAAGAACGCGAAAGCGCGCGCCCTCAAGCGCCTAGCGCCCCTGCGCGCGCAAGACGTTGTAATGGGCCAGTATGGGATGGGAAAAGTGGACGGCAAAGACGTGCCTGCCTACGCTCACGAGCCCGGAGTCAATCCAGCCTCGCGCACCGAGACTTTCGTGGCTTTGCGCACTCACGTGCGCACACCGCGCTGGAAGGGCGTGCCCTTCTTTCTGATGACAGGCAAGCGCCTGGGCAAGAGCGAGGGGCTTGTCACCATAAGCTTCCGCCCGCCAATTGCCTGCCTGTTCACTCCGGGCGGGAAAGAGCATGGCCACACCCACAAATACTCAGGCCGCAAAGCCTTCGATTTGGGAACAAGCCAGCTGCAAATACAGGTGCAGCCTGAGGAAGTGTTCCGCCTGCGCTTCAACCTCAAGACGCCGGAAGAAGCTCTGTCTGTCAAGCCTTTCTCAATGGACTACTGCTACTCATGCGATTATCTCTACCAGCGCCTGCCGTATGAGAAAGTGTTCGAGGACGCGCTGGCAGGCGACCACACCCGCTTCTCAAGGCGCGACGAGGTTGAGCTGGCTTGGAAGTGGGTTGAAACATTGAAGCAGAAGCCGCAGCTCCATCATTACATGGCCGGAAGCAGCGGGCCTGCTGCGGCTGACGAATTATTGTCAAAAGACGGCTTCTGCTGGCAGAAAGCCTGAATTAACCTATTTCAAGTCAGAAGCCCAAGACCGCTTATTTCAAGTCAGTCCACACCCGCACCGCGTGTTTTCCATCCAAAACAAGCTTTGCCGGACAGTCGTGGGCAGATGCGCGCGAGTCGAGGAATTTCTCAAGCGCTTTTTGCTTTTCTTTCCCGCGAAACACGAGCCACACTTCCTTGGCTTTCCTGATTTGCTGCGGCGAAATGCTCACGCGGCTGGCCGGAGGCTTCGGAGCGCCAGCCACTTCCAGCCATCTCTCCCCTTTCTCCTCCAGCTCTTTTCTTTTTGGGAACAGCGAGGCAATATGGCCGTCCTCCCCCACGCCGAAAACAAGCAGGTCCGCCCCATCCGGCGCGAGCGAGGAGAGAAGCGTTCCATACGAGTCTATTTCCTGCGCCCACGCAAGCGCTCCTTTCTTTTCCACGCTTGTGTCAAGCCGCAAGACCTGTTTCGGGTTGGCCAGCTTGGCGTCACACAGCAGCTTTTGCAGCTTATGGCCGTTGTTTTCCCTGTCTTTAGCGCCAACTATGCGCTCATCTACGGCAAAAAAGAACAGGTGCCGCCTCTGCCGCAGGGGAATCCGCTTTCCCAAGCCCTCATAAAACCCGTCCAGCGAATGCCCGCCCGGCAGGCCGATGAGCAGCATGGGGCGGATTTGGCAGGAGAGGGAGACAAAATCCGCAAAGGCAGCCTGCAGGCATGGCAGGAATTCGTCCCTCTCAAGCCTAATCAATTTGAATTTTTCAGCCGTTTTGCGCGCCGCCATCCTCTCTCCTCAAAGCAGGCGTGCCTTTTTCTTTCCCCACGCCACGTCATTCTCATATCTCACGCCGAACTTTTTCCCATACCAGCCCGGCTCTATGGCCAGCACCACCCCCTCCTGCAGCTTGTCCTTGCTCTGCAGGCCAAGATGCGGCGGGTCATGCACTTCCAGCCCGAGTCCGTGCCCAATCGCGTGCAGCATGCGCCCCCAGCCTTTCTTTTTGCACTGCCTGTCTGCAAATCTCGCCAGCTCGCCTCCGGTGTGAAGCGAGGGCATCTCGTCAAGAATTGAATCGTGAATTTCTTTGGCCTCCTCATACTTCTTTTTCTCCTCTTTTGCAGGCCCTAGAAAATAGCATCTTGACAAATCCGCATTGAAATGCTGCCATTGCGCCCCGAAATCTATGAGCACAATTCCATACCCAAGCTTTTTCGCGGCCGGCTCATGGTGGGGCTCGCGCGCATTTTCCCCGGCAGCCACTATTGGCGGGAAGGCAAAAGAAACATTTCTTTCTGCGCACTCGATTGCCAATTGCCGCACCACGTCAAGCTCGGTCATGGAAGGTTTCAGCTCAATCGAATCGAGAATGTCTTTTGAAATCTTCACCGCCTTGGCAATTTTGCCTATCTGCCCTGCGCTTTTCACCCTTCTCAAGTCATCCAGCTGCCCGCCTGCGTCCATCACCCTGCCTGCGCCCAGCAGCTTGCAGAGGCGCACATAGCGCTCTGCGCGCAGATGGCGCAAATCCAAGCCCACCTTGCCGCGCGGAGCCAGCCTTTTGAGTGTGGGGCCCATGTCCTTCCAGTCCACGGCCAGCACTCTTCCTCCAAAAAGGCGCTCTGCCTTGAGAGCATTCATCTTTGAGGTAACTAGTGTTTTGCCCGTCCTTGTCCAGACCAGGATGGCGCCGTCTATGTCCGCGCCCGCGTGCTGGAGGAAATTCGGGCCCGGCCCGTTGGGCACGTCTCCTGAGAAGAGCAGCACGGAGGATGCTCCGGTGAATGGGAACCGCATGATTTGGGGAGGAAGAGGAGGCTTTTATGCATATGGCCAAGGCCTGTCTTTCAGCGCCCCCTCTTTTCTCAGCATCTGCTCCTTCTTTTTCGTCCCCCCTCCAAACCTGCCCAAACTCCCGTCGCTTTTTATCACGCGGTGGCAGGGCACAAGGGGGGCATAGGGATTTTTTCTCATGACAGAGCCTACCGCCCTGAATGCCCTCGGGTATCCCGCCATTTCGGCCACTTCCTTGTAGCTGCGCGTCTGGCCTTTCGGAATGGAATAAGTGGCGGCCAGCACGTCCTGCTCGAATGAAGTGAGCTTGGCCCAGCCTGCAAGCTTGCGCAAACGAATGGGAATCTGCCTGCTCATTGTTTTTGCACCCTCAAATGGTAGAAGAAGTCGTCCTCTTGTATGTCATCCTCCTCTTCCTCATAATCCAGCCCTTCCTCCGCCCTCTTGCCCTCTTCCTTCCCCTTCCATCTCTTCGCATAATCCTCCTGCGGCTCCACGCGGGTGCTCCACCCTTCAGCAGCCAGCGCAGCGCTCAAGTAGAGGAAATTCAAATCAGCAGTCCACTGGCCGTTGAATTCGCGCACAATGGTGTCATTCCACATCTGGGGCGGCAAATCAAAATCAGCCGCCAGATAGAAGCCGTAGTCAAACACGTCCAGCTTTCCTCCAGCATTGAGGCTTGCGGCCAGCGCCAGAGCAGCCTGCAAAGCCGCGCGGTTGATGGGAAGGATGTATTTCGGGGGCAGGGCCAGCACGAGCTTTCGCTCCAAGTCATTGAGCGCCTGCCACTCTGCTGGCAGGAGATGGGGGTTCATCTTCTCATCATATCTTGCCTCCATCAACTGCTCTCCCATGCGCGCATACGCTTGTGCGGGCAAATCCGAGAGCAGCTCGTTGCAGCGGACAAGGTCATGGGAGGCGAATGGAAGCGGCGGCTCATCGCCAGACGCATCCCATTCATGCGTGTCAATCTGGCTGCCGAAGCCCTCCTTCTCCAGCCTCGCTTTAGCTTTCTTGAGCATTGGCTGGGAGAAATCAAGCAAAGTGTAATGTATGCGCCCGGCAATGTCTGTCCCGCTTTTCCCATCCAGAGCCTTCAATTCCTGCAAAAAACCATGGGCAAACGCGCCCTCGCCCCCGCCTGCTTCCGCCACCCTCCAATAGGGCTTTGGCCTGTTTTGCGCCCATCTGTGGAATTCGCGCGCCTGCGCGCGCGTGAGCAGCCCCTCTTCTGATTGGGCATAGGTGGAGAAGTCTTCGTAGATGCGCGTGCCCCCTGCCTTGTAATAGGCAGAATTGCGCCCGCGCATGCACTCGCTCAGGGGTTTTGGGGAATCAGCCATTCCTAAAACCATTTTCCCTTCTTTTTCTCCTTTCCCTCCTCGTCCAGCCTGCGCAGCAGCTCCTTCTGCCGCTCATCCACTCTCTTTGGAACTTCAATGATTATCTGCGCCAGCAAATCCCCTTTTCCCTTTCCATGTAGGCGGGGCAGCCCCTCGCCGCGCAAACGCAGCACTGTGTGAGACTGAGTGCCTGCAGGCACGCTCATCTCCGCCTCTCCATCCAGCGTGGGCACCCTCACCTTTCCGCCCAGCACCGCCATTGTGTAGGAAATCGGCACCTGCACATGCAAATCCTCTCCCTCGCGCTCAAATCTCTCGTCAGGCCTTACATGCACCCGCACCAGCAAGTCTCCCGGCCCGTCAGGGCCCATCTCTCCAAGCCCGCTGAGGCGCAGGCGCATGCCGTCATCCACTCCTTGTGGAATCTTGACTTCAATGCTCTCCTCCTTTGCCCTATAGCCCCGTCCCGCGCATTCCTCGCATTCCCTGCCCGGTATCTGGCCCCTTCCACGGCAGTTTTGGCATGGAGCAACTGTGGCAATTCTCCCAAACCCGCCCAAATTCCTTACCTGCTGCACCTGCCCCCTTCCATGGCATTTGGCGCAGTCCTTGAGCCCAGAGCCCGGCCTTGCGCCAGAGCCGCTGCAGGTGTCGCATGGGGCCTGCCTTCTGTATTCTATTGTGCGGCTGGCCCCCTTAGCAGCCTCTTGGAGAGTGACGCTCACTTCTGCCTGCAAATGCCTGCCTGTCTGCCTTCTGGGCATGCCGAACATTGAGCCAAACATTCCTCCAAAGTGGCTGTCCTCGTCCATTTCTCCAAAAGAGAACCCCATGGAGCGGAACAAGTCCTGGAAATCTCCGAAATCAGCATTTCGGAAGATGTCTTCTTGGCTGAAGCGCTGGTCAAAGCCTGCATGGCCGTACTGGTCATACACTTGGCGCTTCTGCGGGTCTGAGAGAGCTGCGTAGGCTTCGGAGATTTCCTTGAACTTTTCCTCTGCTCCCGCCTCCTTGTTCCTGTCAGGGTGGAATTGCATGGCCAGTTTTCTGTAAGCTGACTTGATTTCATCTAGGGAGGCGGACTTGGAAAGACCCAGGATTTCGTAGTAGTCGCGCTTGGAGGGCATGGAGGAGAACCTCATTAATCGCTATGATGACTCAATCTATTTGCGTTTGATGCGGATAAAATATCCCATCAATATAATGATAATTCCAAATACAACGTATAGGTGAGGCATCCACCAGTATTGGACAAGACCGGCTTTATCTATTCCATACAAAAATAAAGAAAGTCCCAAGCTGATTGGAACGAGCCTGTCGAACTCATCGCGGGTCCAGAACAGTCTATTCCCGAACGGTATAGATTTGCCAGACATAATACTTCACCTCACTTCTTCTTGAACTCCGCGTCAATCGGCTCGTCCGGCCCGCCGCAACTCTAGTGCGTCAATTTCACGTCAGCGGAATTTTCAACCCCTGTTTTGGCGTCCTTCTTTCTTGGAGCAGTTGTTTCTTTCGCATACGGACCAACGCCACGTTTGATTCCAATCTTCTTCATTTCTTTTGTGATGTCTGCCAGTTCCTCCTCCTTTTTTGGGGGCTGCTGGCGTTTCTCATCGTTCTTGGAAGACATGCTTTTTTCGTCCTTCGGGCCCTCGCCGATTATGGGAAATGCTATTTTCGCATCTTTCGGAATCAAGAACTCGTCAAATCCGCGGTCTTTTGAAAGGGAAGGTTTGATGGCTTCCTGATATTCGGCCTCAGTCATGTTTAACATTTTATCAAAAAACTCGATTGTCTCTTTGTCCTTCGGGCCCCCGCCGATTATGGGAAATGCTATTTTCGTATCTTTCGGAATCAAGAACTCGTCAAATCCGATATCTTTTGAAGACGCTGGCCGGATAAATTCCTGATACTCCTCTTCGGTCATGTCGAGCATTTTATCAAAGTTCGCTATTGTCTTCTTGTCGAGCCGGTCAGTCGGGGCCTCATTTCCAGTCTTTTTTCCCATCTGCTCACCTCGCGATACAGCCTTGTTTGAATCCATCAATTATTATTTCTTCTTGAATTCCGCGTCAATCGGCTCGTCCGGCCCGGAGCCAGAGCCGCCGGGGGCCGACGAGCTTCCGGCCGGGCCGCTCTCACCCTCGCCTCCTTTCTTTTTGTAAATCTCCTCCCCAATCTTTTGCAGCGAGGATTTCAAAGCCTCAAGTGCC
>JAKAME010000041.1 GCA_021813025.1 Microcaldota archaeon
GAAATTCGTGGCCTATTCCGCCTACATCCGCGACGGAAGCGAATACGCGTTCGGCTGCTCGCACTTTCTGGACGGGCATTACACCCTCAAGTTCATCGGCGGGGACAACATTGCCCGATGCTTCGAGTCGTATTACCTGACCCACTCCTCAGACATGTATTTCTCGGCCTTCTGCCACGGCTGCGAGAACGTGCTTTTCTCCTTCAACCTGCGCTCCAAACACCACTGCATCGGCAACCTCCCGCTTGAGAAGGACAAATACTTCGGCCTGAAGAAAAAGCTGCTTGCAGAGAGCCTGGAATATCTGGAGAATCACAAGAGCTTTTATTCCATCTTCGATTTCCCCATGCCCTCTCCCAAAGAGCTGGAGAGCATCCGCATGCCCCGCTTCGAGCAGGCCGGCGGGAACCTCAAGCCTGTCGAAAACGCGTTCAAGACCGCCACCAAGGTGATACTGGGGAAGGAGCTGGGGCCGCTGGACGCATACGCCCAGTTCCTCTCCAAGCGCGTGGACCCAGTCAAGAAGGCGTCAAGCGCGTTCGGCAACGAGTTCTATTACTCGGACTATTTCTTGGGCCGCAACTTCCCGCCCGAGAGGCTCATCACCACCCAGGAAGCTGCCGTGCTCTCCGACCAGCACGTGCAGGCTGAGGATGACATCACCCTGGCGGCGCTCATCTCAAAGCTGGGGGCCATCGCCTTCTTCGCCGTCGATTTCCACGAGGGCAGCAACCACAACAACATCCAGTGCCCGCTCACCTACCATTCCTCGGACGGATACAAGGTGTGCGACAACACCTTTTCCAAGAACGTGGCCTACGACACTCATCCCTCCCATTGCGAGGCGGTGTTCGGCTCATCGGTGCTGGTGGAAAAGTGCCGCTTCTGCCTGCGCTGCCACAACTGCACCAATCTGACGGCCTGCATGGACTGCGATTCGTGCACCTCCTGCTCGGACTGTTTGTTCTGCCACAACTGCGAAAATTTGGAAAACTGCATGTTCTGCTTCAACGCCAAGGGGTTGAGGTATGCGATTGGGAACGTGGAAGTTGGAAAGGAGAAGTATTTGCAGGTGAAGAAGCTGGTGCAGGAGGACATCGTGAGGCGGCTGGAAAGGGATAAGAGGCTCGACATCGACATTTACAACATCGGGGCATCACATGGACATCAATGACGCGTGGAAAGCCACCTGCAAGGTGCTGTTGGGGGGAGAAGTGGGGCCGCTGTCCTCATTTGAAGAATACCTGTCCAAAGACACCGTGCAGCTCTATTCACGCAAGTCCTGCCTCTCCGGCCGGCCGGTCACGGTTTCCATGCCGCAGCTGCCAGCTTCGGCCCGCTACATCTCCATGGACGAGATGGCTTCCGCCTCTCTCCCGCCAGCCAAGCCGCTTTCCATCAATCAAATCAAGGACATTGACTCGCTGGTGCAGGCCCTTGGCGAGCGCGCGGTGTATTGCGGCAATGTCATCAGCGGAAATTCCATGGCCGTATCAGAGTCAGACAGCTGCTCCAATGTGCACCAAATCCGCCGCTGCACGCAGGTGCACGACAGCAAATTCATCGCCTGTTCCAGCATGGTTCGCTATTCTGAATTCGCGTTTGGTTCCACCCAGGACGCCATGTCCAAGTACATTGTCCGCGCGCACGAGACGCAGCGGCTCACGCGCTGCTTCGAGGTGCTGCGCACCTACATCTGCACTGACTGCGTCTATGTAGCCAACCTGGAGAATTGCTCGGACTGCCTCTTCTCCTTCAACCAGCGCAGCAGGCGCCTGCTCATCGGCAACCTGGCCCTGGAAAAAAGCCGCTACCTGGAACTCAAGAAAAAGCTGCTGGACGACATCGCCCAGACCCTGCGCTCTGGACGGGCTGTTCCATCCATTGCGGAGCTGATTAGGGATGGTGATGGATCCTGACGTAGAAGCTGCTTTCCGGCTCACATGCCGGCTGGTGCTGGGCCGCGAGCTGAAGGGCTTGGAGGGCTACCGCTCCTGGCTGTGCGCCGGGGTGCGCCAGAGCAAATCAACCCGCTCGGCCGGGGAAAGCGGCGCTATGCTCCATTATTCCCCCCTACAATCGTTTGAAAAGAGCGCCTCGCGCATGCTGCCTCTGGACGAAGCCCTTTCCCTTGGCCGCTCCAGCCTCGGCACGGAAGAGGTCGCCCGCCTGGACGTCGCGCACGCGGCCTCCATGCTGTCCAAAATATCGCTCTACCATCCCGGCGCGGCTCTGGGGGAGAATTTCGCGGTCGAGAAGTGCAGCCTCTATTACGCCTCGCAGCACTGCTACGACGGCGAGTACTATTCTCTGGCCAAATACTGCGCCTACTGCTTCTGGCCCCGGGAGTCGGAGAGCGTGTTCGGCTGCGACATGGCCTTTTCCTCCAAGTCCTGCCTGCGCTGCTTTCATTCGGTGGGCCTGACGCGCTGCTTGGAGGTTGGCCAGTCAGCGGATTGTTCGGACTGCCTCTTCTGCCACAACGTCGAGGGATGCACGGAGTGTATGTTCTGCTTCAATGTGAAAGCCAAAAGATACGCCATCGGCAATATTGAGTATCCAAAAGATGAGTATTTGCGAGTCAAAAAGCTCGTGCTGGCGGAAATCGCCAGCAAGCTTGAAAAGGACAAAAAGCTTGATTTGAGCATATTCAACGTGGGGGCAAAAAGATGACCGAGCCGATGGACACGCTGGACAAGCGCTGGATTAGCACCTGCAAGACCGTGCTGGGTCAGGAGCTGGGCGGGCTGGAGCGCTACATGGCCGCCATCTCGGCGCACACCAACCCCATCATCAGCAAAAAATCCTCCATTTCCGGCAAGACGGTTTCCTACCTGCTGGATTACTACCATCCAGATGCGAAATGGATTTCGTTTGATGAGATTGATTACGACAAGCACCATGCGCCCATTGACCTGGGCCAAATCAAGTCTCTCGAATCCCTAGCCACCCTCTCGTCCGACCGCATCTATTACTGCGGCAATGTGGTCATCGGAAATTCGAACCATGTGCAGGGCAGCTCCAACATCATGGACTGCTTCTACCTGCTCAACTGCACCCAAATCGGCAACTCCAAATATCTCGTGCATTGCACGCTGGGCCGCGACTGCGACGACTGCTTCGGCGGCAACGCGGTGGCCGAGAGCAGCGCGTGCATCCGCTGCCACGAGACCACGCGCGACAAGCGCTCGTTCGAGCTTTGGATGAGCCAGTCATGCTCCGAATGCTACTATTCCTTCGGCCTGCGCAACTGCTCGGACTGCATTTTCTGCTTCAACCTGCGCAACAAGCGCTATTGCGTGGGCAACGTGCAGGTGTCCAAGCAGGAGTACGAGCAGGTGAAGAAAAGGGTGCTGGAGCAGGCCGTCCGCTCTTTGAAAGAGAATGGTTCGGCCCCTTCCATGTTCGACCTCATCTCCAAAAGCAGCATGCCGCCGTGCAATGTGCCTCCCATGCCGCAGGAGCCGGAGGAGAAGACAGACAAAGGCGTGGTGGAGCGCGCATTCCAAACCACAACAAAAGTGCTGCTGGGCAAGCCCTTGAGCGGGGGGATGGACGCCTATGCCGATTGGCTGACCTCTTACATCCATCCTACCGAATTCGTGAAATCCTGCCTCTCCGGCCGGCGCATCGCCCTCACCCATTACAGCAACTACAATATCCTTCCGCATGAGCGAATGGTGAGTCTGGAGGAGGCATACTATTTGGGAGAGCGCTTGGCCGTGGAAAAGGAGGACGCGTTGGGCCTCGACTTGACCAACGCGCATAAGAAAATCGGCAAGCTGGTCTATATCGCCTCGGAATGGAGCGAGGGCAAGAAATCGAACCTTACTGACTGCAACATCTACATCGACGCTACCGACTGCTACCGCGTGGCGGGCTGCATCTATTCCAAAGCTTGCGGCTACTGCTTCTGGCCCAAGAGTTCGGAGAGCTGTTTTGGCTCCGATACGCTCTTCTCTTCCAATTCATGCATCCGGTGCTTCTATTCCACCAAGCTGACAAGATGCTTCGAGATGGACGCGTGCAGCAGCTGCAGCGACTCGATGTTTTGCCACAACTGCGAAAATTTGACGGAATGCATGTTCTGCTTCAACACCAAGGCCAAGAGGTATGCAATTGGAAACGTGGAATACCCGAAAGAGGAATACCTCAAAATCAAGAAGCTGATTTTGGCTGAAATAGCCGGCAAGCTTGAAAAAGACAGGAAGCTGGAATTGAGCATATTCAACGTTGGCTCAAGGGGAAAGTAGATGGACATCAATGACGCGTGGATTGGCGCCTGCCGGGTTGTGCTGGGCGGCGAGGTGGGCGGGCTGGAGCAGTTTGCGCCATACCTCACCAAATATATCGAGAGCCCAGTTGAGCGCGTCTCCGCGCTGAGCGGCCATGCTCTCAGCGTGTCCTTCCCAAGCTACCCGGCGGAGGCCAGCTTCATTTCCAATGACGAGATGGCAAGATACAACCAGATGAAGAAGGCCAGGCTCGACATCAACCAAGTCAAGGACATTGATTCCGTGCTTGAAGCGCTGCGGGAGCAAATCATCTACAGCGGCAACATCGTGATTGGCAACAGCCGCGAGGTGAGCGAGTCGGACTCCATAGCCAACTCCCAGTTCGTCCACCGCTCGGTTCGCATCTATGACAGCAAATACGTGGCCTACTCGTCCGACGTGAGGTATGGGGACCACGTGTTCGGATGCGACAAGGGCCCGGCCCCAAAATTCATGATTTCGTCCACCCACACCCACAAATCGGTGCGGGGCTTCGAGAACATCAAGATTATCATGGCCTCGGATGCGTATTATTGCGCCAATCTGGAGGAGTGCCAGAACTGCCTCTTCACTTTCAACCAGAAAAGCCGGCGCCATCTCATCAGCAACTGCCAATTCGCGCCGGACGAATACGCCAAACTCAAGGCCAAGCTGCTGGAGGACGTGAGAAGCCGCCTTGAGCAGAAGAAGAGCGTCCCGTCCATCGTGGACATTTTGCGTGGTTCCCATGAATAAGGAACTCGAGGAAGCCTGGCGGCAGACCTGCACCATTGTGCTGGGCGGGCCGCTCGGGCCAATGGGCCATTACGAGGGATGGCTGCTCTCCAGCACGCGCGCGTTTGTGATGCAGAAATCGGCCATCAGCCAGCGGGTGTTCCCGCTGGGCGCCTTCAAGCGCTTTCTGCTCACGCGGGAGAAAGTGGTGGACTTCGACGAGGCCATGAAGGAGGGGGAGAAGAAGCTGGCCCCGGATGAGGCGCGCGCGCTCACGCTGGAGAATGCCGGGAAAAAGCTGGCCGCGCTCACGCATTACTCGCCGGAGGTCATGGTGGGCCATAACGTGGAGCTGGAGCAATGCACTATGGTGGCCAGCTCAAGCCACTGCTACAAGACCGTTTATCTGGCAGAGAACAAGTTCTGCGCCTGCAGCACCTGGCCGCGCGAGTCTGAATACGCTTTTGGCTGCGACATTGCCTTCTCATCGCAGTTCTGCATCAAGTGCTACAACTCCTCCTGCCTCAAGCGGTGCTTTGAGGTGAGCAACGGGGTGAACTGCTCGGACTGCTATTTCTCGCACAACATCGAGAATTGTGCCGAGTGCATGTTCTGCTTCAACACCAAAGCCAAGAGGTATGCCATCGGCAACGTCGAGTATCCGAAGGAAGAATACTTGCGCGTCAAGAAACTCCTTCTGGCCGAAATCTCCGCCCGCTTGGAGAAGGACAAAACCCTCGCCCTCTCCATCTACAACCTGGGCCGCCTCTCGTCTGCGAAAGCGAAGGAAACCCATGAAAAGCTTTAAAAAGATAAAAAGTGTTAAAATATAACATTAAGTGGGTGAAAAAGGCTTGCTGGGTTAAAATCCTGCCCCGCAAACCCATCCCAATACAAGAACGGTGGACTGCCATGCCCAAGAAAGTGAAAAAGTATTCCGAGCTTTCCATCTACTCGCCCAAAATAACGGCATCCGACTACGCCCGCGTGTTCGACCAGCTCATCCGCCGCCATGTGCCGCTCTTCGAATTCCTCGACGTCGGGCGCACCTTCTCGCTCAGGGGCGTCAACATCGTCATCAAGCGCTACAACAACACCATCAAGATGTTTGTTGAGGACACCAAGGACGTCTATTCCCAGTCAGCCCTCCTCTTCCCCTTCCGCCTCAACGAGTCAAAGCCGCTCGAGCTGATGGCCAAAACCCACGCCAGCCTGTCTTTCAAGTGGGTGAGCGACAGCCAACTCTTCGACTTCATGGTCAAGGAGGACGCGCACGACATCCATCTGCGCGTCATCAAGATGTTCGGCGCCTACTACGGATTGGGCAAATTCATAGACAGCAGAGGGCGCGCGGGCCGCTTCTTCCTCTCCAATCCCTGCAAATTCCTCGAAATAGACTTGGAGAACAACCCCCTCTTCTACATCGAGCTTCTCGACCCTGTGCCCAAAAGCATTTACTTCAGCACCGAGCGGCCCATCTTCACAGCCGACGGGGTGAATATGGGTGTGGACAATTTCAGCGTGTTCCAGCACGGGCTCATGGTCGGCACCTCGGGCTGCGGCAAGAGCAAGCTGATTGAAATCATGGTTCGCGCCATCTGTTTGCGCCACCCGGAGGCGCACATCATACTCGTTGACCCGCACGGCGAATTCTCCAAAACGTTCTCGCAGTACAAAGTGATTGACTTCGTCCAGAACTACGTGGAGCCCTTCGACGTGGGCAAAAGCAAGAGCCCCCTCGTCGCCCAATTGATTGCGCAGCTCATCACCTCCACCATAGGCCAGGAGAGCCGCTATGCCGAGCGGGTGGTGTTCTATTCCGTGCACCTGCTCTCCTCCATAGACTCGCTCACCATGGAGAACATCTCCTTGCTGCTCACCGACTCCTCCAAGCGCATGGAATTCACGGCCCAGTGCCAGAACGACGAGGTCAAGCGCTTCTTTGACAAGGAATTCCAGGACATCTACATGCACCACTTCAATGACGCCATTCTGCCTGTCACCAACTTCATCGGCGAATACCTGCTGTATTTGGGCGCCAAGCGCACGCAGGAGGACTTGGCCTCAGTCATAGCGTCCAACCCGGTAACTGTCATCTCATTCAACCCCCACTTCTTCTCGCGCAACATCATCAAGTTCTTCGCAGGCTCAATCATCAACCAGATGTACATCATGGCGATTGCGGAGAAGTTCAAGAGCCCCACCATACTCATAGTGGACGAGTTCCCCACTGTTGAGAGCAAGGTGGTGAAGGACATCATGGCAGAGACGAGGAAATTCAACCTCTACCTCTACGCATCCGCGCAGTATTTGGGGCAGCTGTCCAAGCCCGTTCTGGACGCGCTCATTTCCAACGCGCGCAACATCGTCTCATTCAAGGTGACGAAGGAGGACGCGCGCCTGCTGGCCTCGATGATGGAAATCAAGGTGGAGGAATTCTTCAAGAAATCAGTTTCTCCATCCGAGCTGGAGGAGAGCAAGCGCGAGATGTTCGTCAAGCTTCACACGCAGGAGTGCATCATCCGCCTCTTTGATGGCGAGAAATACATCCTGCCCATGAAGGTGAAGACTGTTGATTCCAAGCTGTGGGAGGGCGTGGGCCCTGCCCCGCCGCCCCGCGCTCCGCCTCCCGCGCCCGCCCAGAGGCCCAACCCATTCAAGGGCAGGCCGCCGATGAAGTAGAGAAAATCGGTCTTTTTTCTTTGGAGAAGCGTCTGTCTTATTATTCTCCTCATCTTATCCCATCAGAGAGGTGAGCGCATGTCCATTCGGGCTCCGGTAGATGTGGGCGAAGTCGTGAAGGTTAAAGTTGACACGCCCGGCCCGGCCGGCATGGGCCTGGCGCACTGGGAGGACTATGTCATCTATGTGCGCGGCGGGGAAGTAGGCCAAACCCATAGGGTGAAAATACGCCACGTGGGGCGCACCTTTGCGGAAGGGGACATCGTCGGCTGATGCGGGGGCATCGTCGGATGAAGAAAGGGGCCTCGCAGGATTAACGGGGATAAGCAAAGCATTTTAAATAACTTTTTTCTCTTTTCCAGCTATTTATAATATTTTCTCTCCCTAGCTCTCTTCATGTGCGGCATCATAGGCTACATCGGGCATCGGCAGGCTGCCGAAGTGCTTCTCCACGGCCTCTCGCAGGTGGAATACCGGGGCTACGACTCGGCAGGCATGGCTGTTTCGAACGGCAAAGACCTGCGAATTCTCAAAGACCAGGGCAAGCTGCGCGACATCCATGCCAAGCACAATTTCCTCCAACTGGAGGGCGGCATCGGCCTTGGCCACACCCGCTGGGCAACGCACGGCCCGCCATGCGAGCGCAACGCCCATCCCCACTACGACTGCTCCAAGAGGGTGGCGGTGGTGCACAACGGCATCATCGAAAACCACCGCGCGCTAAAGGCCGAGCTTGAGAAGAAGGGGCACAAATTCTCGTCTGATACAGACACCGAAATAGCCGCGCACCTCATTGAGGAAGAATTGAAGCAGAAAAAGCCGGTGGATTCGGCGGTGCGCTCCGCTCTCTCCCGCCTTGAGGGCACCTATGCCCTCGGAATTCTGATTGCAGGCGAAAACCGCCTCTTCCTCGCCCGCCGGCACGCCCCCCTCATAGTGGGCAGGGGCAAGTCTGACGAAATGTTTTTCGCCTCCGACATTCCGGCCCTCTTGGGCTACACGCGCGACTTCATCCTGCTAAACGAGGGCGACATGGCCCAGATTGACTCAAAAGGGGTGAAGATTTGGGGGGCTGACGGGAAAGAGGCCTCCCGGCCTCCGCTCCATGTTGACTGGACTCCGCAGATGGCGCAAAAGATGGGGCACGACTTTTTCATGCTCAAGGAAATATTGGAGCAGCCCATCACTCTTGCCTCCGCCCTATCGGCAGACGTGAGCGAGGGAGTGAAGCTTCTGTCTGGGGCGAAAAGGCCCGCCATAGTGGCCTGCGGCACCTCCTATTACGCCGCTCTTGTGATGCAGTATCTGCTGCACAAGCAGAAGCGGGAGGCTGGCGCATACTTGGGCTCTGAGTATGCAAGCTGGCATACAGGACAAGAGGATGTGGTAGTGGCAATTTCGCAGTCCGGCGAGACTGCCGACACCCTCTCGGCCATCCGTTTGGCCAAGAAAGAGGGGGCAGCCGTGCTTGCCATCACCAACGTGGTCGGCTCCACCCTCTCTCGCGAGGCTGACGCCACCCTCTACATCGGCGTGGGGCCTGAAGTCGGCGTGGTGGCAACCAAGACATTCACAGGGCAGCTGGCCATCATCTACAAACTGGCTTACTCCTTGAGCGGAGACAAGAAAGGGATGGATGCCCTGCTCCAATCGCCGGCCATGGTGCAGAAGATGCTTGATTCCATCCGCCCTGCCGTGCGCGAGCTGGCCAAATTAATGAGCAAACGCAGGAATTTCTTCTTCATCTCGCGCGGAATCGGCTGGCCTTGTGCATTGGAAGCTGCGCTGAAGCTGAAGGAGATTACATACCTTCATGCAGAAGCCTATGCTGCAGGCGAGCTGAAGCACGGGCCTATTTCCATGCTTGAGGACAAGGTGCCTGTGATTGCGATTGCGCCGTCAGGCGCGCTGGCCGCCAAGATGGAGAGCAACATCCGCGAATGCAAGGCAAGAGGCGCCTCGCTGGTGGTGCTGTCTGATGACGAGACCATTAGAAAAGAGGGCGAGCATGCGCTTGTCATGCCGAAAGTGAGCGAGGACTTGGTGCCTTTGTTCTACATTCTGCCTCTCCAGCTTCTTGCCTACTACATGACTATCGAGCTTGGAAGAGACCCGGACCAGCCGCGGAATTTGGCGAAATCAGTGACTGTGGAATAGAAGAAAGACTATAAACTCCCTTTGCGTGTCCCCCCTTATCCCTAGGGGTGGTCGTCATGTCGAGCATCAAAAAGCAGGTCCTGGTGAACGGGCAGGCGCATTTCATAGAGGTCAATTCCTCGCTCGAATTGGAAGAGGTCGAAATAACCGGCATGGACCCGGCTTCGGGCAAGGTGGTGCAGGTGGCGCTCTCGCCCCTGCTCAAGCCAAGTCCCAAACCATTTGATGCAAACCCATTTTCAGCCGGCTCGCCCCAGCAGCCATCTCCCTATTCTTCCCCCTCTCCCGCCTATACTGCCCCATTCTCTTCTCCACCGCCCTCATGGCCCTCTTTTGGCGAATCCTCCCCCCCTTCCAACTCTCCCCCGCCCTCATGGCAGGACGTTCCCGCCCCATCCGCCCTGCGCATGTTTGATTCCCCGCCGCAGATGGACATGTTCAGCGAGATGCCCAACCCGACCATCACTCCGCCCCTTTCCATCACCCCTCCTCTCTCGCAGGGCGCGCCAGCAGCTTCCGACAGCCCGCCGCCTTTCGGCACGCCTGCGGGCGAATCCGCGCCCCTCTCGCCTCCCCCATTCTCAGAGCAGCAGGGCCTGGCTGGCGTGAGGCAGAAAACCGAAAAAGAAGAAGTTGACGACACGCTCAATGGAATGTATCGGTACTGATTAGAACTCCCGCCGCCTATCTCAGCAGTTCTACATACTGCTACATTTATTAACATTATTTACATAGTCTTATCGTGATATGCATGGCCGACAACACCAATGGAAATCTTCTGCTGAAAGAGAACACGGCGAAAAAGCCTGCCGAATCAATCAAGCTGCTTGGAAACAAAATCATCTCCCTGGCTTTTTACTCAAGGAAGATGGAAAAAGAGTGGCCCTTGGTGCACGGTCTGACATCCGGAGAACTCGCCCGAAAGCTCGAAGACCCCGTGCTTGAGCAGAAGAGAATCGAATTCAAGAATCTGATTGACAATATCGAGTCCGAGCTCAAGACAATTATCAATTCCGCGCTGGCGCAGAATCAAGAAACAAGCAGGCTCAGTTATAGCGTGGGGGTAACCCGCCATTTCGGAGACGCCATCTCAAAAGCGCCATATAGCGACGATATTGGCGTGATGGTCAACATGACTGAAGACATCGCGAGCGCAGTCCTGTTTCCGAACGGCACCAAGAGGGACTATCGCATCGAGCATATCCACTACGCCATTGGAGAGCTGCTTGAAGATATCGCAGCCTACCCCAAGTCGGTTATTACAGATGCTAATAGCAAAATGCTGCCACGAGATAGAGGGGCCGATTCAGAGCCTGAATTCTTCGAGGAGCCGCTTCGCAGCATGAATTCTAATTGACTCCGAGCCATTTCGGCAAATCTGCCACCGAATGCAGGATGGCTCCGGGCTTGAGGTCTCCGCCCGCTTTTTCTGCCTCCTCCAATTTCGCCACCCCGCTAAGCACCAGAAGCGAGCTCAGGCCGGCAGCGTGGGCGAAGGCAATGTCCATGTCAAGGCGGTCTCCAACAAAAAGAATGGAGCGGCGGGCGGACGGGCGGCAGTCTGTGCACAGCAAATCCAGCATATAGGGGTTTGGCTTGCCCACCACCTGGTCAGGCTCGCGCAGGATGATGTTGGAAAAGGCTGAGCCGGCCGCGCGCTCGGCCTGCCTTACTTTTCCTGCGGAATAAGCAAGGCACGCGCCCACTCCCCCGGAGCCGGGATGCACGCCGTTTTCCATGGGCAGCGTTGGGTCAAGGTTGCAGGCCACCCATTTCGCGCCAGCATTGAGCACATCCAAGGCGGCCGCGAGCTTGGTGTAGGTGACATAGCGGTCAAGGCCGGTGACAAGCACGCTGGCATGGGGATTTCGCTCCGACTTTGGCAGTCGGGAGAAGGTGGTGGCCGAGCCGCATTCACCGGTGAGGCACAAGGGAAGAAGATTGAAACCGGCGGCGCGCAGCTCGTTGCGCAAGCCGCGCTCGCCCAAGGCATACACCGCCCCCGGCTTTGGCTTGAGGCTCTTGAGATAGCAGGCGGCCGCATAGGCCGAAGTCATTATTTCGTCCCTCTTGGCCTCTATTCCCATCCTAGCAAGGCGGCGCCGAAGCTGCGCGCGCGAGCGGGTGGCATTGTTGGTGATGAAAGAGACCGGGTAGCCGGCCGCGCGTATCTTGTCCAGTGCTTTTGCCGCGCCGGCAATTGGCGTATGCCCCCGATACAGCACGCCGTCCAAGTCAAATATGAGGCTGGAGAATGGTTTCATGGACATGCAACAGACATCATTATTTTAAAGCGCCGCCGCGTCCTCCCCCCATGGACGTGGCGGCAGACACCTACTTCCTGACCTCCCTTGTCGCCATCCTTGTCATCATCAACCCGCTCTCCACCATCGGCATCTTCCTCTCCCTCACCAAGGGGCAGAAGGCTGCGGAGCAGAACAGGGTGGCTTTCCTCACCAGCCTCGTGGCCTTCATCATACTCTTCTTCTTTGCCCTCACCGGCCTGTGGCTGTTCAAAATCTATTCCATCACCATAGACTCATTCCGAATAGCCGGCGGCATCGCGCTGCTCATAATAGGCCTGCGCATGCTGTTTCCCCCGCCAGAGCAGAAAAGCCGCGACGTGCGCAAGGACCTCATCTACATAGTGCCCCTCGCCATTCCCATGACTTCGGGGCCGGGCGCCATCTCCACCGTGGTGCTTCTTGCCGGGCAGGTGGCAGGCCTGTGGCAGGAATTCCTGCTCTGGGCGGCCGTGTTCGCAGCCTGCTCAATAAACTATCTGGTGCTCCGCTTCTCGGAGAAAATAGACCGCATTCTGGGGCAGGAGGGGCTGACGGCGCTGATTCGCATCATGGGCCTCATAGTGTGCGCAATAGGGGTGCAGTTCATCACCACCGGGCTGGCGGCAGTATTCCCCAAACTGGCCGGGGCATAGGTCCAAATTGAGCGGAAAACCGCTATCTGTGTTGTCCCAGATTAATGTCCTCCCGTTGATTTGACAACGGGTTCATCGAACCACCACCTCGATGCTCATCTTTTTCTTGCTTCGCATCTTGCGCACATATGCTTCGGCT
>JAKAME010000098.1 GCA_021813025.1 Microcaldota archaeon
CGCGCGGGCGGGTGAGGGTGAATCTGCCATAATCTAACCTCTACTACCTTGCCGGCGCGCGGGCCCCGCAGGCCTCGCACACCAGCGTGCGGATGCCGTGCGCGCCGTCCACAAGCTTTGTGTCCGGGCGCTTGCACTCCTTGCACACCACATAGGAGCTGATGAAGTTGGCCATCTTCTCGTTGAGCGAGCGCTCGTAGACCTTGCCGTGCAGGATGAGCTTGCCGCCGTCGATTGTGGCTGGCACGGCCAGCTCTTTTGAGAGGTATTTGGAAAGAAGAGCAGGCTCGCGGCGCAGCTTGGTGCAGATGACCTCGAAGTTGCGCAAGATTGTCTTGGCACCCTGCACCTGTATTTCGGGAACGGGCGGCTCGAAGCGCTCGAAAGCCCGCGTCTTCTCAGGCAGGGCCGAGCGCGCGCGCTTGAGCAGCTCTTCGTATGTTGGTTCGTCTGGCAAGAAATCCCCAAATCACGACTAGCGTCGTATATGCTGCCTATTGGCGGGGGAGGAGTATAAAAAGGCCTCGCCCGCAATGAAGTATGAGGCCAAAAACATGCGAAAAAAAACAAGAGCTTCGGCGCGGCAGGCCAAGCCCGGGCTGGCCGCGGGCGGTTCGGCAGGGTCGGCGCAAAACGCCCCGGAGCCTGCGCGGGCCTCCCAGCTTCCAGCCGCCAGCGGACAGCAGACGGAACCAATGAAAAAAAGACTGCCTAAGACCATCTCGGTCCCTCTCATTCGCCCTTCTGCCAGCGCCGGTGCGCCCGTCAAGCGGGCCGACATGGACATGGCCTCAATCGAGCGCAACGCGCGGCGCTGGGGCCTGCACCAGCAGGCGCTGGAAGAGACGCATCCGCAGCAGGGCAGGGAGCCCCCAAGCGGCTCGTCCGGGCCCATTACGCCCGACATGCTCATCATGGAAGTTGTCGGCAAATACCCCCAGACGCTGGAAATCCTGATGGAAACCGGCCTTCACTGCATCGGCTGCCAGCTGTCCGCCTATGACACGCTGGAGACCGGCTGCGCGCTGCACGGCATGGGGCCGGAAGACATGCAGAAGCTAGTGAAGAAAATGAATCAGAAGCTGCGCCAGGAACCGGCGGAGCGCAAACAGGCTTAAATACGCTCCATTCCGATTTGCTTCCATGAGCCCCTCTCTGCCTTCCCGCGGCCGGCCCATGGCGCGCCACGGCGGCAAGCGCGTGGTGTTCGTCACCCCCTACGCCAAGGCGGCGGAGGAGGAGGCCAAGAAATACAGCGACAGGGGCTTCAGGACCGAAATCAAGAAGGAGAAGGATGATACTGGCACATACGTATTCACCGTGTTCGTGTTCGAGATGGGGTTTTAGGGGGGCAGGGATGGAAGGGGCGGAAGCAAAACTTAACCGCGCGAAAATCCTGCGCGAGGGGAAGGTGGAAATAGCGGTCACGCATTCGGGCATGCGCCAGAGGCTCCCTTTCGTGGTTGTGCGCGAAAAGCTGGGCAGCGGTTTGGTGCCTTACCTCAAGGTGGAGAGATGGGTGGATGCCGGCGAGCTGCTGCGGGTGGCGCGGGAAACCGACCTGCCTGTGCTGGCCCCGTCCGGGAAGTTCTTCGCGCCGGGCAGGAAAGCAAGCGATTATATGGGACTTTGAGAGGGGCAATATCGAGGGGGAAGGGGGAACGATAGGTTATTAAAAGTTGTATGTCGTGAATAATACATGAAATACATGAGCACGAGCATCAGCAAGGATGCCGCCTGCACGGGCAAGGCCGTTGCCGTCAGCGGCAAGGCTGCCGCCCCCGAGCGCAGCGCTTTCTTCAGGCGCGCCCTGCTTCTCACGGGCGCCGTAATCATGACCGGGGCGAGCCTGTTCTGGACCCCCTCGGCGAGCGCGCAAACCCAGCCCACCCAGTACCCCGATTCTGCCAGCATTGCTGCGGAGGCCAGCCGCTGGGCCCCCATCCGCCTCACCGCAAACGACGAGTCGCTCAAGAACTGCAACAACACCCTTGAGCAGAAAAAGACCGCGAACGCGACCCCGAAGGAGATTGCGCGCGCCTTATTCAACCGCGGAAGCGTGTTTTTGGGGATGGAGCGCTACAATGAGGCCATCGCCGACTTCAACGAGGCGATAAGGCTTGATTCCACAGACGGGCCTGATTCGACCGACGCGAGGGCGTATGCTAACCGCGGCTATGCCTATGCGGCCCTCAAGAACCTTGAGCAGGCCCGCTCGGACTTCGAGCAGGCCCTCAAGCTTGACCCGAAACTGACCAAGGCTCTTATCGGCCTAGGCAATGTCATGAACGAACTCAAGCTCTACAAGAGGGCGCTGGCCGCTTTTGACGAGACTCTTAAACTGGAGCCGAACAACGTGCAGGCCCACACAGGCCGCGCCGATGCCCTCTTTGGCCTCAACCTCGATAAGAAGGCGCTCGCTGCCATTGACACGGCCATCGCCAAAACGCCCCAAGCGACCATGCGGGGGCTTTTCGAGGATGACGTTGAACCGAATCCCCCGCTTGCGAAGCTGTATCATCTCCGCAGCATGGTGCTCGCAAAGCTGCGCAGGCCCGCGTGGCAGGTCAACGAGGCGCGCTACAAGGCGAACCAGTTCGACCCCGTCCAGTATCCACTCGACTGAAAACCTGCAAAAGCCCCCTTTTTCTTGCGCAGGGCCGGGCGCCCGGCGCACAAGCTCGCCGCTCGTGCAGCGCAAAAGCTACTCCTTCTTGTGCAAGGCCCTGCTCTGCTCGCGCAAAGTCATCAGCACCATCTCGTTCCCGTCCCGCACTAGGCATACGCCAAGCTTTGGGAAGCGGAACAGGTTGTAGCCCTCGCCTTTCTTCTTCTCCATCTCCTCCCATGCCCACTTTATCAGCATCTGCGC
>JAKAME010000002.1:0-15023 GCA_021813025.1 Microcaldota archaeon
GCCCGTCATCTTGGTGAAGAAGGTGCGGGTGTGCATGCCGAACGCCATGGAGGCCCAGTAGTTTGGCCGGGCGAAGATGTTGAGCACGCGGTCGCCGGGGAAGAGGTGATAGCCTGCCCACATCTGCGGCCGCTCGCCGACGAACTGACCGGTCTGGTAGCCCACCATCATGGCCTGGCCCATGGCATAGCCCCCGCCGAACGCGATGCGCGGGTCGCGCATGTTCACCGATTCGTTGACATTGTAGAAGGGGAGCGCCAAATCGGCCACTTGCTTGAGCCTGCGGTCCACATAGGCGTTCTCTTTCTGGTATTGGAGGGCGGCCTGCTCAAGCTGGGGGATGCGGGCGGCAAGGGCTGAGATTTCTGAGCGCAGCCCGGCCAGCTTCGCCTGCTCGTCTGCAGTGAGGGAGGGCTTGGAGAGCAGCTTCATCTGCTCCTCGCGCTTCTCGCCCAGCTCCTTCTTGGCGTTCAGGGAGTCTGTCACCTCTTTCGAATAATACTTCCCTTTCTCTATGTCCGTCTGGGCTGCGAATATCACCACGCGGGCGTAGGCCTGGGCCGCATACCAGGCGTGCAGGCGCTCCTCGGTGTCGGCCGCTCCTCCGCGCATCACGCGCTCGAGGCCCTGGGTCACGCGCGCCATGCCGCGCGTCCAGCCCGTCTGCGCAAGCTCGCCGCTGCTCAGGCTTGAGAGCGAAGAGCGGGGGATGGTGCGCACCCGCTCGGCCAGCTGCTCCTCTATGCGGCGGATGTTGTGCCATGCCTGCTCGCGGGACAGCTCGCGGCCCAAGGCCGCGGCTTCCATCATGCCTGCGCCGGCGAGGCTGCGCCAGTCCCGCCTGCCTTCCCCCCCTCCCCCGTAGGCCGGCTGGGTGAGCTCGAGCCACGCGGCCTTCTGCTGCTGGAAGAGGATTGACGTCTCGCGGTCGGTGGGCGAGCCCGGCTTCCACTTGCCGTCCGCAGTCTTGAAGAGATAGGTGAGGTTGACCGGGCGGTCGGCGTAATCGGACATCAGGAACGAGAATGCGCCGTGCGAGTAGACCTTGCGGCCCTGCGCGTCCACATACGGCTGGAGGTGCTCGGGCGAGTTGTGCCGCAGCCGGCCGTTCGGGTCCCACTCGGCCCGCACGCCGGCTATGCGGCCGTCCTCGTAGCGCAGCACGTTGGAGGCCACGGGGACCAGCGAGCGCTCGCCGCCTATGAGCCACGCGCCCCTCTGCACGTCCTTGAAGCGCACTCCGTCCTTCTTCCACAGCTCGTAGCTTTCTGCGTTCCATTCCCGGCCGGTGTAGAAGCGCGACAGCTCCTTCATGGTGTGGTAGATGAGCTGGTTGCGCTCAATCTGCGTCCAGTAGTTGCGCAGCAGCGTCTCCTGCCCGCCGCCGATTGAATACGCAAGCTGCTGCCTTATCATCTCGATTTTGTTGCGGTCCGACTCCCACAAATAGCCCCTGTTGTTGGCGTTGTAGCCCGTGAGGAAGTTGCGGGCCGCCCACTCGCCGCGCCGGCTGAAGTCCATCTCAGTGCGCAGGTTCGGCAGGGAGAGGGCGTCGTCCACCACCTTTCTCCATTCTTTGCTGACGCTCCTGCCGTCCAGCGCGAGAGGCGCGCGGGGATTTCTGGGGTCGGGCATGAGCGGCGCGTCGCGGATGCGGTCGAAGAGCCGGCGGCGCATCAGCTCCTCTTCCATGTACTGCCTGATGGCCAGCATGCGCTGGGCCTCGGTCTCCAGCTTGGGCTCGCCGCGCAGCTGCCGGACGGCCACCGCGCGGCCCGTCAGCTCGGCCAAATCGTGGCCAAGGTAGACGAGCGGGATGCGCCCGTCGCGCACCTGCTCCGAAGTGCTGCGATAAGCGTCCAGCAGGGCGACCATTTTGTTGTAGCGGCCGAACACGTCTTCGGGGTTTAGCTTGCCGGCCAGCTCGTTGAAGACCGGGAGCATGCCGTCCTTGGTGGCCAGCTTGCCGTCCTTGCCTGCGTCCTCGCGCATGAGCTCGATGGACGCGCGTATGTGGGCCTTGGCCTGCTCCAGAAACGCGCGCTTCTCCGCATCTGTGCGCAGCTCCTGCCCTGCCGCGTCGGCGAAGCGCATGGAGGCAAGGTTCTTGTTCGCGTAATCGAGAAGGGCTTCCGCAAGAAGGCGGCGCACCTCCAGCTGGTTGAGAGTGTCGCCGGATTCCTTGGCATTCTTCTTGGCGTCCGTCTGGGCCTTCTGCAGCATCTGCAGGATGTCCGCCAGCCGCTTCTGGTTGGCGCTGAACTGCACCCCGCCTTCCTTCTTCTCCTCGCGCGTGAGGGTGGAGGCGAGGATGAGCGCGCGCAGATGCTCGTCGATTACGGCAGTGCCCAGCACATAAGTCTCGTTGCGCAGCTTCTCCACAATGAAGGGGATGTTGCCTATCTTGCGGTTGTCGAAGAGGTGCTTCTGCGCATACGGGCTCTTTTGCCTGTCAAGCAGGCCCAGCGCCACGCCCACTTCGGCCGTGGCCGTGCGGCGCAGCTGCTGGCGCAAAGAGACGTTGCCTGCCCGATTAGCCAGCCAGCCGGTAATCACAAGGCCGGTGCGCTCCACATAGGGGATGCCCGGCAGCGCCTCGGCCCACGGCTTGCCCTTGGCGCCGGAGAAAAGCATCCACGGCTTGGCTGCGTTCTCGGTGACAAAGCCTATAGTCGCGCTGATTTTGTTGGTCAGGCCGCGGCCGCCGGCGCGTCCCCAGCTGTGCACGTCCTTCTCTAGGAGCATTGTTTCGCGCAGCTGCAGCATGCGAAGCAGGGCATCCTTGGCGCGGTCGCGCTCGTCCTTCGTCGCGCCGGACGCGTCCACCATGGCCTGCAGCCTGCTCATCGAATCCTTCAAGTCCTTGCCCTGCGCCGCTGACGTCCGCCCGAGCCAGCCGGGGATGTAGCCGGCTTTCTTTGTTGACAGCAGGCCCTTGAGCTGGCCGCGCGGGTCCCCCTTGCCGCCCCGGCGGTAGAGGGCGAAGAGGGTGGAGCCCATGGCAGCCTCGGTGCGGCGTATGACGCGGTCCGACATGCGGCCCTTGGCCGCCAGGTGGTAGGGCTGCACGGTGGGCTTGACCCGCACCTTGCGCATGGCAGGCAGGCGCGGGGTGGTGATGTCAAGAAGCGAGAGCGGGTCCTTGCCCCGGTAATACATTGAGGCCATCAGCAAGCCCAGTATTATGATGAGCGGCAGGCAGGCGGCCATGAGGGCAGGATTGCGGGTGAACTGGCTCCAGCCAAGCATGTAGAAGAGGCTGCTTCCCTGCGGGCTGGCGGGGCAGACAAGAAGAGGGGGGGCGTGCAATGCCTTGATGCGCGCCTGCTCGCTTGAGAGCAGGCGGACCTCGAGTAGGGCGCAGCGCGGCCATTGCGAGATTGCGAGGGGCCTGCCTCCCTGCGCAGGGTCGGGGCTGGAGGCATAAAACCCGCCCGGCTGCGCGCAGACCGCCTCGCCTGCATGCAGCCCCTCCTGCCCGCCGGCAGAGGTGACGAGGTTTGGACAGGCGGGAGCGCCTGAAGAGTCGGTCAGGGGCTGGCCGTCGAATGTGAGGGAAAGGCGGGCGCCAACAAGGGGCAGCAGCTGGGAATTGTATGCGTCGCCGGCAGGCTGGCTGCCCGCCCCGCCCGAGCGGCCCGACTGCGAGAGCGTGTCGTAGGTGTAGCTCACGTTGAGGCGGATGGAGGAGGGGCTGTACTCGGCTATGGACACCCACGCGTCGTAGGAAGTGTCTGCAGCCGGAGAAACTGCCCATGCGAGGGACAGAAGCGCGAGCAGGAGAACAAGCGCGACCGGCCATGCGCGTTGGATGTTCATATCATGCCTCAAAAATGCCATGAATCGGACGCCGCCCCCACTTCTATGCTCTTCTATACTCTAGACGTCATTTTTAATATTGCGCCGTCATGGGAAGACGGAGGTGTTTGGCCCTGATGCGTCCATTAATGCGATTGGCCGAGCCGGCTGCGCGGATGCGCCCGCTCCTGCTGCTGGCCGTGCTGGCCTTTTTGGCCGGGGCCACTGCCGCGCAAATGACCGCGGCGGGCGGCCCGTCCAACCTGCCCCTTGTCGACAACAGGGCGCTCTTCGTGCCAAACTGGCTGGCCATCTGCGCGGTCGCCCTCGCGCTCTCCGCAGGGCTCGTGGCGCTGGCGTTCATGGCTGGCGAGGCCTTCAACCTGCCCAACTTGCGCTCGTTCGCGCGGCAGGAGACATACGAGCTTGCCGCCAGCATAATCATCATACTCGCGGTTGTGGGCGGGCTGATGGCTTTCGGCGTGTTCTCGCAGAACGTGGCCGGCAGCGTGCTGACCAGCAAGGGCACGGCCGCGACGGTGGGCTATTGCGCCGACACGCAGGACATCTACCCTGTGCTGGGCGCCGCGGGCGCGCGCAACCCGGAGAACGCGCTCTATGCCGACGTTGACTGGTTCTTGGGCTGCATGCCCACCAGCGCGCAGGGCAAGTACGAGAATCTGGGCGAGGGCAACCGGCTTGTCTACGACCCCGACGCCCCCAGCCACTGGGAGGCGGCGCAATGGCGCGAGGGGAGCAGCAAGGGGGTCATGGTGTCGCATCTGATGAACATCTACATCGGCCTCTTCTCGCTCGAGTTCATGCTTGGCCCCATCTCGACTTTCGGGGTGAGCGCCTACCTGCCCGAGCCGCTCATAAGCTCAATCTCCCTCGACTTCGCGCCCCACGCCTCGCTCTCGCCGATATCGGAAGTCACCATCACGGTCACCGACCTTGTCGGCGTCGGGGTGGCCGCGCTCATCATGCAGAAGGTGCTTCTGCAGTTCGTGCACATCAACGCGCTCGCCGTCTTCCTGCCTCTGGGCCTTGCATTCAGGGCCATCCCGTTCCTGCGCAAGACCGGCTCCACCATAATCGCCCTCTCGCTTGTGATGTATTTCGTCTTTCCCCTGAGCATCTGGATAAACCAGCAGGTGTATTTCAGCCTGCAGGACCCGCAGCATCCGATGATTTCCGAGTGGACCAACTACCACACCCTGCTGCAGGCCTGCCTGCCGCAGAACGATGCCGAGAGGCAGAACCCGGGCCTGGTGGTGCAGCGCGCGCGGCAGATTGCGGCCGATTATCTGGCCAACTCGAGCGAGGTGGAGAAGGCGCTGAGGGTGGAGGCATACGGGAGGGAGCTGGATTCTAATGGCAACCCCATCAGCGTCTACCTGCCGATTGGCCAGCAGGACGCAATCATGAAGGCGCTTGAAGCCAACGGCAAGCTGGTCGGCAAATACCTGCTGCACCCCGGTTTCATCGCCGGCCCGGTGCTGCCCGTGGATTTCTTCTACGCCGCGCTGGTTGACCAGATTACGGTGGGCGCGCAGTGGTTCGTGCTCAACATACTGTTCCTGGTCAACAGCCTCATCATCTGCATCACCCTCTTCCGCGACATCAGCATGGCGCTGGGCGGGGAGCCGCGCATATTCGGGCTGAGCAAGCTGGTGTGAAAAAAAATGGAAAACAAAAACAAAAAAGAAGGGCAAGAAATCGAGCCCGTTTCGGGCGCCATCAGTTTGACGAAGGCCGGCCGCCCTGCGCCGGCGCGAGTATTTTTGTTTGGCTTTTTCTTTTTCCTGATTTCCATTCTCCCATTCTCCTTCGCGCAGGGCGGCTCCGAGATTCCGATAACCGGCAGCCTGTTCGCCGCCCAGTCGGCCTACGGCCCGCTCATCCCCCTCATCATCATCGGCCTCGCTACCATGAGCTTCGTGGCCGCGCTCGGGTTCATGATTTCGCAGATTTTCAGAACGGGAGAGGTGGAGATGCAGGCCAAGACCGAGGTTTACCACGTCATAGTCACCGTAATCTGGGCGCTCTTCCTCTTCTCCGCCGCCACGACGGTGGACCAGGTGAGCAGGGCTTACACAGGCGGCACGCTGTTCGACGGCGCGCAGGGATACCTCAGCCAGGTCACCTGCCTCTCCGCAGTCACTTCAATCAAGATGGAGGGCTACAAGATGGGCCTGCAATACCTCTCCGGCATGAAGAGCCGCTACTATGCAGGCCCCTGGGGCTTCTCCTTCCCCACCTACCCCGGCTTCGAGGTGATAGAGCGGGCTATGGACCTGATGCAGATGTTCATCATCCCCTTCACCTCCAGCCTCTACGTGCAGTCCATGGGCCTTGACATCATACGCGCGGGGGCGATGACGCTCCTCATGCCGGCGGGAATACTCATGCGCCTCTTCCCCCCCACGCGGCAGGCCGCCGGATTCATGATGGCGGCCGCCTTCGGCCTTTATTTCGTGCTGCCGTTCACCTACATCATAGGCAAGGAGGTCATGGAGCCGCTCTATTCGAGGGAATTCGGCCGGGGCATGTGCGGCCAGGGCGCTGGCACCACCATAGTGGGCTCGTCAGGCACCCGGATGGCAGACAGCCTCGCGCTCAACCTCTGGCCCAGCCTCAGCCGCGACATTCTCAAGTTCCCGGCCTCGATTTCGTATCTGGCCATGCAGTCCGTGTTCCTGCCAAGCCTGAGCATGATTATCACGGTGACGTTCATCCGAAGCTCCACGCGGTTCTTCGGGCAGGGGATGGAATAGATGATGGGGGAAAAGAGGAGCGAAACAAATTCGGGCCTTTGCGGCCAAAAGCCAGCGCCATTGCTGCCCCTGCGGGCCGCTTTCCTGCCTTCACTGGCCCTCATTTTCCTCTTCTTCTCCTTCGGCTGCGTGGCGCAGGCATCGGGCGGGCCTGCCGACATCTGGCCTGTCTTCGTCAACTACTGGGCCCCGTGGCAGCGCGTCATATACGTCGCGCTCATGCTGGGCGCGGGCATCGTCGCGCTGGCGTGGATGTACGCGCGCGCGGTGCGCGACGACAAGCTTGTGGGCTGGTGCAAGGGCGAGCTCATGCAGCTGGCCTACACCGTGCTCATCCTCATAGCGGTGCTGGCGCTCGTCTCCACGCTCTCCTACTCGCTGGCGGCAGTCTCGCGCATCAGCCTCGCGGGAGGGGAGGAGGCGCAGTCGTGGCAGGGCTATGTGATGGCGCGCTGCGCCCCTGCCGCCAACGCCCTCTACGACAGGCCCTGCCACATCCGCCTCTCCGAGGATTATCTGCAAATCCTTGCCTCAGCCACCACGGCGCAGGCAGAAACCGTGCTGAACTACAATTCCGTGCTGGCCGAGGCATCCTCAATCGGCCTCTCGTTCAGGGGCATGCCCGACCCGTCCGGCAACCTGGACATCGCGCCCCTGGCAGGCCTCTCGGTGCCTCTGGAAACCCTTGGGTTCGTGTTCGACATAGCCAACAAGAATCTGATGGTGATACGCTTCCAGCAGTTTTTGCTGGAATTTTTGCACCTTGCCTTCTTCCCCCTCTTCCTCACGCTCGGGCTGTTTTTGCGCACGCTTTACTTCACCCGCAAGCTGGGAGGGCTGCTCATAGCAATCGCGCTTGGCGCATACATAGTCTATCCCATGATGTTCGTGTTTTTCCACGGCATGCTCTTCTCCTTCACAGGCCCCTGGCCGGCGCCAAGCCCCGGCGAGACTGATGCCTATGTGGAGAGGGTGGGCCAGACGCTTTATCCGATTTCGGTTGACATGGGCGGCATCCAGCTCTCGCCGCAAAAGCCGGTTGTTGGCGGGCCGGGCTATAACGAGCCGGCCGGCGCTGGATTCGGTGGGGTTAGGGGGCAGTACAGCGCGAACGGGCGGATAGAGCCTTGGGAGGAATGCAACGAGTGGAAATGGTCCGTGCGCACCGACACCGGGCAGGCCAACGCAAAAGCGTTCGGCTGCCCGCCCAGCGACGCTGACGGCAACCCCATCCCGGGCCGCGAGCGGGATTATTACTGCAACCCCAACAACGCGCGCTGCACTTCGGACCCAAGCAAGGGGTACGGCGTGTCCGGGCCCAACAGCCGCGATTCGGCAGGCAACTACCTCACGCCTTTCCGCCAGCAGTTCGTGGGCCAGAGCATGAGCGGCGGGCAGAGGCGGGACATCGTCAATGCCGCAAGCGCGCTCTCCGCAAACCTCTGCTGGCAGGACCCGTCCGCTCCGCAGCAGGCTGCCGACGAGCAGGCGAAAAGCCGCGCGCTCATGCTTGGCGCGGCCAAGTCCGACATGGAGAAGCTCAAAGAGGGCTGGGGCGGCGCAATCAGGGTGGCTCTCTATGGCGACGAGCTGCTTGGCTACAACGGCGTGATTGACAACGTGGCCAAGATAATGATTTTCAGCCTCATCGCGCCCTTCATCTCCATCATGGTCATGCTGGCATTCATCAAGGTGCTCTCGCCGCTCTTGGGCGGGGACGTGGAAATCGCCGGGCTTACAAAGCTGATTTAGATGGAAAAAGAGAAGAGAATTGCAAGTATGGATGGCCGGTTCGGCCAAAAAGCAGCCGCAGGCAGCGGGAGGTTCGGGCAAAGGGCAGCGGAAGGCAGGGAAAGCGGCAGCCGAGTGGCGGCTGCGGGCGGGGAAAGGTTCGCCCGGAAAGCAGCCGCAGGCTTGGCGCGCGCGATTCCCGGCCTCGAGAAGCACGGGGCAAGAATGGTGCAGCTCGTCCCGTTCCTGTCCTTGTTCTTTTTCCTCGGCCTTGCGGCCATGCCGCATGCCGCTGACATTTTCGGCTGGAAGGTGCCTGACGTGCTCGACCCCTTCGCCTCCACATCAGTCAGCACGGGCCAGCCCGTTCCGCCCGACATGAGCTGGTTCCGCCTCTCCCTCATAGTGCTGCTGCTCAACGCATTCATGGGCGCGGCAGGATACGTGCTGGCAGGCATGCTGGGCCCGAAAGTGGCCGCCTGGGCCAAGCAGGTGCTCTACGGGACGGTCAAGTCGGCGTTCATCGTGCTTTTCATCTTCGCCGGATTCACAATCACCACCTGCCAGGGGGCCGGCGGCTCGTCCACAAGCGGGGCGGTGTGCGTGGGCTTTTTGCAGATGCAGCGCGCCATCAGCTTCACCCAGACCGTGCGCAACACCATTTCGCTCGAGTTCGGCACCATGACTGCCGCCACCGCCGCCCTCTCCACGGTGCTGAACATCACCCCCTACTTCCGCCCTGCGGGCATCATCGGCATCTCCTTCTCGCTCTCACCCGCTTTCAGGCCCCTGTTCGACGCTCTGGGCATCCTGCTCTCGCTTCTCTCTGTCGCTACTGGCGAGTGGTTCGTGCAGACCTGGCTTCTGCTCTTCATACAGGGCAGGATGCTCTCCATCCTGCTGCCGCTGGGCCTGTTCCTGCGCGCCTATGGCTTCCCGCGCCCGGGGGACGCGCTCATAGCCATAGCAGTCGGCTTCTTCTTCGTCTATCCCTTCATGCTCAACGTCAGCTCGTATGCCATTGAGAGCTACCTGCAGGCCGAATTCGGGCCGGGCCCGCTGGTGCAGTCATCTTCGGGCGGGTTCTATTCCTCCTTTGGCGAGTGCGTGAGCGCAAGTTCGGCGCAGGGCCAGTCGGCCGTGTGCTACTTCAAGCTGGCCAGCAAGGGGGTGTGGGAGGAGGTCAAGCACCTGGTGGGCAACATCAGCCCCGGCGCCGGCCTCATGCTCTTCGGATTCACGCAGCTGCTCACCGGCTCGCTGCCCGCCGCTGCGGTGGTGGCCCTGCTCATACTCTACACCATTGCCATGCTCAAGGTTTCGATTTTCTACATTCTGGTGGTGTCCATCATCATCCCGCTCTTCATCCTGCTTGTCGTGCTCACCTTCATCAAGGAGCTGGCGGGCTTCTTGGGCACGCAGATGGACTTCAGCGCGTTCGAGAGGCTGATATAGGGGATTGCCATGGCTGACCTTGACTATTGCCGCACCCTGCTCTTCTCACCGGACGCCATACCCAACGTGCTGGGCGGGAGCTGGATGCACGTCCTCTTCCTCGGCCTGCTGGCCTCGGCATTCCTCATGGTGGTGGCTTACATGATAAGCCGGGCCCTGCGCATCCCGCGCCTCGAGGGCTGGACGCGGCATGAGTTTTTCCAAATCCTCGCCACTGCGGGCCTCGCGCTGTTCGCGGTCATCCTCATCGGCGGCATGTGCACCTGGGACGTCTCGTTCCTCTACGGAGGCTTGGGGCAGTCGCCTCCGGCCTGCACGCAGGTCACGCCCCAGGGCAAGACCGTTGCCACGCCCTACTGCGCGGCGCAGTCCTATCTCTCCAAGCTCAAGGCAAGAGGGGAGGTGCTTTTCACCGCCCTGATTGGAATCAACGGCGCGATGTCATACCTGTTCCGCATAGCTTGGGAGTCGAGGCCCCTGGGGATAGGCTATACGGTGGAGCCTCTTGCAGGCCTGCAGCAGATACAGAACGTGTTCCTGGTGGGGGTGAGCGGATTCCTGATTGCCTATCTCACGATACTTATCCAGATGCGCATTCTGGACTACCTCATGGCCGCCGTGCCGTTCTACTTCATACCGCTGGGCTTTTTGCTGCGCTGCTTCGCGCCCAGCCGCGAGTTCGGCGGCGCGCTCATAGGATTCTCCATAGCCTCCCTGCTCTTCTTCCCCATAATTCTGGTGATGAACGACCTCATAGTCTATACCAGCCTCGACGCAATCACCAATTCCGCTCCGGACGTCAACGCCCAGCTCTACGGCTCGGACGCCCTGCTGGGCACCCTGCCCTCCGGCCTTGGCCTTGACTCCATAGCTCCCGGCGCCGCGCTCAACGGGGCGGGCGGGGGCGTGAGCGTGAGCCAGGTGGTGGGCAGGCAGGGGGACCAGGTCCTCTTCGTAGGCTCGGACGGCGCCCGCTATTCCGCGCAGAGGCAGGGGGGAACGGTTTCAATCTACCGCCTCCGCGGAACCATAGACCCGGCAGGCGGGGGCGCGGCTCTCAACATGTATTGGGGGATGTACGACAGCCAGCCCCAAGCCGACGGGACCTGGACGCCCCGCACCGCCTCCACCGGCACGCCCATCCGCTATTTCACCGACCCCGACCCGTCGGCCGCCAACCAGATGGTGAGCCTGCGCTCGGACAAGATGGCATCGGCGATGATTTGGCCCACGCAGGTAATCATGGTGTTCTCCATAGCCGCAGTGCTGCTGCCCATCATAAACTTCATGATTTACATCGAGATTGCGAGGGAGCTGTCGAGGCTGATGGGCACGGAGATGGATTTGAGCAACCTCACGCGGATGATTTAGATGGAAGGGAAACGGGAGGATGAAAAGAGGGCGCGCCTCGCGCCGGGTTTAGCTGCCAATATTGTCATTTTCTCTCTTCTTGTTTTCTCCGGCCTCTCATTCGCGCAATTCACTTCCATAACAGGAACCGGCGGCCTGCCCGGCCAGCCCTATGACGTCAGCACAATCTTCGGCTCGCAGGGGCCCCTGGCAGGCACCGTGCTGCTGCTGGGAGTCATCACCCTCTTTTGCGCCACGCTAATCTACATGTTCGGCGTGGCCCTCAACATCCAGTCTTTCAAGACTTGGGCCAAATCAGAATTCATGCAAATCATAGTCACGTTCCTGCTCATGGCCTGCATACTCGTCGCATACGGCCAGACGTGGACCATGATGATAAACGCGGTGAGCGGCATATACAAGACCACGCAGCCGCAGATGGCCGACCCCAACCTCTACTACGAGCCTTTCAGCTTCACCCAAAGCTACATCAGCACCACGCTCATTGACTGCGAGAAGAAGGTCTACAACACCCTCTACACCGTCAACTTCTACTACCGCCTTGTCGGGCGGCTGCAGGCCGACGCGCTGGGGGCCGACCCGCTGGGCGGCTGGTCCACGACGGTTTACACCGGATTTTTCGAATACGTGACAGGCCACATCAACTACCTGCTGCTGCTCAACTACATCCAGGTGCGCCTGCTCACCCTCATCAAGTACGCCATGCCCCTGATTCTGGAGGCCGGCCTGGTGCTGCGCGTCTTCCCCCTCAGCCGAGGCGCGGGCGGGCTGCTCATAGCCATTGGCATCGGCTTCTACGCGGTCTATCCCGTCAGCATAGCCATGCTGATGACTCTCCTGCCCGGCCCCACGCACTCGTTCTGCACCGGATTCAGCCCCCCGCCGCTGCTTGACCTGTCCGACGGGGGCGTGGTGCAGACGTCGGGGGATTTGCTGCAGGTGGCGTTCAGCGCCAAGGCCAGCGGAAGCCAGATTGGCTCCCTGCGCACGAGGATTGAGACTTTCCTGCCCGTCTTCTATTTGCAGGGCATGTTCCTGCCCTTAGTGGCCTTCACGATAACATTCACGTTCGTGCGCCAGACGGGCGCGCTGTTCGGCGCTGACCTCAACGAAATCGGGCGCGGCCTGATTAAGCTGATTTAGGGGCGGGCGCATGGCCGACTTCGGAAGCTTCGCGCAGCCGGTCAGCTTTGACCCCGTGTTCTTCATTCTTTCCGTTCCGGTTGCGCTCGCGCTGCTGGCAGGAGTGTATTTTTGGCTGAAGAAAAAGATGGAAAAGAAAAAAGAGGAAGAGCAGATGCCCGGAGAAAACAGGCCGGAACCTGACTTCTCTTCCGGCTTTCGCTAAGTAGAAAAATTATGTGCCAGCAGCAACCGATTTTCCCGCCAGAAGGCAGTACAGATCCAGTCGTGAGAAGGCTTAACTGCCGAGTTCGAGATGGGATCGGGTGTGGCCCTTCTCCTATGGCCGCTGACAGCAAAGATATGGGAAAAAGAGTTTTTAAAGCATGGCCTTGGCCCTAGAATTCCTGCTGCGAGTATATTTCGGGCCAAGCTGCGCAGCCGAGCGCGGGAGCCACCAGATTGTAGAGCTCGATGGCCATGACCTCGAAGCCCGCCTTGTTGAGGGAAAAGCTGGCTTTGTAGATGGGCGCGGCCCCTTCGGCCGAAATGGAGGAGAGGATGGAGTCGCGGCGCAGGACGCGGATGATTCCGCTCGCCAGAATCTTGTTTTTTGCCTGCGCCGCGCAGGAGATTGCGCAGCTGTAGAGGCTGGCGCGCTCTTCTTCGGTTATCGGCCATGAGGCCGCGGAGCGGTAGAGCACCGAGGCCTTCGAATAGTCGAGCGGGTTTTTCGTCAGTCCCGCGCGCGCCTCGTAGAGCGAGGCCAGTGAGGCGTCTGCCAGCTGGCCGTCCTTGCGCGCGCCGAAGAGGCGGATGGTGCGGGTGATGAAACGGGCGTCCTTGTCCTTGGAGTATTTTGCGATTGCTTCGGCTGCCCTGCCGCTGCCCGATGCCTTGAACACTGCCTTAGCTCCCTGATAATTCATCCAAGCTATGAGACACATGCTTTCAGCCGCCATAATTTGATGTTATGGATAGTGGACGGAGATGCTTATAACTGCTGCGGCAAAACACGGATTGCGCCAAAAGAGAGAGGCAGGCCGCCCGATGGGGAAAAAGCTACTTCTTCTCGTCCGCCGCAGCAGTCAGCTTGTCAAGCGCGCGCTCGTAGGAAAACAGCTCCTCTTTTTTGAAAAAGCGGGCCACTTCCCTGTGCGCAGTCTCAAGAGAATCTGAGGCATGGATGATGTTGTATTGGGTGGAGAGCGAATAATCCCCGCGGATTGTGCCGGGAGCGGCGTTGCGCGCGTTGGTGGGGCCGCACATGTCGCGCACCACCTTGACTGCCTCCGGGCCTGAGGCGACAAGAGCCACAATGGGGGCGGAAGTCATGAACGAGACAAGGCCCGGATAGAAGGGCTTTCCGACAAGATGGGCGTAATGCTCCTCGCACTTTTTCGCATCCAGCTTGAGCATCTTCAAACCAACAAGCTGCAAGCCCCGCTCCTCGAGGCGCGCAACCACTTTGCCAATCAGCCCGCGCTGCAAGGCGTCGGGCTTGAGCAGAACCAGGGTTTGTTCGAGCGCCATGTTCAACACCCCATCTTTATGCGAATGAAAATGAAATTAAAAACAAAAAAGGAATTACTTCTTGGCCCCGGCCTTGGCCTCTGCTTCCTTGGCCTTCTTCTCGGCCAGCTTGGCCTCGATTTCCTTGGCCAGCACCGACTCCTTCTTCTCCACGCCCTTCTTCTCGTGAATCAGGGCGACCTGCTTGGCGGTCCATTCCATGTGCCGCCCTTCGCGGCCCAAGTCAAGCATGTTGCGCCTGCACTTTGAGGAGCAGAAGGCATAGGTCGTGCCGTCGCGCTTGACATAGAGCGTGCCGGTGCCTTTGGGGACTTCGTGGTTGCAGAATGTGCAGAACATAAAGCTCTCCCTCTAGCGGGCCTTGATTTCCTTGGCCTCGCGCTCGGTTTCCAGCAGGAGGATGACGTCCCCGCGCCTCACCGGCCCCTTGACATTGCGCCGAATGACGCGGCCCTTGTCCTTGCCGGCCATCACTTTGCAGAGCACCTGGTAGACCTCGCCATGGATGCCCGTTTTCACGCGCACCTCGACGATTTCCACCGGGATGCCTTCGTTGTCAACCCCAGCCATCAAACATCACCTAAAAAATTCCGACTTGGGGCGGCTTTACGCCTTGGCCTCTTTGGGCTTTTTCTCGCGCGGAGGCTTGGCCTCGCCCGCCGGCTTCTTGGCCGACGGCGCGCCGGTCTCTTGGCCGGCCGCTTTCGGTTTCTCGGCCTTCTCGTGCCTCTCCGGCTTGTGGGCCGAGGCAGAGGCGCTCACTCCCGCGAGCGGGCGCACCTTGTCCACGATGGCCTTGAGCATCTCGGCCCCGTTGCCCGGCTTCTCGATTGCCATGGCTGCGGAAGGAACAGGCAGGCCGGCTGCCGCGCCCAGCTCCTTCTTGGTGGGAACATAGGCATAGGCCACGCCCTTCTCGGCGCACAGGCCGGGCAGGTGGAGGACCACTTCCTCCGGCTCGACGTCCTCGGCGATTATGACAAGCTGGGCGGAGCCTGACTCCACGCTCTTGGTGGTCTCGTTCGCCCCTTTTCGCACGCGGCCCGAATCGTTGGCCACCGTGACGGCCTCAAGCACTTTCGCCGTCAGCTCTTTGGGCATTTCGTACTTTACGTAAGCCTTCGACATACACGCTCACCTCAATTTTCATAGGGTCATTGCTGCGAAACCGCGGGGCGGGGCTTCGCCCCTCCCCCCCAGTTCCACGTTCCTCCTGACCCCCTCCCCGCTTGACGC
>JAKAME010000002.1:15033-46948 GCA_021813025.1 Microcaldota archaeon
ACGCGGCAGATGGACTCGGGGAAAGCAGCTGCTTCTATATGGGAAAGGGGGGTTAAAAAAGGTAGGGGGCCGCTTCCGCCTCCTCGAGGCGATATGCCGTCTTTTCGGTCATTTCATAGGCCGCTTGAGCTTTTCCGGCCATCCCCTGCGCCCGGTACTTCTTCGCCCACTGCGGCATGCTCCCCAATTGGTGCACAACCTCCAGGTCCCCCACCACCACGCGTTCCTGCCTGTCGTTGAGCACCTGCCCGTTCTTGGCGACATAGGCCAGCCGCGCCCACGAGTTCGGGGAGAAATTGCCGAGGTTTCCCAGAGCATTGACATAGAGAGGAAGGGGGCTTTTCCTATAGAAGCCCCCCTTGGCGAGAACCTCCATCTGCGGAATCAGCTCGGACGAGTGCGAAGTGGAATAGAAGAGATAGGAGAACCCCCGCTCTTTCAGATGCATGAGGAAATCCGGCGAGAGGATTTCGTCGAAATTCCCAGGCAGCACGGCTGCGGTGGCTCCGAAGAAGCAGCGCAGCTCCCTCAGCCGGCTGGCGGCGCCCATAACGTCCGCATACGACCCCCGGCCGCGGATGGAATCGCTGGTGGCCTTAAACCCGTCCACGCTCAGATTCATGCTCAGGTTGTGGGCCTTCAGCAGCACGCCCGCTGAATCGCCATGGCGCGCCAGATAGGAGGCGTTGGTGCACACATAGAACGCCGCCCAAGGATAGCTTTCCACCAGCATCTGGATGAGCGGCAGGGTATTTTCAGAGACTGGTTCCCCTCCGAGGAGGTGGTAGATGCGGATTTTGGCGGCCAGCCCCCGGCGCACCGCCTCGCGGGCCGTCTTCTTGCTCATGACCTGCGGGTCAAGCTTGTCGGTCAGGGGGATGTAGCAGCCTTCGCACCTTTTGGGGCAGAAGGTGGTGAGTTCAATGTGCATCTGGGTAGGCGCGACAATCCCTTTCTTGTTCTGCCGGTCAATCTGCCACTCGTGATAAACGTAGGTGGACACGAATTTGGCCAGCGTGACGGGGTTGACGTGCGCCAGCGCATTGGCAACCTTTCCGACATTCAAGTCCTTGAAAACCAGCATATCTGCTCCTCGCTCTGAGTATATGTCTATTATTCCATATAATCATGTATTTAATGATTTTGAAACAAGGCATCCGGAGAAAAGAGCCTGCTGGGCGGCCTCTACTCTTTCCTGACCCTGCCCTCGTTCGCCAATTTAAGCAGTTTGGCGGCCGCCTCGCTGATTCTCACCCTCTCCTGCTGCCCGTCGTCGCGGCAGCGCACGGTCAGCGCCCGAACAGCCTCGCGAACGCCTCGAACTCATAGCCCGCCTGCCTGGCAATCGATTTGAGGACGAAGGGGTTGAGGTCCTCGTTGCCATGCAGCGGCACGGTCACGTGAAGCGTCCTCAGGCCATCCTTCTTTTCCAGATGGGCATGGCTGCCCCGCTGCCGGACGATGCTGAATCCCTCTTTTTGAAGAGCCTTGAGGACTTCTTTCCCAGAAACGACGGGGGCTTTCATGCGCTTAAGGGCAGGTCTGGTCTTTATAAATATAATTTTCCGTTTACTGTCCATGAAACTGATGGGGTTCTCCGTGGTGGCGTTCCGCGACGGCCAATCGTATTCCAGCTGGTCCCCGGAGCTGGATGTCGCTTCGCAGGGCCATTCCATCGAAGAGGCCATAGCCAACCTCAAGGAGGCCATCGAGCTGCATCTGGAATGCATCTCCAAAGACGAGTTGAAAGAAGTGCGGGCCCGCCAGGGCACGCGCCTGGTCACGACTGTGGAAGTTCCGGCGCCTGCATGAGTGCGCCGGCAGGCCGCCTCACTCTTTCCTGACCTTGTCTGACTTGACGAGCTGGAGCAGTTTCGCGGCCAATTCGCTGATTTCCACCCTCTCCTGCTGCCCGTCGTCGCGGTAGCGGATGGTGACGGTAGGCCCGCCGGCCTCGTGAGCCTTCTCCTTTGTCTCGTAGTCTATGGTGATGCAGTAAGGCACGCCGATTTCATCCGCACGCGCATAGCGCTTGCCTATTGAGCCTGACTGGGAGTAATAGACCTCGAGGCCTGCGGCGCGCAAGACGGCTGTCAGGTTTTGCGCCAATTCGTCCAGCCCGTCCTTTTTCATGAGCGGAAACACTCCGGCCACGAAAGGCGCTATGCGGGGGGGGAATGCGAACCATTCCCACTCTTTGCCGTTGCCTGCAGGCCTATACGCGCTCTCAAGCACGCACCACAGCGTGCGGTCCACGCCCATGGAGGGCTCGACTACATGAGGAATGAGGCGCTTTTTCTCCTCATCCACGAACACGGAAAGGTCCTGCTTGGAGTGCTTCGCATGCTGCGAGAGGTCGAAGTCAGTGCGGTAGGCTATTCCCGAAGTCTCGATAAACCCATACGAGGTTTCCGCCTCCAAATCAACGTTTCCTTTCGAGTAGTGGGGCAGCTCGTCGCGGGGCATGACGCGGAAGCGGTATTTGCCGTGCGTTATGCCCAATGAGCGGTAGAGGCGGTCTTCCAAATAAACCATGTAAGCAAGTATTTCATTCGGGAAATAGCCGCGTGAAACAGCATCGCGCAGTGAGACGTCTTCGACAGCCAAAGGCGCGTCTCCGTCTGTGGGAGGAAGAACCCGCACAGTCTCATTCTCTATTTTCTCAAACCCTTCTATTTTGTCCTGCATTGGGCTGAAGAAATACTCCAATTCCATCTGCGAGAATTCGCGGCTGCGAATCAAGCCTTGGCGGGGGGACACTTCGTTGCGATACGAGCGGCCGATTTGGCCCACTGCGAGAGGAAGTTTGCTGCCCTGCTGCACGAAAAGCCGCTTGAAGTCAAGAAACATTCCCTGCGCGGTTTCAGGGCGCAAAAATGCCTGGTTCTCTATGCCTGCGCCTATGTAGGTGGGGAACATCAGGTTCACCCAAGCTATCGGCCCCAATTCGCCTTTGCAATTTGAGCAGGCAAGCTTGTGCTCCTTTATTCCGGCATTGAGGTCTGATGGGGAGAGGCCGGCCCATGAGGAGAGGGTTTTCTGCTCCAAAAGATGGTCTGCCCTATAGCGTTGATGGCATTTTGTGCATTCTGTTACAGGGTCTGCGAAATGCTCCACATGGCCGGAGGCGACCAGCACTGCCTGTGGAAGCACGTTGCAGCTCTCTATTTCAAGAAATCCGGGCTCGGTTATGAAAATGCGGCGCCACTGCTCCTGTATGTGGCGCTTGAGGGCCGCGCCGGCCGGGCCGTAGTCATAGAAGCCGCCCGGCGCATTGTATATTTCGGCCGAGGGCAGGAGGAAGCCGCGGGAGACGGCCAGCTCCATCAAACGCTCGTGGAGAGGGGGCATAAGGGGATAATGGAAAAGAGAGATTTTAAGGGCTCGGGAGGTGCGCCCATTCAAACCCGATGCCTGAAAACCAGTGGAAACCTGCCCTCTCCAAATCCATATGCATTAAGCGGTCAATCTATTTTACATGAGTGCAACTGCTCTGGACCCAAGAGCTTTTCAAAAGCTCATCGCGGGCAAGACTATCGTCCTTACCGAACACGCCCAAGACCAGCTGCTTTTCCGCCAGATGAGCGAAACCGCGCTCAAAGCCGACCTGAAAGAGGTGCCGGCCGCCATCTGCGAGCAGATGTGTGAAACCGGGAATGAGCGCAAATTCGAGGTCTATTACCCCCAGAGAGGGGACCACTACCATACTTACATCGTCGTTTCCAACGGCCAGGTCCGCATCGTCTCGGTCTGGCGTTCCAACCGCATCAGACAGGAAGATATATCAAGGGGGAAACGCATACTCAAGAGGTGAGCGTATGAGCAAACTGGCGCAATACGACCAGCAGGCCAATGCCTTCTACATGCATCTGTCCAGCCGCAAGGCTTGGGAGACTTTGGAGATTAACCAGCACATCAATATTGATTTGGACAAGCAGGGCCGCATCGCCGGTGTCGAGCTGCTCAACGTCCGCCAGTTCATCCAGCAGATTTTTGGTTCCGCCCCCACCGCCGAGAAGCTCAAGAGCCTTAAAGTAGAGGTATGCACCGAGACTGGCGGGGAAGTCGTGCTGCGGATGAACTACATTCATGAGCATGTTTTGTATGCCATCCCCAAGGCCTATACGAGCCCTTTGGTGAGCGGAGCTTGATAGCTTGCGCGCATATCTTTTCGTTCTCCTGATGCTTTCAGTCTTTTTGGCAGGTTGCACGACTAAGGATGCTACATCCGCAATAGTTGAACTAGAAGCAGCGGATACTAGCCTGAATTATGAGAACGTATCCAACAGTATGGACACCAGTTTGAATGATTCAATAAGTGCGCTAAATTCGACTATTTGCCCCGATGGAACAATAGTAGCTACGCTCTCTGACTGCCCAAAGCAAAAATGCTCGGATGGAACAGAGTATGGGCAATGTTCAACTAACAAGCCAAAATTTTGTAGTGCTGGATATTTGATTGATTATACAGTCAAATGTGGATGCCAAGCGGGAGAAACAATAATTTATGGAAACTGTTTTAAGTCCTGTTCAGATGGAACGACGGCCGGTGCTTGCTCATCGAATAAACCAAAATATTGCGAAGATGGAAATCTCGTTGACAATGCAACGCAATGTGGGTGTTCAAGCGGATATATTCCAAATGGCACGGTTTGTGCACTAAAACCCGTACCGCCAAAAATCGAAATCGTAACTGTGCCTGTTGCTGAACCAGTAGTCTCTCCGCAAGCTAACGTCTATTGTAAAGACACGAACTGTGATAAGATTAGCACTGCTGAAGGAAGGAAAGAATGTTATTATCAAAATGGAAAAACAGGTTCTAGCGATACATCGTGTTGTTTAATGATATCTGGCGACACTTCTCTGAAAGATTCTTGCTTAAGTGGTAGCACAATCCTTCATTCTGCATGGGCGATGTATTATGGTAGCTCTGGAGGTGTTGAAGACTACTGCCAATATGTCTCAGATATTTCAACGAAGGACAGTTGCTATTCGATCGTTGGGTCGCGACTAGGAACCAAAACCTATGATTGGTGCGCAAAAATCTCAACTGTTGATTTGAGGGATCAGTGTTACAGCGGGAAACTTGGCAAACATGTAACTGCAGGCGATTAACCAATGTGTTGATTTGCCAAGTCGTTGGATTCGTTGGTTCTCAATAGAATTAGATGGCAAGCCTTGGTAGATTTTTTCATTTCAACTGTTTGACCGACTGACACGACATAAAAGAAGATGAAATAATAATTGGGCCCGCGGAGAATCGAACTCCGAATCTCCTGCATGTCAAGCAGGCGTCTTAACCATTCGACTACGAGCCCCTATAGGATGAATAAAGAAAGACGAAATTAAAAAGGAGGGAGGGGGGCATGAGCCCCGCCTCAGTCTAATTCTTCGTATGCAGCAGCACGCCCGCCGGCTTGCGGAACACGTTGCCCAGCTTCGCCCCAAGCAAAACAGCGGCCTTCTTGCCCTCGGCCAAATCGGCCAAACGCTGCGTGATGATGCCGTCGAACACAACCGCATACACGCTTGGCTCTCCCTCCAGCGTGCGAATCATGTCGCGCACCGGAACCTCCTTGAGAATGGAGAGGTCCTCTGCATAGAAGCGGGCTTTGAGCGAGCCTTCCAGCTCGCCGAGCGCGTTCATGAGAGGGCCGGGCACTTCTGTGAGGGCTGGCACGACGGGAGCGGCCGGGGGCTCAGCCACAGGCGGAGGCTCTGGAGCGGAAGGCATGGCCGGAGCGCTCGGAGCGGAGTCTGCAAATGATGGAGCGCTGGCTGGCGGCGCATTCATGCTTGCCTGCATGCTCTCATTCGTCTGCCGCCCGTAGCGCTGGCCGCTTGGAACCGCTTCAGCCACCTGCGACACAATCGAGGAGTCGGATGGGGGCATTTGCCCGCCCATGCGGCTGCCGCGCTCGCGCCCTCCGCGACCGCTCACCGTGTCTCCGGAGCGGGTGGAATAGGCGGAACCTTGGCGGCGGTCCGAGCCCCAGGCATTCTGCTGGGCCGGAGCGCCTGACGGCGCAGCGCCATGCGAGGGGGCAAATGCGGCCTGGCTTTGCGAGCCGAAAGAGGGCGCATTGTATGCAGAGGCAGGAGAGCCGTAACTCTCGCGCCTCTCGCCGCGCTCAGGCCTCTCGCGGGCCATGTTGAAAGACGGGCGGTAGCGGCCGTTCTGCCTCTCCTCCTGCCCCGGGCCTGTCGAGCCCTGCTCGAACGAGATTTTCGAGCGCAGGCACTTGATAAGCTCCTTGCGCGTGAGCTCCTCAACTTCCTTGCCAGTGGGCGCGCGCGCCACGAAGTCAATGTCCGCGATGCGCGCAAGCTCGTTGAGGATGATGTCGCCTCCCCTGTCTCCGTCAAGGAAGACTGTCACTTCCTTCTCCTGGCACAGCTTGGCCACGGATGGGGCGACGTTTGCCCCGCCCACGCCGACAACGTTGGAGATGTCGTTCTTGAGCAAATTGATGACGTCCGCGCGCCCCTCCACCAAAATGATGGAGTCTGCGTCGGCCACGCCCGGGCCTGCGGGCAGCTTCTCTGGGCCGTATTCGGCTATTTCGGCGGTTTTCACTTCAGAGCGCACCTGCTCGGAAATCTCCTTGCTTTCAGGAATCTCGTTGAGCAGCAGATTCTTGAGCAGATTCTTGGCCCTGTCCACAAGCACCTTGCGCTTGGTGGAGCGCTGGTCCTCCACCTTGTCGATGGAGAGGTGGGCCTCGCACGGGCCCACGCGGTCCACTGTTTCAAGCGCGGCGGCCAGAATGCAGGTCTCCACCATGTCAAGGGAGGAGGGCAGCTTGATTCTGCCCACTGATTTGCCCCCGCGCGGGCTGAGGTCGACCTCAATGCGGCCTATGCGGCCGTTTTTCTGCAGCTCGCGCAAGTCAAGCTCGTCGCCCAAGAGGCCTTCCGTTTGGCCGAACACGGCGCCGACCACGTCGGGCTTCTCGACCAGTCCGCCGATTTCGACGTTTGCATAAACTATGTATTTCACGGTATCTATGTATGTTTTTCCCATATGATTTCACCTGATGTGAAAGCATCAGGGCATAAGAAGAACGAATTGGGCGGGGCTTATTGCCCTTCCTGCTCACGCGCAAGCCCGGCACGCAGGCCTTGGAGGAACTCCTCCTCCGGCCGAGAGAAGGCGACCGTCTTTCGCCGGCCGGCATGCCCCCGCACGATGCGCACGGGAAAGCCGGACAGCGCCGACAGCCATTTCTCCAGCGCCAGATTGGCGCGGCCTCCTTGGGCCTTTTGCTTCAGGCGCACCTTCAAAATCGGTGCCGAAGCGGGACCATTTCGGTTTGCGGCCAGAGGGGCCAGGAATTCCAGAGCTTGGACCGAAGAGTTGGGCACGACTTGCAGGCTGATTTGACCCATTGGGGTGCCCCTCTCTTTTCGGCTCTTTTGTGAGCATGACGCTCTAATCGTCTTGATTTGCTATGATGCTTTTTGTATGATGTTTTGTGATTTTGTTCGTGGCCTGGAGCGCTGTTGACAGCCTTTTCATCGCTTTGCTCGGGGCGCCATCCACGCCCAGGACCGAATAGAATTAGGGATTTTGAATTTATAAAGCTGCCTTTGATGACGTGCGCAAATGCGGGGGATGACGAAAAAGAGCTAGTGCCGCCTGCGCTTGCCATGCCTGCCAGACCAGTTGGGGCGCCCGCCTGACTGGCCGCCGCTGTTTGGCCGGCCCTGCTGATTTTGCCCCCCCCTGAGGCCTGCGCCCGAAGCCCGAACCTCCGGCCTGCCCGCCGGATTGGCCGCCTTGGGGCCGCCCCTGTCCGCCGAACGAGCTTCTTTCATTGCTTCCGCGGCCTGCGCCAAACGAGCCTCGCTCGCCGCCCGCCCGGCCAGAACCAAACTGGCCGCGCTCGCCGCTTCCCCGGCCAAAAGAGCCTCTTTCATTTCCGCCCCGGCCCTGTCCGAAAAAGCCGCGGTTTTTTCCTTTCTGCGCCGGCTTGCCCCCCGAGCGCGCATCGGCCTTGCGGTGCACCGCTTCGCGCGCCTGCCTGCGCGCGCTTTTGAAATATTCCAAATCCGATTTTGCCTCCTCAGAAAGCTCGATGCGCTCCTCGCCTTCTGTATTCACAGGCAGGCGGGGCTTCTGCTCAAGAGGGGGAAGGTAGGGGGCCGAGATGGAGCGCAAATAATTGGGCACAACGCTGGGCCGCGAGAGCAGCCGGCGGGAGGCTCCGGAAATCTGCAGGAGGGTGTGGGCAAATGCAGATTCTGCCAGAGAGTCGACAGAATAGATGTCCACCGTAACCACGCGCACGCCGCAGGCGCCAAGCACCGCCTTTTCCATAAAGCCCTGCGCAACCATGCCGAAGCGCTGCTCCTGCAATGCCGAGCTTGCGAACGTGCGCACCACGAGGGCGCGCTTGCCCTCCAGCATGGGCTGGATTCCCCTGCTCTCTGATTTGAATGCAAAGCCGGGCGTGAGCACGCGGTCGAAAAAGCCCTTGAGGATTGCGGGCGGAGTGGACCACCACACAGGATAGAGCAGCACCCATGCCTCGGAGGCAGCCAGCTTGGCCTGCGCAGACGCGGCATCAGGAGGAAGGCTCTTTCCATACTGGGCCACTTCGACCTCGCTCATCACAGGATTGAAGCCCTCGCGGTAGAGGTCGATGAGGTCGACTGGCGTGCCGCTCTCTGCAAGGGCTTTTTGCACTGTCTGCAAAATGCGCGGGCCATGGCCCGATGACAGGGAGGGATAGGCGTAGATAATGCACACCCGCGAGGGGGCTGAACCTGCCGGCGGCGGGCCGCCACTAGGGGAGGAAATGGGAATAGTTGCCATGGGATTGGGTTGGAGCCCATGCCTTTATATAGCTCCCCGCTGTCGGCTCGCCATCCGGCGGATGGACGGGAATGCCCGCCCCGCTCGACGAGAATGGGGTGAAATTCATGGCAAAAAAGAAGATGGGCAAGATGAGCATGGCATGCCCGGAATGCGGCGAGATGGCATGCAGCTGCGGGCCTGAGCCCCACCCGTACGGGCGCGGCAAGGCGCTTTTCGCGGTCGCGATGGGCATACTGCTGCTGCTCTTCGGCTTCGGCTACATCACCCTGCCGGTCATGGCTCTGGTGCTGGGCGTGCTGTACGTCCTCAAGGGCTCACTGCGCCTCATGGGCAACTGGTAGATTTTTCCTATTCTGATTTTTTATTTCAAGCCTCTTAGCGCAAGCATCTGGGCGCTACCTACGGCCATAAAATCCTTGCTTTCGTTCTTCTCCCATGTCCAAGCCATCCCCCAATTCGCCCCCTTGGGCGGAGACGGCCAAATTCGCCGCAGCCAAGGAGGCCCTCAAATTCGTGCCTGCCTCCATGAGCATAGGCTTGGGCAGCGGCACCACTGCAGACATTTTCATCTCCTTATTGGCAGAGCATGCGAAAAAAAACAATCTGCAGCTCAAATGCGCGGCCACTTCGAAAAAAAGCGAAGAGCTGGCGCGCGCGCAGGGCCTTGCTGTGGCTGATTTGGATTCTGTGGCTCCTGTTGATTTGGCTGTGGACGGGGCCGATGAGGTGGATGGCCGGCGGAGGCTCATCAAGGGCTATGGAGGCGCGTCCACGCGCGAGAAGATAGTGGATTACCTCGCCAAGCGGCTGCTGATTATTGCCGACATGGGAAAGAAGAGCAGGAGGCTTGACAAGGCCGTGCCTGTGGAATTCCTCCCCTTTGCGAAAAAAAGGGTGGAAGACGGGCTGAAAGGGCTCGGGGCAAAATCGGTGGAGCTTCGCCAAAATGCCGACGGCTCGCCTTTCATTACAGACAACGGCTTCTGGCTGTTTCATGCCGATTTCGGTGAGATTCCAAAACCCGCCAAACTGGAGGACGCCATCAACTCCATCGAGGGCGTGCTGGAGAACGGGCTGTTTGCGAAAAGGCCGGCCGATATGGTGATTTTCGGCAAGCGGGATGGGAGCGTCAAGATTCTGGGGGAATGAATGCCGTTTGTTTTTTCGCAGCGTGCCTTTTTTCGCACGGAGATAATTTTTGTATTCATAAAAAAGGCCGATTGGGGCTACCGGGATTTGAACCCAGACCGCCGCGTCCCGAACGCGGAAGCATACCAGGTTAGCACATAGCCCCAAAAATCGACAGAGGGAGTATGGAGTCATAGGAATTAAAATCCCGCCCCCGCCCGCGGGCAGGAAAAATCCCTGCCCGCACCATCCAGCAACGTCTATAAACCCCAAAAAGCATAGGGAGGGCATGGATGTTTCGTCCCTATTCGACGCGCCGAAAAACCCGGCTTACTTTGATTCGGCAGCCTCCTCCCTTACGGCCAAGCAGGTGCGGGCCAAGATGGAGGAGTTCTACTCCAATTACAGGGCCAACATCCACCGCGGCGCGCACAAATACACCAAGCAGGCATCAGAAGAGTATGAGGCAGTGTATGGAAAGCTGGCCAAATTCTTCCATTCAAAAGAGAGCGAATTCGTGCAGGTGCGCAATACTACAGAGGCGATTAATGGGGTGGCGCTCGGCCTTGAGTGGAAAGCTGGCGACGAGGTGGTGGTCAGCTCGATTGAGCACCACTCGAACTTGCTGCCATGGCTGCGCCTGAAAGAGAAAGGGGTGAAAGTGAAAATACTGCGGGCTGATGAGGAGGGAAAACTCTCGGCTGAAAAACTCAAATCCGTCCTTACCCCAAACACGCGCCTGGTTGCCCTCACCGCCTGCTCCAACGTGCTGGGAGCAAAAGAGCCGATTGAGCAATTGGTGAAAACAGCGAAAGAGAATCATTCTCTCATCCTCCTAGATGCCGCGCAATATGTAGGCCACCATCCGCTCGACCTCTCCAAATTGCCGGCGGATTACGTCGCTTTCTCTGGCCACAAAATCTTCGGCCCCACAGGCATCGGCGCGCTCTATCATCGGGAGGGCGCGCCCCTCACCCCATGGTTTGTTGGCGGCGGGACGATAAGAGAGGCAAGCCTGGAAGGTTATACGCTGCTGGAGAACAGGGAGCGCTTTGAGGCGGGCACGCCTGCCGTGGCCGAGTGGATTGGTTTGGGCGCGGCTCTGGACGTGATTAACAAAATAGGATACAATGAAATCGAAAGCCATGAGAAAAAGCTTGTTGCGGCAATGCTGGAAGTGTTTGCAGCGCAGCCAAAGGCCCTGCTCTATGGCCCGAAGGCTGCGGACCAAAAGGCCTGCGCCCTGTTTGCATTCAACATGGGCAAGGTGGCTCACCACGAGGTGGCAGTCATGCTTGACAGGTTCGGTTTCGCCTGCCGCTCAGGCCACCACTGCGCCATGCCGATAGCAAAGCGGCTGGGAGTGGAGGGCAGCGTGCGCGCCTCGCTGCATGTTTATAATGATGAGGAGCAAGTAAGGAAGTTCGGCGAGGCGCTTGGGAAGATAAGCGCGCTTGCATGACGTTTCCTCCATCGTGATTCCCATGGTCCTGTGCTTTGTCGCCCTCTTTGTTTTCGCAGTTTTGGGCATATTCTCCGCCAAATACCGCGCCCTTTTTTTCGAGGCTCTGGGCTGCGTGGGCCGCACCCTCACCCTGCGCCCGTGCGAAAGCAAGCTGGACGAGCGCATCAAGGCAACCCTGATTGCAAGCCTGCTTGAGCGCTCGCCCCCAGTGGCGAGGGCAGTTCATCAGCATTTCAGCATCCTCTCCCTTCTCTTCGCCATACTCTTCTTTGGCAGCATGATTTACTCCGCCATTGCAGTCTACAACTACTGGGCTTATGGAAACTGCAACGGCCCAGACTCGTCGGCCTTCTGCGTGTTTGACGCCGTGCTCAAGCCAGGGGCTGCAACGCTTACGGCAGTGCAGCCCGGAGCGGGGCCGGTGCGCGGCACTGGGCGCATAGTGATGGTGGAATTCGGCTGCTTCTCCTGCCCATACACCCGCTCGGCGCAGTTGCCGCTGAAGCAGTTCCTTGACCAGCATCCGGAAGTGGCTCTGGAGTTCAGGGCTTTCCCAATCCCGACGCACCCGAACAGCTTCCTGGCAGCTCAGGCGGCCTTCTGCGCGGATGAGCAGGGCAGGTTCTGGCAATACCATGACGCGCTGTTTGCTGATGCCGACCATTCTGTGGCCAATCTGGACAGGATGGCCCAAACTCTCGGCCTTGATGCAGCCAAATTCGACTCCTGCATGGCATCCAATTCCACTTCTGCCGCCAAAGCCGTGCAGCGCGATTTGGATGCAGGCCATGCGGCCGGAATCTACGGCACGCCCACCTTCTTCATAAGCGGCGCGAGCCTGGTCGGCCCGGGCAGCGCGCAGGAATTCTCTGATGCGCTGAACGGCAGGGGCACCCTCCAGTCAAACCAGACCAGCAGCTGCCACCTGCCCAACGCGACTGCGCAATAGATGGGCGGCGCCGGGCCGGGCATGTTTAAAAATTCCAGCATTTGTATTATTCTTCGGAGGAGTAGCAAAGCCTGGTCAAATGCGCAGGACTCAGAGGGCTTTTTTGCCCGGCAATCGCCGGCTCGTCGGAGCCGGCGGTGCCCCAACGGCGCGCAAGCGCCGTTGAGGGAGGGCAAAAAACCCCGGAAAAAGAACTATCCTCGGCAGTGCCCGAATTATACCCGGGCCCGGTGCGGGTGATGTCCTTTCCGGAGTCACGGTCTTGTAGCAGATTGTTGCTTGAGACATCCTGTCACTTAGGTGTTCGTGGGTTCAAATCCCTCCTCCTCCAAATTTTTCAAAAAGAAAAAGCCGCCTGCGACATTCTATCTTTTATAGGCGCTTTTCAGCCACCATTCTTTTACAAACGGGAGCGTGAGCGTGGACAGAAGATAAGCCGCCGGGGGAACGGCTGCCACCAGATAGGGATTTGGTGAGCCGCTCATAAGAAGAAAAACAAGTGAGACCGCGTAGGTGGCAAGGGCAATCAGGCAGCGCCGACTCCAAGACAGCTCCCATGCCTTGTCCGCCTCCACGCGGGCATTGCGCTCAAGGATGCTGGAAATCTGCGCTTGGGCAGCGGATGGGGTTTTCTTCCTTTTCAACCGCTCACTCCCTCAGGCTGTCGAGCACCACTTTCTCCATCTCCACGGCCTCATATGTGTTGAACACCTTGAGGGCCACTTCCAGCTTGCCCTCGCTCTCCGCATACAAATCCATGAGGGGCGCGCCGGCCTTGACCATGTCGCCCTTCTCCATGTGCAAATAGACGCCGGCCCCCCGGTCCAGAGGCGCGCCGCAGGCTCTGGCTATGCGGGAGAGCAGCTTGTTGTCAAGGTGCGAGACGCGCCCCGAGCGGGTGGCGATTATGCGGTGGTGGCAGCTGCCGATGGGCACTGAGTGGGAGTTGAGCTTGCGGGCATCCCCGCCCTGCCATTCCACGATTTGCTTGAACTTGGCCAGCGCCTTGCCATTGTCAAGCATGGAGGCTGCAATGGCATAGCCGGCCCCCTTCTTCGCCTTGCCCGACAGCTCAAGCAGCGTGCCTGCCAACTGGCATGACTTGTCGCGCAAATCATGGGGTCCGCTGCCTTCCAGCACGGCCAGCACGTCGCGGCATTCGAGGGAAGGGCCGATGCCGTTGCCTATGGGGTCCTCGCCGTTGGTAATCAGGGATTCGATTGTGATGCCCAGGCGCTTGCCAAGGGAGATGAAGTCGCGCGCCATCGAGCGGGCCTCTGTCATGTCGTTGAGCTTGACGCCGCGGCCCACGGGAATGTCGATGACGCAGTACTGCGCGCCCACGCTCTTCTTCTTGGCCAGAATTGAGGAGAGCAGCACGCCCTTGGGGTCAAGCGAGAGCGGATTTCTGACTTTGATGAGCTTGTCATCCGCGGCAGCCAGGTTGATTGCCCCGCCCCACACTATGCAGCCGCCGATTGAGCGCACCTGCTTCTCCATGTCGCGGATGGGAAGGCTGACCTGGCACAGAGTCTCCATCACGTCAGCAGTGCCTGCTGCGGACGTGATGGCGCGCGAGGATGTTTTGGGGATGTAGCAGCCGGCTGCGGCGACTATGGGCACCAGCACCATGGAGGTGCGGTTGCCGGCCACCCCTCCTATGCAGTGCTTGTCGAGTATGGGCGATTTGCCGATTTTGAGGGTTTCGCCGGTGGCCACTATGGACTGCGTGAGGCCCACCACCTCGTCCTCGTTCATGCCGCGTATGTAGCACGCGGTCATGAAGGAGGCAAGCTCGCCCTCGGAGAGGCGGTTGCCCATGGTGTCGTCTATTATGGTGCGGATTTGCGGCGTGCTGAGAGTGTGGCCGTCAAGCTTGGCCTTGATGTATTCTATTGACTGCGGCCTGCTGGTGAGCTCAAGCTCCACTGCCCCGTGCGCAGGCCCGCCAAGGGCCTTTGACACCTCCTCGAACAGCCCTATTTCGCCCGCCTTGACCAAATCGTTTGACAAATCCACCATGGCCGTCAGTTCGCGCCGATTGCGGCGCAGGATGACGCGGTAGCCCGTGTAGATGTCGTTCTGCTGCGCATACACGGCATTGAGCACAACCACAAGCCCGCCGGCCATGACGTCAAGGCACTTTGGCTTGAGCGTGAGCCGCTTGAGGTGGAACACCTCTTCCTTGACTTTGCGATACGATGACTGGACCATTTCGTTCACCTCGGATGGATGGCATTGAGCTTGGCTTGGGCCATTATGCCCACCTGCGCGGGCGGCAGCAGGCCCTCCTCTGTTATGTAGGCCGAAACATAGCGGGCGGGCGTGCGGTCGAATGCTGGATTGAGTATGGAGAGCTTGGAGGGCTTTTTCAAGTTCTTTCCTTTCTCCTGCCCATAGAGCCCGCTGCCCCACACCTCGCGCCAGTCGCGCTGCTCGATAGGCTCGCGCCTTCCAAGCCTTGTGAGCGGGTCGTATTTCCACGTCTCGGCGGCGCACAAAAAGCGCACAGAATGCATGTGGGCCAATTGGGCAAGCGTGCTGGTGCCCACCTTGTTGATGAGGTCCCCCTCCGCCGTGATGGCGTCGGCGCCGACAAGGACGAGGTCTGTCTGGCTCATGAGCGAGCCTGCGGCAGAATCCACTGCCAGAGAAGTTTTTACTCCGGCTGCGGACAGCTCACGCGCGGAGAGGCGGCCCTGATAGAGAGGCCGGGTTTCAAGGCATGTTACGGACGGGCGCTTGCCGGCCTTCTGCGCCGCGACAAGCACGCGCATGAGGGTGGTGGAATGGCAGTGGATGAGAATGCGCGCGTTGTGAGGTATTTCCGCCGCGCCGAATTTGGCTATTGAATTTGCGGATTTCTCCATTTCCCCAAGCAGCCGCCGCTCATGGCGCATGAGAGCGGCTTTCAGCGCAGGCAGTGATGAGGAGGGGCGGGTGCGCGAGCTTGCAAGCGCAAAGCGCAGAGTCTCTTCCAGCGCGTTGCGCATCATGGGCTCGGTTGGGCGGGTGGATTCGAGAAGACGGGCTGCTGCGAGCAGGTCTTCGTAGAAGGCGCTTGGCGTGCGCGCATGGGAGGCTTGGGCTGCCGCCTGCAGGCCGCCCAGGGCGGCTGCGGCGATGCGGCGCGCCCCCTGTATTTTGAGGGAGCGGATGTCTGCTGCTGTCTGCTGCACCGAGCGGCGGCGGGCCATGGATGGGCAGACGGAGAGGAGATTTTAAAACAAGACGGCGGGCAGCCGGCAGCCGGCCAGACGGCGCTCTGCCCTGAACTAAAACTGGGCGGCTGCCTTTATGGCCGGGAAGCTCGGCGGCATTCAGGCGCCTGATGCCCCGCCTGCCGCGCTTTTCTCTTCCTCGGACTGGGCGCGGCGCCTGCGCATGGTGACAAAGCCAGCCAGCTGCAGCAGGATTGTGAGGATGCCCAAAAGCAGTAGCGCAAGCTCGGCCAAATTCAGGCCGGATGGGGAGGCGGAAAGATAGGGCAGGCCCCGAGACTGGAGGATGAAGTGGGCAAGCACGAGGATGAAGGCAAGGTAGTTGAAGCGCTGGATGTTTTTCCACAGGCCGGCGCCCAGCCTGTGCTCGGCCCAGTCGTTGGAGGTGAGGGCGATGGCCAGCAGGATGAGAAGGGCAATGGAAGAGAGGAACAGGGAGGTGGAGGCGAAGATGTAGGCCAGATTCCAGCCCAAGGCAAGGGCGAGGGCAAGCAGGCCGTGCAGGAGGGCGAAGACGAATGCGGCCAAGCCCACCGAGCGACGGGGGCCGATGAGCGGCAGGCCTAATTTGGGCAGCAGCACCGCTATGGGGCCGATGAGCAATGACGCGCAGATGAGGAGGAAGGCGCTGAGGCCAAGGGCCTCGATGGCAGGGTAGGGGGATGAGGGGGCGAAGCCTGTCTGGTAGGCGAATACGAGGGCGACTGCGCTAAGCAGGAGCAGGAAAAGGAAGCTCGGCTTGTCCATGCCCATATGGGGAACACAAGAATTATAGATGTCCCCCTGAGGGATTCACCCCCTGAGAATTAGACAAAAGATGGGGAGAAAAAATGAATAAAACGAAAGAAAGAAAGGAGAAAAAGAAATCCTCATTCGTTGCTGAGCTTGGCGAAAATCACCAACCCCAAACCGGAGAAGAGCAGGGGGACGAAGGAGAATATGTCCGCGAACCCGGACTGGCCCATGAAGCGGATGAAAGGCATGGATGCCAGAGCGTAGAGCAGGAAGGAGAACAGGAAGGCCACTATCCCCAAGGCGAAGCTGGTGCGGAAGTGCAGGTAGTCGCGCACGTAGAGAAAGAGCAGGTAGATGACCAGCACGATGTTGAGAATGGAGAGCAGCAGGCGCAGGGCGAAGTAGCTGCCATAGGCGCTTATGTCAGGCCCTATGATGAAGCTGCCTTCAGGGCCGGAAATCAGGATAAGCTCGCCGCTGCGCAAATCCTCGATGAACTTCAGCTGCGGCAGGAGGACGGAGGAGAGGTAGAGGATTGCCAGCGCCGCGACTATGAGGCCGCAGGTGTACATGAGCGCGCGGCCCGAGCTGGCGCAGCCGAACCGGTTCGCCTTCGCTTTAGTTGTCTTGGTTTTCATGCTCCCTCACCCCGGATTTTTTCGCGTACATACCCTAGCGTGTCCGGCGCGTCGCTCAGCGCGTATAGCCGCCCGTAGCCCAAGCCCACGCTCTCCACAATCGCGTGCTTCTCAAGCAGGCGGATGTGGTGCTCCACCGTGCTGTAGTCCAAGTGGGCCGCCAGCGCCAGCTGGCGCAGGTTGAGCGGCCGCTTGGCCAGGATGGCGAGCAGGCGAACCCGCGTGGGGCCGCCCCGCGTGCCGTCCAGCAGCCAGAACAGGAACCGCTTCGTAGAATCCATGCCAACCACAAGGATAGAAGAGAATGAGATTTGGCCGGATATAAGGATTCTCCCAAATCCGGAACCGCAGGGGGAGGAGCGCCTCCCCCTTCAGTTTGACGTTCTTCCTGATTCCCCCTCCCCGATTTACTGAACATTCTTGAAAATCCCGTATCCGATGATGCGGGGCCGCTTGTTCGCCCTCACTACAAGAAAGCGCGAGCCCTCCAGAGCGGCCATGGGAAGAAGAAGCGAGAACTTTACGGCTGCCTTCGCTCCGGCGGCAAGAGGAAGCTGGGCCGAACCGGCCGCTGGCTCCACTTTCGCCGCGATATATTGCAGACCATAGGAGAAAAACAATTCCGTTCCCTGCTCGATGCCTTCCTTTGCAAACGGGGAGAGTGCAAGTTCGGCCTCCCCGCCTGAAAACGACTTCATGCTGGCGCTGGATGCAAGATAGCTGCCGCGCTTCACCTGCTCGGGAGTGGCGCCCTTGAGGCATAGACCCACGCGGCTGCCCAGCTCCGCCTCCTTGATGTCCTCGTCCTGCACCTGTATCGACTTGACAGACATGCGCGTCTTGCCCGGAAAGAGTTCGAGGTCATCGTGCACTGCGATTCTGCCAGCCTCCGCCTTGCCCAGCACCACCGTGCCGACTCCCCTCACTTCAAAGCAGGCGTCCACAAGCACGCGCTTGGGTGATTCGTCATAGCTGGGCTGCTTTTCCATGAGCCTGAGCTTGAGCTCGGCAGGGCTTATGCCGCCGTCCAGGAAAGGCCATGAGGCCATCGGAGTTTTGGCCAGCATCGCCTTCACCTGCGCCTCGTCAATGTCCTTGAGGATGAGCCAGCCGCTCTTCTTGTCTGCCTGCATGAGGGCAAGCGCGATTTCGGCGAAATCGGCGTCCACCTTGCCTATCACCCACAGCACCGAGTCGGAGGCGTTGAGGCAGTGCAGAAGCGACTGGATTTTGTCGGGATAGGCGTGAGGCTCGTAGAGGCAGAGAACCTTGTCGCCTTCCTTGTGGTTGTAGATTACGTAGTCGGTTTCCTGCGTCTTTTTGGCCAGCTCCTTGGCATAGGTTTTGGACGAATCGAGAACGGCGATGTGGTAATGTGTCATGGCAGAACACCCGCGGTGGATGAATATGATGTCAGAGGTGATAAATCAATCATTTCGCCCCTTTTTGGGGCGATCAGACAATCGAACGCTCATCATTCATGCGGCTGCCGGGATTTGAACCCGGGTCACCAGGTTGGGAACCTGAAATCCTACCAGGCTGGACTACAGCCGCGCATGGGAGATATGGGCGGCTGGAAATAAAAAGAAGAAGGGACGGACGCGCCTACTGCACCGCGTCCAGCTCATCGATGCTGGCGTTGAGCCCGCTGTCTGCCGTTATGTCAGATGGGAATGGCGAGGCTGCTGAGGGCGAGCCGGCTGCAGGGGAGGACGGCGCGGAGCCGGCCGAAGAGGCCGGCACGCCCTGTGTTCCTGCGCCGCCTGACACGCAGCCGGCAAGCAGCAGCGAGGCAAGCGATGCCAGGATTGCGAAGAGCAGGAGCTTGTTCATCATAATCACCCTCTAGGAATTCCCGCTGGAATTTGAGCTTGAGTTGGTCGTGTTGAGACCGGAGTCGGGCAAAGTGGAGTTCGGCAGGGTGGAGTTGGGCAGAGTGGCGTTGGAATCCCCGGATTCGTCCTCGATGCTGGAATTGCTGTCCGGGGTTTCGCTCTCCGGGCCATCGTCATCATCCTCAACTTCGCCGCGCGCTGCCTTGAGGAACTCCTCCCAGGCCTTCTGCGCCTCCCTGAGCACCTCCTTCTTGGCAGGCACGCTCTCGGCTGCTATGAACTTCAGCTTGAGCTCCTCCATCTTGAGCACGAATTCGGCGATGGTGGAATTGCTCACGTTGTAGGCAGAGAGGCGCGCCGCCTTCTCCTCCAGATTGCCGAGACGGAAGGAGGCGTCGGCAAACACCCGCGCGCGCACCGCAGCCACGCAGGCGCCGATGCCGGGGTTGGAGTAGTTGGCGGATGACGTCTGGTTTGAAGTGACATTGGTTGTGTTTGTGCCGCCTGTCTGGTTGCCGGCGCTGGTTTCGTTTGTGCCGGCTGTCTGGTTGTTGGTGACGTTGGTTTGGTTGCCGCCGGTTGGCGCAGTCTGGTTGGTGCCGCCGCGTATCATTTCCTTGCACTGCTCCACAAGCTCCTTGGCTGAGCCGTTGAGCCCAAGAGCGCGGCGCGCGCACGAAAAGCGATTCTCGTCGTCGTCTTTCTCGTGGCAGGGCTGGAGCGAGTCGTATCTTGAGAGGCAGACCGCCCGCTCGTCGCCTGTGAGGTTTCGGCATTCCTCGGGCATGTAGGAGAGGTTGCCGCGCTCGTCCTCGCGCTCCTCAGAGCGCACTTTCAGGCGGCAGCGCACCCGTTCATCCATGCTGGAGCCGTTCGCGCACGAAAGCTTGGACTCGTCAACCTCGTGCTCGTCCTCATCGCCCAGATAGGTGGAGCGGGTCATGCGCATCATGCAGCGCTCGAGCGCGTCCTCGCCGCTGAGGTTGGAGCAGTTCTGGGCCGCGAGGGTGGAGTTCCACATGCGCGGGGTTGACTTCATGCGGGAATCCTCCCGCTCGTCCGAAGAGTCCTTTGAATCAGAACGCTCTTTCGACCGCTCGGTCGAAGTGTTGGTTGAATTCGAGCGCTTGTCCGAAGAGTCCTTTGAATCAGAGTCATCGTCCGACCGCTTGGCGGAAGTGTTGGTTGAATTCGCGCGCTTGTCCGACCGCTCGTCGTCTGAATCGGACTGCGCCAGGCGGGTGTTCGAGGAGCCGCTGTCCTTGTCGTCGTCCGAAGAATACATCGAGCCGCCGCGCCGCTCGCTAAGCGACGCGTGGGGGGAGAAGGCAAACATGGGGGCCAGCAGGACGGCCAGCACGGCCAGGGCAAGAATGCATGAGCGCAAAGTCATAGGAACACCTCGAAGACATATGCAAAAGGGGTTAATAAAACAGACAGCTATTGCCCGCCTTTTCGTTTTTCGCCGTAAAAAATGCCGGCTCATGACGCATGTTTATTAACTTTCCAATGGCTGGCGGAAAGCTGCGACAACAAGAAGGCGCCATACATGGGGCGCCATGATTCGAGACAACATGAAGGGGACACCATGCGAGTCAACGATGTCACGCTAAAAGTCGGCGGAGAGGCGGGAAGCGGCATACTCACGGTAGGGAACATGTTCGCCAAGCTCATGCAGAAGTCCGGCCTGCAGGTCTTTCTCACGAACGACTACCCCTCACTCATCAAGGGAGGGCACAACACCATCACCGTGCGGGCTGCGGCGCAGCGCATATGGGCGCTGGCGGCAGGAGTGGACATACTGATTGCGCTTGACAAGAAGACGGTGCAGGAGCACTGCAAGGAGATGCACCCGGACGGCGCAATCATCTATGATTCGGCCAAGCTGAAAGAGGAGGACGTGAAGAACGGGCGCGCGGACGTGCGGCTCGTCGGCGTGCCTCTCTCCAAGATGGCGACAGAGGCCGGTGGGGAGATTTTCTTCAACCAGGCTGCTATGGGCGCCATGCTGGCCCTCTTGGGGATGGACTTGGCCAAATACGACCGCATGATTGAGAAGACGTTCGGCCGCAAGGGCGAGCAGGTGGTGAGTCAGAACAAGAAGGTCGTGCGCGCGGGCGCCGATTTTCTCAGGGCCAATTATCCCGCCCAGTTCGGCGTGCGCATAGAGCCTGTGGAGAGCGACTCGCGCACCATGCTTCTCAACGGCAATGACGCGGTGTGCGCAGGCGCGCTGGCCGCAGGCGTGCAGCTGGTGGCCGAGTATCCCATGAGCCCCTCCTCGTCAGTGCTTCACTGGATGGCCGCGCATGCGGTGAAATACAATATAGTGGTCAAGCACACCGAGGATGAGATTGCGGCCATGAACTGGCTGTGCGGCGCGGGCTTTGCCGGAGTGCGCTGCATGACCGCCACTTCGGGCGGCGGCTTCTCGCTCATGGCCGAAGCGCTGGGAAATGCGGGAATGGCCGAAATCCCGTGCGTGGTCATAGAGGACCAGCGCTGCGGGCCGTCCACAGGCCTGCCCACCTACACCGAGCAGGCGGACCTGCGCTTCGCCCTGCATGCAAGCCAGGGGGAGTTCCCGCGCATAGTGGCCTGCCCCGGAGACCCGCAGGAGGCTTTCTGGACTGCGGTGGATGTTTTCAACATGGCCGACTTGGTGCAGACTCCGGCCATCATACTCATGGACAAATACTTGGCAGAATCTGCGATGACCATTCCATCGCTCAAGGCCGAGCAGGTGCGCATAGACAGGGGGCTTTTGCAGACCGACGCGCAGATGGCTGATGCAGTCGGCTTCAGGCGCCATGCGCTTAGTGCAAGCGGCATCTCGCCGCGCTGCCTGCCTGGCCAGAAGAACGGCATCCATGTGTGCTCTTCATACGAGCATGACGAGACGGGATTCACTTCCGAGGAGGCGCACATGCGCGTCTCGCAGATAGACAAGCGCGCGCGCAAGATGAAGGCCATCTCCCCGCTCCTCTACCAGCCGGCCTTCTTCGGCGCGCAGGATTCGGATTCTCTGCTGATATCTTGGGGCTCCACCAAAGGAGTGGTGATGGAGGCTCTCAAGCAGCTTGAGAAAGAGGGGAAGGGCGTGCGCTTTATGCACATACGCTATGCCTCCCCATTTGCAGCAGATACGATTTCGTCCGCAATAAAGAGGGCGAAAAAATGCCTGATAATAGAAGGAAATTCGGAAGGGCAGATGCGCGACCTCATACGCGAGAAGACCGGCCTGCTGATCCCGCAGTTTTACGGCCGCTACGACGGCAGGCCTTTCGAGGCCGAGGAAGTGGCCGCAGTGGTTAGGGAGCGGCTGCTGAAATAGGTTGATTCGCATGGTTACCTTGGCAGAACTTGCAGAACCGGCGCATACCGTCACATGGTGCCCCGGCTGCGTGCTTCCAGGTTCCCTCATCCAAAAGAATCCGTCCGTTGGGAAGATAGAGGATGTCAAAACCGGCGACATGGTTCTGGGCAGCGACGGCCGATATCACAAAGTCACCGAAGTTTTTGCACATCATCATACTGGGAAAATGTATCGCATAAAATCGAAATGTCTTGGCGAAGTCACACTCACCGACGAGCACCCCGTCCTTTCTGTAGAAAGGAAACAAGCTAAGATGCACAACAAGGAGTTTGAGCTGAAATGGGTCAGGGCCGACCAGCTAAAGAAAGGAGATTATGTCGCCTATCCAATGCTGAAGGAAGAGCAGGATTTGAACGAAGTCGAACTTCCTGACTTGAAGATGGAGATGGATCGCAAGAGCAAGCCGTTTCCAAAGAAAATCCGCCTTAGCGAGGAGTTCCTTCTTCTTTGCGGTTATTATCTGGCAGAAGGCCACGTGCACAAACGTGAAATCACCTTTACGTTTAACTCCAAGGAAACGCAGTTTGTTGAAGATGTTCAAAAGGCGGCAGAAAGCGTGTTTTCCCTTTCCACCAGCGCCAGAACCCGGGAAAGCAAGCACATAACGGAAGTTTCCATTTCATCATCCCAACTGGCAAGGCATTTTGAGGAATGGTTCGGAACTGGGGCCGCCAAAAAGAAAATCCCCCGTTTTCTCATGCTTTTGCCGAGAGAAAAGCAAAAATGGCTGATGCGTGGCATGTGGAGGGGCGACGGCTGGGTCGGCCACGGAAGGGCGAATTACAGGACCGTTTCCCGCATCTTGGCCGAGCAGATGAAGGTTCTCCTCGTCCGCAGCCAGATTGTTCCGACTGTTTCGATTAACAAGGCATCTGGGATGCACAAAGAGTCTTACTCCATCCAAATTGTCAGCCGGCGCGATTTGGAAGCCCTTTCTGACATTCTGGACGTCAAGATAGAAATGCACGGTGCAGGAAAACCCCCCTCCAGCATCCTGTTGGCAGATTTTGTGCTCACCCCCATCAGACAAATAGAAATCTTTGAGTATGACGGAGTCGTCCACAATATGGAAGTGGAAGAGGTCCACAGTTATGTGGGCGAAAACGCGATTCTGCACAACTGCGGCGATTTCGGCATCCTTGTTGCGCTCAAGCAGGCTCTGGTGAAGGCGGGCCGCGCGCCGCACGAGATTGTGGTGGCCTCGGGCATAGGCTGCGGAAGCAAGCTGCCGCATTTCATCAAGACGTATGGCTTCGAGGGATTGCACGGGCGCGTGCTGCCGGCAGCTTCGGCCATAAAGATGGCCAATCATTCTCTTACAGTGGTGGCTGTTGGAGGGGACGGGGACGGATACGGAATCGGCATGGGCCACTTCATCCACACCTGCAGGCGCAACATCGACTTCACCTACATCACGCACGACAACCAGATTTACGGCCTTACCACCGGGCAGACCTCGCCCACTTCGGAGAAAGGCTTCAAAACAAAGAGCACGCCGGAAGGGGTGCTGGAGGAGCCGGTGAATCCGATTGCTCTGGCAATTTCAGCAGGAGCCACTTTTGTCGCGCGCGGATTTTCCGGCAATTTGCCGCATCTGGCGGACATGTTTTATCAGGGCATCATGCACCGCGGCTTTGCGCTCATTGACGTGATGCAGCCATGCGTCACTTTCAACAAGCTCAACACCTATGAGTATTTCACCAAAAGATGCTACAAGCTGGACGAGAAATACGACCCGACTGACAAGATGGGGGCGCTGGCGAAGGCTCAGGAGTGGGGAGCCGGCATTCCGATTGGCGTGTTTTATCGGGAGGAGAAGCCCACCTATGAGGACGGCACGCCGCAGCTGGCTGCCGGGCCGCTTGTGAAGCAGGCGCTCGCGCGCAACATCAGCGCGCTTCTGTCAGAATTCGAATAAGACGGCTGCCGGCAAACAGCTAGAGCATGCAGACCCTGTTTCAGCCCGCCCTCTCGAACAGCCTCACGTAGTCGTCCCCGTAAGCCGCAACCACCTTGTCCCCGTTGTCAGAAATAAAAGTCCCCATGGTGCCTTTCTGGGTGCCTGCGCTCGCGTCCCGCCCGATGCCAGCCCACTTCTCATTCAATATGGGGTCGGGGTTCTCCGCCGCCTCGTGCGTGAAAATCCTCGTCCCGTTCTCGTCATAAATGTAAAGCCCGTACTGCGGGGCGCCCCCTATTGCGACATGCTTCCCGTCCCGGCTCATCGAGACCGCGTTGTGGCCGACGTTTTCCCCCCCAATGCGGTCCCTCCACAGCACCTGCCCGGTCCGCCCGTCCAGCACGTAAACCCATGCGCCGATGGTGCCTATAACGACTCTTGAGCCGTCGGCGCTTATCGCCCCCGCACTCACCACATGGTCGGGAACCCGAAAGCTCCATCTTTCCTTCCCCTGCCGGTCATACGAGAAAATCATCCTGCCCTTGCCGCTTGCATACGTGTTTCCCATGTTGTCTATCTCCAAAAAGAGGGGGAATTCTCCCACATAATTCTTCCACACCTGTTTTCCGTCCAGGGAGTACATCGCAAGATTGCCGAAAGACGCGCCTGTCACGAAAAATTGGCCGTCGGGGCTGAACCTTGAGCGCCGCAGGGCCTCCCTCGCGTCTTTCGCCGTGCTTACCAGAGCCCCTGTCTTGGCGTTCAGCAGTTCGTATTCGTCATTCCCGCACGGGCCGGTGAGAAGAAGGCTTCCGTCAGGGGAAAGCTCGACCTCCCGGTTTTGGGTTTGGCAGTCCTTTTCCCACCTCTCCGTCCCGTCCGTGCCAACCACATACACGCGCCCATCCGAGCACCCGGCCGCGACAAGGCCGTTCTTGATGTCAAAGCCCCAGCAGTCGTCTCCGGTGGGATGCTTCCACTTGAGGGCCCCGGTCTTGGCGTCAAACAGGTAGAAATTCGTGGGCTTTCCAAGCGCGGGGTCGTGCTTGGCCTGCGCGGCGGCCACCACGCTCCAGTTCTCGTCGGGAAACGCGTAGAAAAACCCGTAATAGTCGGAAACCTTGCTCTCCCATTTCATCGCATAACCCTTTGGCGGGGAAGCTTTTTGCAGGGTGATGTTGAACTCGAGCGTCTCGCCCCTCTTTGGCGCAATCCCGTCCTTGTAGTAGTGCGCGTATCCGCCAGCATCCATCATCGCGAAGTATTCGATATTGCTGAGGAGCTTCTGCCCCCCGTAGAACGTTTGCACGTCGTCCACTCCCGGAACGGACACGAAATAGGCTCCGGAGGCGTCGGTCCTCTGGTAGTATCTCTCCCGCCCGCCGAACGGGTAAAACGCCAGCTCTGCGTATGGCACGGGCTTTCCCTCGCCATCCCTGACCGTTCCGTAAATTACTGCGCTGCTGGCAAGGCGCGCCTCGTCCATCGAGCCGCTGTAAACGCTTATGCTTGCCGTTTCCTTTGCCGCCCCCTGCATGAAGCCGATATTGACGTCGAACTGCCCCCCGTTGTCTGCTGATGCGAAATAGTGGACCAGCTTCTCCTCGCCGGGCTGCAAGGTCAGGCTGTCAGCCTGGAAAGCGAAGAAATGCCGATTCCAGTTCGGAACCTTTGTCCGAAGCTCGCTGATTGGGGTCAGCGAGAAGGTTTGGGGGGCCTGGCCGGTGTTTTTTGCCCTGATGATGATGTCGACTCCGGGCGAGTAAATGGGATAAGTGGCGGCCACCGAGTAATAATCGAATTGCAGGCTTCCCAAGCGGAAGGTCTTGTTCTGCCCCTGCAGTACCGGGCCTTTGGCCGGAGTCGAGATGTCGGGCGAAAGAGTATTTGAGGACGGGCCCTGCTGCCCGGGGCTGGGGTTCGGCGGCTGCCCTGGCCCTGGGAAAGGCTGACCGGGGCTTTGGTTTATCGGCAGGCATGGGGCCGGGGGCGGAGGGCAGGCGCTCTGGTTCATCTGCTGGCCCGGCCCTGGGAAAGGCTGACCGGGGCTTTGGTTTATCGGCAGGCATGGGGCCGGGGGCGGAGGGCAGGCGCTCTGGTTCATCTGCTGGCCCGGCCCTGGGAAAGGCTGGCCGGGGCTTTGGTTTATTGGGGGCAGGCTGCCGGGCACCGTACCCGGCTCTTTTCCGGGCGGCTGGCCGCCAGGTACCGGCTGCGCTCCAGGCTCGCCGGTTTTTATGGCCCCGGAATCATTTCCGCCCGAAGGCCCTTGGGGGCTTATACCCTGCTGTGCGCATCCTGCAAAAAAAAGACAGGCGCAAACCGCAAAAACAAGAATGATTTTTGAGTCCACGCCCCCCTCAATGGGGCTTTGAATAAAAACCTTTGTCAAGGACCCGGGCTTCATGCTCCCGCGCGGCAGGGCCGGCGCGCCAAGCGCTACTTTCTGGCAGGCTCAGCATATGGTATGTGGTCCAGATTGCAGAATTTGCCATCCCTGTTTTCAAACTGGGCCAGGCAGGAACGGCCATAAGTGCATATCGGGAGATTGCCTGCCTCGGTCACAACTTTCTTATTCAGATGCAAGCTGCAGGACAGGCCGTCGTTCAGCGCACGCTTGGTGAAAACAAGGCCTTTGATTGGCATCAATCCGATACTTGCGTTCATGTCCTCACCTTCCAATCCAATGCTTGCGTCAATTGTGAATGCACAAGTTTATTTGAGCACAGCATGTCGGGCGCATCGAGCGTCCATGCGCTCCCATCCAGCCGGCTCACTCTTCCCCCAGCCTCCCCAACCAGCAGCGCGCCCGCCGCGCCGTCGTATGGCTGCAGCTTGAATTCCACGCACCCGTCAGCCAGGCCCGAGGCCACAAAGCCCAAATTGAACACTGCCGAGCCAAGATTTCGCACATTGAAAACATGTTTCGCGATGCGGCCAACACCTGCCAAGTGCTGCTCGCCTTGTTCTGAAGTCAGGTGCATGCAGAACAAGACCATGGCTTTGGAAAGTGAAGAACGGGAAGAGACATGAAGGCGCCGGGGCGTTTGCATTTTTCCGCTTGCCGCATCCAGCTTGTGCTCCCACGCGCCCTTTTTTTTCTCTGCCAGCAAATAGATTCCCTGCAACGGATATGCAACGCCTCCTGCCACCAGCTCCCCGTTTTCTGCATATGCAATCGAAATGCCCCAAATCGGAAAGCCGTATGCATAATTGTTGGTGCCGTCCAGCGGGTCGATTATCCACACGTGCGGCGCGAAGAGGTCGTCATGAGAATTGGGGCTTTCCTCGGAATAGATTTTATGGGACGGAAATTTGGAGCGGATGGCATCTACAATCCGCTTCTCGCTCGCCACATCCGCATCAGTCACCAAATCGTGCGCGCTTTTGTTCTGCGCCCTCGCCCCTTCCTGCCGCTCGATGAGCAGTTGGCCTGAAGCGAGCAGAAGGTCGAGGATGAAGGGACGGAGGGAAGGCATGATGATAGAGCGCAAATGAGCATTAAAAGCAGATGCAAGGGCTTAACAATATAAACACAAGATTCCAATTTATATGACAGAATGGATGTGATTTTGCATGGGTATCTCAACCTCAACCGCCCTCTGCCCGGTTTCGGGGCATCGCGCCAAGGTTATCCGCCAGGCGGATGCCCTCACGCGGCCCTCGCTGGTGGACAACTTGCTCTATGACAAATATCCCAAATATTCGGGGCTCGACAAGGAGACAAAAACCCTGATTCACCAGGAAGTGCTCAAAGCGGTTGAGAAATCGGCGAACAGATATTCAGTCTCTCCGAGGCAGCTTGGGTTTGCAGGCATCAAGGAAATCGCCAAGCATGCGCTGCCGGTTGGTTTTGGTATCGGCGCCTGTGGTTATACGGCCTATATGGTTAACGAGCCACTCTTCAACAAGCCTATTTTGCAGAGCGTGCTGGAAGGCAACTTGGGGCAGAAGGCGCTTGGCGTCGCAGTAGGTTTGGTGCTCGTATGGGCCGGATATCGTTTGGTAAAAGACGTCTTCCACTCCGGGGCCATGCACGCCCCGCTGGCGCGCGAAATCCATGAGGCGGCCGTCTATTCCATCGAGGCGCATACGCCCAGAGGGCCAGGTTACGACGTGTTTACGCTCGTGTCGTGACGGATTCCGAAAAGGCGCGCGCCAGAAGAGGAGGCGGCCCAACCCGTTCGGTTTTTTAGGCCTCTTTCTTTTATCCTTCCAATACGGGCCCGTGACTCAGCCTGGATAGAGTGCCTGCCTTCTAAGCAGGAAGTCGGGAGTTCAAATCTCCCCGGGCCCGTGGCTTCTTTTCTATTCTTATGGATTTAATAATTCTCATCGCGTCATACCATCTAAGCAGAACGTTGTGGGGAGTTCGCATGAAGCTTGGAAACAAAACCGAAACGGTCCTGAACGACGCGGTGAAGCGGGACGAACCCAAGGGCCTGAGCAGGCTATTCTGCGAGCGCACGCTCATGCGGGCCGCCTATCACGCGTTCGACAAGCGCACGTTGGGGGGGCTGAAGCTGGCGGACAGAATTTCAATCAATTACGGGGCCGCCGCGGAAAAACGGACAGAGTATGATAGCAAAACCCGCCTGAATGACCAAGAGAGGAGCTTACTCCGCGTTCTGCTCTGCGACCAGTTCAACGGCTACCTCATGATGCATCTCTGGCGTCAAGCCTACCTGTACGACCAGAAAGGCACCCAATCGAGCCCGTACCGCTTTATGTTCGCTTTGTATCACCGGCACGAGTCGAAAAAGCCTTAGAAACGGCCCATTTGTCTGCCAGTTCAAGGCGGAACCAGCGCCAGCTTGTGCTCATAGCTCCACAGGTAATAGTCGTGGCTGATGATTTCGTCGGAGAATTTCGAGCGGATGGAATTAATCAGGGACAGCAGCTGGTCTGCCCCGCCAACCTCCACCTCGATTTCGATGTCCGCGTCGCCGATGGCGTCATATATGTACACCACGTTGGGCAGCGAGGCAGCATACTTCATGATGGCCTCCCGTCTGGCGAAATCGCGGATGTAAAAGTCGGCTTTGTACCAAAAGTATCCCAGCCGCTTGAGGTCAAGGCCGGCGCGGTAACCCAAAATGATGCCGGCCTGCTCCATTTTCCTCAGCCTGTATTTCACCACGGCAGGAGTGAGGCCAAGCGTGCGGGCCATCTCCACTATGGGCATGCGCGCATGGACGGAAATCAGGCGCAGGATGGCATCATCAATCTTGTCGTGGGGCTTCTCTTTCGCGTTCCACAGCACTATGGGCCTTGCATTCTCCCGCACGGCCGCCCCATGCAGCCATGTGCGCGGATACTGGTACATCTTGTGGTATATCCTCGGTGCCACCTTCATTATGTGGGGCCGGTAGCGGCGCATGAATTCAAGCTTGAAGTCATAGAGTTCGTGGTGGGTTGGGGCGTAGATGGCCACGCCCAAATCATAGTCCCCGCCCCGGCTGTCCACCCACCAGGTTTTCTCCATGCGCTTGAAATAATCGATAATCTCGTCTTCCTTCTTCTGGTCGCAGTGCTGGAGGCGTATCATGTACCCGCCGCCCACATACCCCAGGGCCGAGAAGTCGATGACCGCGCCAAATCCGCGCAGCACCCCCGTTTCCTCTAGCCGGCGGATGCGGTATGCCACGCCTTCCTTGGAGAGGCGCACCCTCTTGGCCAGCCTGGCGGCCGGCGCGCGGGCGTCGAGGTCGAGCAGATGGAGCAGCAGGCGGTCCTTCTTGTCGAGCCGGGCTGCCTCCGCCTCACGTGCTACAGAATTATCCATATTTTCTTTGTTTATTTATAAAAATTAATAAATATTTCTCATTTTACAATGAGTATGCTGCACATATTTATTATTTCTAATAAGACCCAAAAATAGCATGGACTTAGCCGGCGCGTGGGACTCCACGTGCAAAACCATCTTCGGCCAGAGCTTGGGCCCCCTCTCCCAGTTCGAGCCTTACCTCAAAGAAGCCCTCGTCGGCCAGCCGGCGCTTTCCGTCTTCTCCAAAAGGCCGGTGTGGGTTACCTCGCCGCATTTCGACGCAGCGGGGCGTTTCTTTGACTACGCCAACGAACTTCCCCAATATGACAAACTTAACGCCCCGCTGGACGTCAATCAGCTCAAGGACATTGATTCCGTCGTGGAGGCTGTGCAGGAGCGGCTGGTATATGCAGGCAACAAGGTGATGGGCCGCTCGCAGATGGTGGAGCATTCCGACAACATCACCGACAGCCTGGACGTGCAGCACTCGGTGCTCATCGTCCGGAGCCAGCACATGGCCTACTGCTCGTTCATGCTGGGCGGGGAGTACTGCTTCGGCTGCACCGACTTCACCAACCAGCCAACCGCGCTCATCCGCTGTTTTTACGGCAATTCCACCAAGCGCAGCTTCGAGTGCGCCTATCCTGTTTCCAGCTCCGACTGCCTGTTCTGCTACAACATCGAGGGCTGCAACGACTGCCTCTTCACTTTCTCCGAGAAGAACAAGCGCAACATGATTGGCAACGTGCAGCTCGCTCCGGACGCCTACAAGCGCCTCAAAGCCAAGCTGGTGGGCGAGATAGCGCAGGAGCTGGCCTCCAAGAAGCGCTATCCGCTATCCATCACGGACATGCTCTAGGGGATGACATGGACAAGGAAATCGAATCATCGTTCACCACTGCAACCAGAATCCTGCTCTCCAAGCCTTTGAGCGGGCTGGAGCGGTACGCGGCCTGGCTGGGGCAGCATGTGCCCCTGCCCTATGCGGCCCGTTCGGCGCTGAGCGGCAAGGAAGTGTGGGTGGCGCCTGAGCAGTATTTCCTTGGCCGCCGATTCAACCCCAAGCGCATCATCTCGATGGATGAAATCCAGCAAATCCCGCCCCAGAGGACGACTCCGGAGCAGCTGGAAGCGCTGGACGTGCTGGGCGTAGTAAAGCAGGTGGTGATGCCGCACGCCTATTACTGCGGCAACTTCCGCTACAGGACCTATTCGGACGTGGGCCGCGCCAGCGGCACGGGTGATGTGAGCCACGTGGACATGGTGGAGGACGTTTACCACAACACAAAGAACGTGGCCTATTCCAACTGCATCCTCTACGACAACCAGGCCGTGTTCGGCTGCCACAACCTCACCTGTTCGCAGTTCTGCATCCATGCATACAACTGCAACCGCGTGGTGCGCTGCTTTGAGGTGGAGGGCTGCAACGACTGCTCTGACGCCTATTTCTGCCACAACTGCGAGGGCTTGCAGGAATGCATGTTCTGCTTCAATGTCAAGAGCAAGCGCTACGCGATTGGCAACGTGGAAGTGGGCAGGGAGAGATACCTGCAAATCAAGAAGCTTGTTTTGGAGCAGATTTCCGGCCGCCTCGAAAAAGACGGGAAGCTGGCATGGAGCATTTTCAACGTTGGCCGGCACCAGGCAAACGCGCCGGCCAAAAAATAATAGGGTTTTATTAACAATCCCCCCGTAAGTCCGTCCGTGATTCAGTCAGCTCCAATCTTGGCGCTTGTAGAGGGTGTTGGTCATGAGCGAGCAGCGCATAAAGGAAATCATCGGGCTAATGGATTTGATGATAGACGACTCGTCCGTGCCCAAGAACATCCGCAAAGTGGTGGATGAGGCAAGGGTGCACCTGCGCTCTGAAGAGGAGCTGCCGACCAAGATTTCTTCCGCAGTGCAGTCGCTTGTGGGAGTGTCGGAGGACATCAACATGCCCATGCATGCGCGCACGCAGGTGTGGACCATCCTCTCGGCCTTGGAATCAATCAAAACTGACTGATTTTCCCCGCCCGCGCCCGGCCGCCCCATTTCCGGGGCCAGACCCTGTCTTATCCCGCATTAATGTCCTCTCGGT
>JAKAME010000002.1:46958-53470 GCA_021813025.1 Microcaldota archaeon
GGGACAACACACCGGGGCCAGACCCCTCTCCTTTTTATCCTCTCTTTGCGATAGCCGGCCCATACTCTCTGCGCCCTCCTCATGCCCCTCGCGGGCTTATGGGCGCTCAAGCGTGTGGGGTCTGCAAAAGATGCAGTCTGATGTTGAGGCCCTGCGCAGGGCAGGAAAGCGCCTTGCGCTGGATGCCGAGCAGTTTGTAGCTGGGGCGGCCATGGGCGAGCCGGCGATGCGCAGGCTCATGGCCGGTTCTTCTTTCATCCTTACACTTGACGAGGTGCGCTCAAGCCTCGCTGAGGCAGGCAAGGTGCCGGACGCAGACCCCATACACAAGGACCATGCGGCTGACGAGCATGCGGCGGGGCTGCGTAGCAGGGGGGAGGCGGAAGAAAAGAAAGAAAGGGAAATTGGGCGGGCTTCCTCCCTGCCAGTCCCGGCCGAAACCGGTCCGCCGTGGGCCTCTTCTTCCCGGCCACAGTCCGCAGCCCAAACGCCATCGGGCGCGCGGTCGCCCGCCTCTTCTGCCCCGGCAGGGCCTGCATCGGCCCCCCAATCCGCTCATCTTTCCGAGCCTGAACGCAAATCCATCGAAGTGACCGTGGCCCGGCCGCCCTCTTATCGGCCATTGGCAAAGGAATACGCGCCCCGCATCCAAATCCAGAACCACACCGACGTGTCGGGCCAGTCGAGGTGTGTGGGCTCTGTGGAGGATTTCGTTGCCTACTTCCGCGACCGCTTCGAGCGGGAGGGCGCGATTCTGAAAACGCATCAGACCAACCTGCCCGTGCTGCGCACAGGCCAGCTCAGCCAGCACTCCGGGGAGGAGGTGCGCATCATAGCCATGGTGACGGAGAAGAGAATGACCCACAACGGCAACTTGTACATTGAATTGGAGGATGAGGAGGGGGCGGCCAAGGCGATTTTCAGCCCGCGCGAGCGGGGGTTCGCCCAGAAGGCGGGCGCAATCATCCGCGACGACGTGGTTGCCCTCGATGTGCGCGTGGGGCCCAATTTCCTTTCCGTAAAGGATGTCACATGGCCCGACATTCCGCTTCTGCGCCCGCAGAAAACTGCAGAGGCTGATTTGGCAGTCGCCTACCTTTCGGACACGCACATAGGCAGCAAGTTGTTTTTGGAAAAATCCTTCCGCCGCTTCATCCGCTGGCTTTGGGGCGAGGAGGGGCGCGAGGAGCTGGCGGGCAGGGTGAAATACGTAATCATTGCCGGCGACATCTGCGACGGCATCGGAGTCTATCCGGCGCAGGAGAAGGAGCTGTCCATCAAGGACATCTACGAGCAGTACGCGGCATTCGACAAGCTCATGGAGGCGATGCCCGACTGGGTGGAGGTAATCATATCGCCCGGCAACCATGACGCGGTGAGGCGCGGCGAGCCGCAGCCCATAATCCCGATGGAGATGGTGAAATCGGACGTGAAGAAAATAGGCTCGCCTGCAATGGTGGACCTTGAGGGGTTCCGCCACCTTGTCTATCACGGCACCTCGCTTGACTCAGTCATTGCCAACGTGCCGGGCCTGAGCTACGTCAGACCTGAGGGGGCCATGATGGAGGTGCTGCGCCGCCGCCACCTCTCCCCGGTCTATGGTGAGAACCCCATAGTGCCCGAGCGGCGGGACTACATGGTGATTGAGGAGGAGCCCGACGTTGTGCACATGGGGCATTTGCACAAGAACGCGGCAATGAAATACCGAGGCACCCTGCTTCTCAATTCAGGAACATTCCAGGAGCGCACGGACTTCCAGGTGAGGATGGGGCATGTGCCCACTCCGGGCATAGTGCCCATACTCGAGCTCAAGGACCAGAGGCTGTCGCAGCTCAAATTCACGGAGGAAACGATATGAGCGGAAGCGGAGAGAACATCATTCCGCCGGCCGATACGGCCATCCCGCCAGCCCGGGGCGCGGAGATGATTCCGCATAAGATTGAAACAGAGCCTGCGGCCAAGCCGGCCAAATCTGATGCTGCCGCTTCATCAAGCCCTCCGCCCAAGCCGGGCGGAACATCCAAGCCCGGAACGTCTGCATCATCCTCCAATCCGCCCCAGCAGCCCCATGCGGATTCTGCCGCCGAGAGGGCCATGCGCCTCGCCGCCCAGCTCATGCCGCACATTCAGGCCAAGGAGGGGAAGGATGAGAAAAAGAAGGAGGCGCGCGCCTCGCCTGAAATGGAGAAATATTTCGCGGAACTGGAGGAGCGCATGCAGAAAGTGCTTGACATGGCCAACGCCGCCCGCTCGCGCGGCCTTGACCCTGAGCGCTTTGTGGAAATCAAGCCTGCGGCAGACGTGGCGGCAAGAGTTGAGGGGCTGGTGGGCCCGCCCGGAGTGTCACGGCTCATCCACAAATGGGAGGAGAGCGGCAAGTCAAGGGAATTGGTGGCCTACGAGGTGCTTCTTGCAATCTGCCGCGGAGAGCTGATTAAGGGGGACAGGGACGTGCTCATCGACCAGGGAGTGCGCACCGCAGTGTCCATTCTCACCGAAGGCGTGCTGGTTGCCCCGACTGAAGGAATTGCCCATATCAGGGTGAAGAAAAATCCCGACGGCTCGGATTATTTGGCGGTGTATTTCGCAGGCCCCATCCGCTCGGCAGGAGGCACGGTGGCCGCGCTGGCCGTGGTGATGGCGGACGTGGCGCGCAGGCATTTCAAGATAGGGGATTACCGCCCGCTTGAGGACGAGGTGGAGCGCTATGTGGAGGAAATCAACCTCTACAACGACAGGTGCGCGCACCTGCAGTACAAGCCCTCGGATGACGACATACGCAAAATTGTGCGCGCCTGCCCAGTGTGCGTGGAGGGGGAGCCGACGGAAGAGATGGAAGTGTCGGTCAAGCGGGATTTGGCGCGCGTGGAAACCAACCGCGTGCGCGGAGGCATAGCGCTGGTGGTGTGCGAAGGCATCGCGCAAAAGGCATCCAAGGTTCTGAGATACACCCAGAAAATCGGGCTTGACTGGACCTATCTCGAGGCGCTGACAAAAGGCGTGAAAAAATCGATGGGCAGCTTCGAATTGAAGGGAGACCCCAAGTTCATGGACGAGCTTGTGGCCGGCAGGCCGGTGTTCTCGTTCCCATTGAGGCCGGGCGGCTTCCGCATACGCTATGGCAGAACGCGCGCGTCAGGCATAGCAGGAAAGGCCGTGCATCCGGCCACGATGTACATTCTCGACTCGTTTTTGGCCATCGGCACCCAGCTCAAGATTGAGAGGCCGGGCAAGGGGGCGGTGGTGAGCCCCTGCGATGCGATTATGGGACCGGTGGTGAAGCTGCAGGACGGCTCGGTTGTGGAAGTGAGCTCCTCCAAGCAGGCGCAGGAAGTGCTGCCGCAGGTGGTGGAGATTCTTTTCCTCGGGGACTTGCTTGTGCCATACGGCGATTTCCTCAAGTCCAACCATCCCCTCATCCCATCCGGCATGGTGGAGGAGTGGTGGGTGCAGCTGGCTGCAGGCAAAGGCCTCAGATACAGGACAGACCAGACGCCGGGCGCGCCAGAGGCTTTCAAGATGGCGCGCGAGCACGGCCTGCCGCTGCATCCAAAGCACATCTACTTCTGGCAGGACATTTCTTCAGAGCAGCTTCACGACCTGGCCGAATGGCTGGCTGGCGGCAAGCTGGACTACGAGTGGTTCCGCCTCAAGGGCGTCAATCTTGAGTCCGCGCCTGCAAAGCGGGTGCTGGAGCTGGCCTGCGTGCCTCACCAGGTGCTGGGGGCGCGCATCTGCCTTGCAGGGGATACGGCTTATTCCGTTCTTGTGAGCCTCGGCCTGCTGGACGAGGCAAAGCACGTGCTCAGCCCTGAGAAATTCCGCCGCCTCTTCGACCCTGCAAAAAGCGCGCAAGAGAATGTTTGCACCCTGAGCGGAGTTGATATCAGGCCCAAGGCCCCGGTTTATGTGGGCACGCGCATGGGAAGGCCGGAAAAATCGCGCGAGCGCAAAATGGCCCCGCCAACGCACGTGCTCTTCCCTCTTGGCCGGCTCAACAAGAGCAGGCAGGTGGTGCGCACCTATGACAAGGCCAAGGGGGACGAGAGGAGGGAGGGAAGGGGGATGGAGGTGGAGGTGGCCCGCCTGCGCTGCAAGGGCTGTCGTGCCTTCTCCTTGAGCATCACCTGCCCGGCCTGCGGCGGCGAGTGCGAGCGCCAGCGCGTGTGCTCCAACTGCGGGGTGCAGACCAACAGGGAGGAATGCCCCGCCTGCCATGGAAGGACAAGATGGTGGGAGAGGCGCAACATCGATTTGGTGCGCATGGTGGAGGAGGCAAGGCGCAGGCTCAACTGGAGCAGTTTGCCTGAAGTGAAGGGGGTGCAGGGCCTTATTTCGGAAAGCAAGATACCCGAAGCGCTGGAGAAGGGATTTTTGCGCGCAAAGCACGGGGTGACTATTTTCCGAGACACCACCTGCAGGCACGACTCCACGGACGTGCCGCTCACCCATTTCACACCGCGCGAGGTGAGGGTGAGCGTGGACAAGCTGCGCACCTTGGGCTACACCCATGACTGGGAGGGCAAGCCGCTTCACGGGCCTGACCAGCTGCTGGCCCTGAAAGCGCAGGATGTCATCATATCTGACGACGCGGCCAAATTCTTCTTCAAGGTGGCTGCCTACATGGACGAGATGCTGGTGAGCCTTTATCAGATGAAGCCCTATTACCGCTTGAGCAAGCCCGAGGAGCTGGTGGGCCATCTGGCCATCGGCCTCTCGCCCCACACCTCGGCAGGCGTGCTGTGCCGCATCGTTGGCTTTACGCGCGCGCACGTTGGCTTCGCGCACCCCTATTTCCACTGCGCCAAGAGGCGCAACGCGGACGGGGACGAGGACTCGCTCATGCTTCTTGCCGACGCGCTCATCAACTTCTCCCGCCGCTTCATGCCCGCCACGCGCGGGGGCACCATGGACTCGCCCCTGGTGCTCACCACCCGCCTTGACCCCACCGAAGTTGATGACGAGGTGCATTCCATGGAGGCGTGCGCCAATTACACGCCCGAATTCTATGAGATGGCCTCCCGCTTCGCAGCTCCATCAGAAGCAAGCGTGCCTCTTGTAAAGAGCCTGCTTGGGCATGCGAGCCAGTACGAGTCTTTGGGCTTCACCCATGCGGTGAAGATGATTGACGAGGGGCCGCTGATGACCTCCTACATTTCGCTTGAGAAAAGCATGGTGGCCAAGGTGAAGGTGGAATTCGCCCTTGAGGACAAATTGAGGGCCGTGGATGCTGCAGAGGTGGCCAACCGCGTGCTGCTCTCGCATTTCCTGCCCGACATGTACGGCAATTTGCGCTCATTCTCGCGCCAGACTTTCCGCTGCGTTGACTGCAACACCAAATACAGGCGGGCCCCGCTTGTGGGCCACTGCACGCGCTGCAACGGCAAATTGATTCTGACGATTTACAAGGGCGGGATTGAGAAGTATCTGAAGCCGTCTTTGGAGCTTGTGGAGCGCTATCATCTGCCCGCTTACATGAAGCAGAGGATTGAGCTTATACAAAAGGACATTGACTCGATTTTCACGGATGAGAAGAGCGTGCAGAAAGGGCTGGCGGATTACATGTGAGCGTTCTCCTTCTACGGAAAGGGAAGAACGCCCAAAAGACCTTCTTTACTGACCGGCCGCTTACGCCATCTCCAGATACATAGGCACGGTTTCGTGGCCCGTGATAGAGCCCGCAAAGGTCTTGAAACCCGCCCGTTTGTACCATCCCACCACGTGCTCGTCTGCCACCGCGTGGGCCAGCAGAAAGCCGCAGCCCATCTTTTGACGCGCCTCCAGTGCCATGTTCAGCGCAAAATCCACCAGAAAATGCGCGCCGCCCCGGCCTTCTTCCTCTTGGTCGGTAGCCAGGCGGCCGACGAGAAGGGCTGGGAATTGCATTGGGAAATCCTTTGGGTAGTCGGCCAGCCGCCGGCCGCGCAAAACGAAATCCGTCTGGTCCGGCACTTTCAGGGAGCCCATGGAAAGAGTGATGTAAGAGAGGATGAGCTTCGTTTTCCTGCTGAGAAGGAGGTAGGTGACGCCCAGATGGAGCTTCTGGTATTCCAAGGCGTCTTTTTTCAGGAAATCGTTCAGGTCATCGTCGCGGGAATGGAAGCTGGCAAAGATGGGCTGGTGCTCATCTTTGAGTATGGAGATGAACACATCATCTGGCCGATACCGCACTTGGGAAATGAGAACCACTACCGGACGACCTGAACCTTGAAATTGCGGGCGCGTTCCAACGCCGCGTCCCGGGCGGGGTTGGGGGTGGGGTTGAGGATGTCGTCCAGAAACCGCTGGGCTTCTGACGCCGACAGCTCCACCACATAGCGGATAGGCCTTGCCATGAGGAAATGAGGGTTTCCCGGCTTTTTAATAATGCCGATAGCGGTTTTCCGTGTCTTATCCCGCATTAATGTCCTCTCGGTAAATAAAATCATGCAAACGCTCGAACCTTGGCAGATTACGGAGATAATCCACCGGAGGAACTGGGGCTGGAGTGCCTACAAGCTGGGCAAGAAATA
>JAKAME010000099.1 GCA_021813025.1 Microcaldota archaeon
GCCTTGTGCTTGTCATCATTTTCCTCTACGCCACCGGCGCGCTGACCAACGACGACAAGTGGTTCGTGCTGGCCGCCCTGCTTGGCTTCGGCCTGCTCTTCCTTGTCTGGCGCTTCACAAACAACGTGGGCGCGCGCATGATGGGAGGCGCGCTCGGCTCTGACCCGGCCGCGCCCAAACTCATTGTCGACAATTCAGGCCGCAGAACAGCGCCGTTCATAGACGCCACAGGCAACAAGGCAGGCGCGCTCTTGGGCGACGTCAAGCACGACCCGCTGCAGTCTGGCGGGCTTGGCACGCCGGCGCACCTGCGCGTGGAGGCGGGAGCGATTCACCGCGCCAATCAGGGCGTGCTGTTCATAGACGAGATGGCTTCTTTGAAATACCGCTGGCAGCAGGAGCTGCTCACGGCCATGCAGGAGAAGAGGTATTCCATCACCGGCCAGTCCGAGCTTTCATCGGGCGCCATGGTGCGCACAAAGCCGGTGCCCTGCGATTTCACGCTGGTGGCGGCAGGCAACATGGCGGACGTGCGCGGCGTGCACCCGGCCCTGCGCAGCCGCATACGCGGCGGCGGGTATGAAGTCTATATGGAAGACACCATGCCCGACACTCCGGAGAACCAGGACAAGCTGGTGCAGTTCGTTGCCCAGGAAGTCGTGAAGGACGGCAAGATTCCGCATTTTGAAAAAGAGGCGGTGCTTGAGGTGATTAATGACGCGCGCCGCAAATCAGGGCGCGCCAAGCGCCTCACCCTGAATCTGCGCGAATTGGGCGGCGTGGTGCGGGCGGCAGGAGACTTGGCGCGCGAAGAGGGCGCGCCGCTGGTTGCTGCCGACCATGTCAAGCGCGGGCGCGAAGTTGCCCGCACAATGGAGCAGCAGATGGCCACCCATTACATCGAGTTCAAGAAAGACTATGAGGTATTCGCCACTTCCGGCTATGCTGTCGGGAAAGTCAACGGCCTTGCCGTGCTTGGAGACGGCTCGTCAGGCCTTGTCATGCCCATCGTGGCCGAAGTGACTCCGGCAGCAAGCAGGAATGAGGGAAAGATAATTGCGACAGGCAAATTGGGCTCGATTGCAAGAGAAGCCGTGGAAAACGTGAGCGCGATTATCAAGAAGCACATGGGCCGCGACGTGAGCTCGTACGACATCCACGTCCAGTTCCTCCAGACTTATGAGGGGGTGGAGGGAGATTCCGCCTCCATCTCAATCGCGCTGGCCGTGCTTTCCGCAATGGAAAACATCCCCATCCGCCAGGACCTGGCCATGACAGGCTCGCTCTCCGTGCGCGGCGACGTGCTGCCCATCGGCGGAGCGACGGCCAAGACAGAGGCGGCGATTGAGGCTGGCGTGAAGGAAGTGATGGTGCCCAAGAAAAACAGCGGCGACATCTACCTGCCCAAATCCGCGCGCGACAAAATCAGGATAACGCCCGTGTCGGACATCGTGGAAGTGCTGCGCACTGCGCTGCAGGACGGGGCGCAGAAGCGCAAGCTGATTGCGGAGATTGAGGGCGGATACAAGAAGATGAAAAAGAAGGCGCGCGGCGGATAAAGGCTGAATACAAATCGAAATCAGGCCGGGATGTCGATAAAGCCCCGCCCGCTTTTTTCTATTTTTCTGGCAGTCTCTTCCTTCTTCGCGCCATTGCTGCCATTGCTCATTGATTCGTAAATCGACTTGGCCAGCCACAGCTGGTTGGTCTTGCCCAGCTTCTCGATGCGGATTATCTTCTTGTCAGCCAGGCGCAGCACCACGCGGTGCGCGCGCAGGCGCGTCATGTCGTCAAGGCGCGAGACCTGGGCCTGCGTTGTGTGGCCCTCGCTCCTGAGCAGCAGTTCCACCACCGCGCGCTCGTCCGCGCTCAGGAAAGAGAGGAGCAGCTCCGCGTTGCCTGCGGCCTCCTGAGTGGCAACCTCCACGCGCTCGTGCATGAGGAAATACATGGCCGCCCCGACCAGAATGCCTGAAACCGAAACAATCACCATCAGCTCGAAATGGAAGCGGTAGAGGAACTCGACAAACGAAGGGACTCCGAAGCCGGCGGTGGCCCATACGTAGCTGGCCAGCATGGCGAAGACGAGCAGCACGAAGCCGGCCAGTATGGCGAGCGAAAGCATCAGACGTTGTTTGACGGGCATGTTTCGTACCATTGAAACACCTTCTTTGGCAATGCATTGGCTGTTTCAGGCTGATGAACCGATGTTTCACCAAACTATATCTATTGTTTCATGCATATGAAATACAGATAACCCTTTCGGGGGCGCGCAAATAATAACCCTTTGGGTGCGCGCAACACGCTGCAAAAGGGTTGGAGTCTGGGAAAATGGAAACCAACATCAAGATAGGCGGGATGCACTGCGCCTCCTGCGAAAAGCTGCTCAAGATGGCCATTGAGGGCGTGCCGGGAGTGCAGGTGAAATCGATTTCGCACGCAACCGGCTCCGCCCGCATCGCCATGCCGGGCGAAAAGGAAATTGCGGCCGTGAAAAAGGCAATCGAGGAAGAGGGCTACAAAGTCCTGTGAGAGTGAATCCATGACCAAGACCTACAAGGCAAAGATAAGCGGCATGAGCTGCAACTCGTGCGAGCAGATGATTTCCAGGGCAGTCGCCAAAGTTGATGGCGTGAAGCTGGAATCCATCAGCGCTGCGAGCGGCGAGATGCTGTACAGAAGCGGCGAGCCCCGCCAGAGCGAGATTGCGAAGGCTGTGGAGGAGGCCGGATACCGCCTTGATGATATAGAG
>JAKAME010000042.1 GCA_021813025.1 Microcaldota archaeon
CATGTGTTTCCCCGGTCGCGTAAATCCTGCTTGGCGGATTTCCACCTTCCGATGTTTGATTTGTCCGCGTAGGGAACACCGATGGCGAGCTTGCCGATTTCCACGTCTTTGTTTTTCGTGAAGTGGAAGATGTACTCGTGGCAGTTGTTGAGGTAGCGCTGGCTGTTGACCGGCTTGAAGTGCCCGATGCTCAGGCCCATATCGTCTATGGAAATGGATTTGACCCAATGAATGGTATTCTGCAGGCGCAGGTGATGGTTGATTTGCCGGGCCACCTCAAATGCCTTGAGTTCGTCGCTGGATTTGTCTCCGATGTTGAAGAAGAGCGAACCGTCGTCCTTGAGGACGCGGCGGCAGGCCAGGCCGAATTCGTTCATCCACTTGAGATAATCGGCAGACTCCAGATTATCGTCATGCGAATTGTATTTGACTCCGATGTTGTAAGGAGGAGAGGTGACAATCGCGTCTATGCTCCGCTCATCCAGAAGTTTGTTCATGCCGCGTATGCAGTCCATCTGGTGCACGACGTCGAGTTCCATGCCACGCCTCACGCCATCCAGAACCGAGGCGACCTATAAAAACGTTCTTGAGGCGCTTTTCCGATAGCCGTCCGATTAATTAATCTTGTTTGCTTATGCCCAAGCTGTGGGAGCCATGGATGAATTCACTCCGGAACAGAAAGCCATACTCTCGCGCTTTTGCACCAACGTGGACAAGCCGACGTTCGGGCTGGTGAACCTGCCGCAGGTGGTGTGCGGGGCTTTGTTTAGCCGCTACTCGAGAAGCACGAAATCGGCGAGGCGCGTGCTGCTTGAGGAGTTCATACAAAATCCGGAAATGAAATTCGAGGAAATTGTTGGGGGAAGTGTGACTGGTTCTGCAGACCAGCAACTCGTCGCAACCCAAAAGGCAGAGCAGTTCTATGACCGCGTGCTGGTCGGCTACGGGGACGACTCGGTGGCCGAATTGGGCGGGGCGCACCTCGCCTGCGAGGAAGTCTCCAATCTGGCCACCAAATTCATACAGGATGCCAGGATTGGGCTTTCCCCTCTTGAGAAAAGCACCAGATACGTGTATTTCCACCAGAAAGACAAGGACGGGCATTACAGGTATTACAGGGGGGCGGAGCTGGCTGATGATGCCGCCTACCTCAAAATCTGCGATTTGCTTTTCGACACCTACGTGAAACTGCAGGAGCCGCTGGCCGCCTGGCTCAAGAAGAAATACCCGAAAGCTGCCGACGTCACAGAGCGTGCGTACGAATCCACCATCAAGGCGAAAGTGTGCGATTTGCTGCGCGGGCTCTTGCCCGCCTCCACGCTCACCAATACTGGTTTGTACGGGAACGGGCGCGCGTTCGAATATCTGCTGACTAGGATGTATTCTTCCGATTTGCCGGAAGTGAACAGGCTCGCGGGAGAGATGCAGGAAGAATTGTCCAAGGCCATTCCATCCTTCGTGAAGCGCTGCAATGACAGGCACGGGCAGGCGACGCAGGCGTATTGGAAAGAATGCAGGGAGAAAACGAAGAAAGAAGCCGAGAAGAACCAAAAACAATCGTTGTTCTGGTCCCAGGCCGAAAATAGCGGTTATTGCTCAGAATACATTGATGAAGTGCGGCTCCTCGAATACGATGGACGCGCCGAGCAGAAAATTATCGCCGCCATCCTGTCCGCTAATGGCTGGGATTATATCTCGGCCAAAGCACGCGCCGATTCTATGTCAGATTCCGACCGTCTCTCCCTCCTTTCCGCCTATGTCGGCGAGCGCGGCAACCGCCGCCACAAGCCCGGAAGGGCGTTCGAGCACGCGCATTACACTTTCGCCATCTGCGGCAATTTCGGCCAGTTCCGCGATTTGCACCGCCACAGGATGCTGACGCAGGAGAGGCAGATGCTCACATGCGACTGGGGCTATGACGTGCCGAAAGAATTGAAAGAAGCTGGATTGGCCGGAGAGTTCGAAGAGGCCATGAAAGAAGCGAAAGAAGTTTATGACGGGCTGCGCGAGCGCAAAGGTCCTGTCCTCTCCCAGTATTCGGTTCCAATGGCCTACCGCCTGCGCTGGTATTTCCATCTCACTTTGCGCGAGGCTTTCCATCTCATCGAGCTGAGGTCCATGCCCCAAGGCCACGAAGACTATCGCCGCGTCGCGGTCAAGATGGCTGATGAGATAGCAAGGGTGCATCCGAGGCTTGCCGCTTTCATGAAATTCGTCAATCGGGAGAACGTGGCGCTGGAGCGCCTCGAATCCGAGAAGAAAATAGACGAGAAATTGAAGAAATTCTTGCGGGGCGAAGACGAAAAGAAAGACGCGCTTCAGAAAGACATTCGCAAGGCATTCGGCATCAGGGAGAAAGACTCGCGGTAGATTTTGGAGAGATTTGGGAAAACAGAGATATGATTATAAAATCACTCATCCTTTCAACCCCGAAAAGTGTGGGGGAAGCGCGAGCCATCGCGCGCTCATGCGAAATGGAGGTTTGCCAACATGTCATTGACAGAGAAAACCCATGCGGAAAGCGACGTGAACCCGATGTACATGCTGGGCATAGCAATCGTGCTGGCCAGCCTCGTGCTTTCGGCCTCTATATATTTCTCCGCGGACCAGCTGGCGCGCACGCTCGAACAGAAGCCCCTCACCGTGAGCCTGCCGGTCTTCAGCCCGGTGGTAAATGTCACCATTCCTTCAGGCGTGGCTGCCCTGGCTGCCCCATCGGCGGCGCCGGCAGCTGCGCCCACCCCGTCCCCCACGCCATCGGCTGCGGCCGGGTGCGGCGTGCCTTCCGGCGGCTCAGGCGCGGCCGGCGGCGCGCCGACCGCAATCGCAAATATCGACGTCACGGGCCGCCCCGTCGAGGGAAGCCCGAACGCCAAGGTCACCATCGTGGAGTTCTCCGAGCACCTCTGCCCGTACTCCAAGCGGGCGCAGTCCACGGTGGCGCAGATTATGAAGGACTACGACGGCAAGGTCAAGCACGTCTACATGCACTACTTCATCCATGGGGAGCCCCCAAAGAAGTCGGCCGTGGCGGCCGAATGCGCCGGCGACCAGGGCAAGTTCTGGGAATACACGGCGCTGGTGTTTTCGGACCAGAAGGTGGATGCTGACAGCCTCAATTCCAAGGCCGCCCAGCTCAATCTCGACATGGCCAAGTTCTCCGCCTGCCTCGCTTCTCCCGCCAAATTGGCGGAGGTGGAGCGCCAGAACGCGCTGGGCCAGCAGAACGGCGTGAGCGGAACCCCGACCTTCTTCATCAACGGCAGGATGATCGTCGGCGCGCAGCCATACGAGAGCTTCAAGCCCCTCATCGACGCCGAGCTCGCGAAGTGAGGAGTTTCCCCAATATTTTTTCCTTTCTTTCATTTTTCAAAAAATCAGCCAACGCGTTCCAAACGCCTGCCCGGACGGATTCCCACCCATTTTTAAGGGCCGGTTCCGTTGGTAGTTTTGGAAGTTTCCAATATTCATGAAGAAGGGAGGTCGGATGCATGACAGACAGCATGGGAGCCAGCCAGACGGACGCGTCGCCGTTCTACACCCTTGCCGCGCTGGTGATACTGGGATTCCTGCTCGGCTCGGCCGCCATATGGTTTACCACAGACTCCATGAAGACGGCGGCAGCATATGCGCTGGCGCATGGCGGGAGCGGCGCTTCGAACAGTTCCCAGGGCAGCGGTTCGGGAGCAGGCGCATCGGGCAGCGGCTCCGGTGCGGGCGCGGGAGTCAGCGGCAACACCCTTACCCTGCAAATAGGCGGCCAGACATTCGGCCGCGAAATGCGCGGGGATAAGAACGCGCCAGTCACCATAGCCGAGTTCTCCGACTTCCAGTGCCCGTACTGCATCGAGGCCATGCCGACTCTGGCGCAGCTCGAGAAGGACTATGCAGGCAAAGTCCGCCTCGTTCACATGAATTTCGTGGTCCATCCCGGCGCGAGGCTGGCCGCGCTGGCGGACGAGTGCGCCGGCGAGCAGGGCAAGTACTGGGCCATGCATGACGCAATCTTCACCCAGCAGAAATACGACAAGGACGGCCTGACGCAGACCGCCGCCAGCATAGGGCTTGACACCGCCAAGTTCGGAACCTGCCTCACAAGCGGCAAGCATGAGGCGAGCGTGGATGCCCAGGAGGCGGCAGGCTCGGCGGCTGGAGTGCAGGGCACGCCCACGTTCATCATAGGGCGCGTAGTCAACGGCAAGCTGACCGGCACGCCGCTGGTGGGCGCGCAGCCGCTGAACCAGTTCAAGAGCGCGGTCGACAGCGCGCTGAACAGTTGAGGAGGGGACATCATGAGCGACGCATCATCCGATTCCAATCCCGCTGCGACAGAAACAAAGACCGGCCTTGGCGGGCAGAGTCCGGCCAAGCCGGCCATGAGCGGGCAGAACAGCACCCGGCCAGAATCTGGAGGGCATGGCAGCGGGCGGAACTCGCCCTATCCGGAGCTTAGCGAGCAGACCAAGGGAATGTACGCAATCGGCCTCGCGATTGTGGTGGGCCTTGCCATTCTTCTGGGCACGCTCTGGATTGCAAACCAGAACTTCAACACCGCGCTGGCGCAATGGCCGGCGGGCGGAGCGGGCGCAGGCTCTGCGGCGGGCGCCAATGCGGGCGCGTCAGGCGCGGGAGCAGGCTCGAATGCCGGCACGCAGCAAAACCCCCCGGCTTCCCTTCCGACAATAGATTTGAGCACGCGGCCTTTCCGCGGCGCGGCGAACGCGCCCGCGGTCATATTCGAAATAGCCGACTTCCAGTGCCCCTACTGCCAGCAGGCCTACCCCACGGTGGAGCAGGTGATGGCCAAATACAACGGCAGCGTGAGGCTCATCTTCATCCACTTCCCCCTGCCCCAGCACCCGCTGGCCGAGAAGGCTGCCGAGGCTTCGGAGTGCGCCAACGACCAGGGCAAGTTCTTTGAATACTACGACTCGCTCTTCACCACCCGGAAGCTGGAGGTGGGCGACCTCAAGGCGCAGGCGCAGAGCCTCGGGCTTGACACTGCCAAGTTCAACCAGTGTCTGGACTCCGGCTCCAAGGCTCCGCTCATAGAGGCGTTCTCCAACCTCGTTGTGCAGAACGGCATATCAAGCACGCCGACGTTCATAGTCAACGGCCAGCCGCTGACAGACAACTCGCTGGCTGGCTTCTCCAAGGCGATTGACGCCATTCTCAATCCCCCGCGCGCCATAATCAACACCGCCAATAGGCCCATGCGCGGAAACGCCAGCGCCCAACTGCAGGTGGTGGAGTTCTCAGACTTCGAGTGCCCGTACTGCGAAAGGGAATACGGAGTGATGAGGCAGGTGGAGAATGATTACGCAGGCAGGGTGAGCTTCACATACCTGAACTACCCGCTCACCTCCATCCACCCGGACGCCCAGAAGGCTGCCGAAGCTGCGGAGTGCGCGTATCGGCAGAAGCCGGGCGCATTCTGGCAGTTCCATGACTGGATGTTCGAGAACCGCTCGCTTGACATACCCTCGCTCAAGGCTTATGCTGCCCAGATTGGGCTGAACGCCACGAGATTCAACGCCTGCCTTGACGGCGGCGAGGCTGCTGCGCAGGTGGCTGCGGATGCCGCGCAGGGTTCGGCGAACGGGGTGCAGGGCACGCCGGCCGTGTTCATCAACGGGCTTGAGGTGAAGGGCGGCGCGCAGCCCTATGAGGTGGTGAAAGGATACCTCGACCGGGAGCTGGCGCTGCTGGCCAAGAACTCCACGAACGCGAGCGCTGGAGCGTCATAGGGTCGGCCCCTGATTCTTTTCTTTTTTCATTTTTCTGTTTCTTGTTTTATCGTCGTTGGAGCGGAAGTGCGCTCTGGCAAGATTATAAAGCCCTAGCCGGCCAATCCCATCCAAGCTCGCGCTCAGGGACATTTATGCAATTGATTATCGCCGAAAAGCCCAAAGTTGCGGAGAAGATAGCGCAGGCGCTGGCCGAGGGGCCGGTGCTGCGCGAGAAGGGCAGGGGGCAGGCTTCGTATTTCGTCGTCAGAAGGCATGGAATCGAGATAGCGATTGCGCCTGCGGTGGGCCACATCTACGGCCTCGCCGAGAAGAACAAGACAGGCTACACCTATCCGGTATTCGAAATCGAGTGGAGGCCTGCGTACGAGGCGGAGAAGGGGGCCGAATACACCAAGGGCTACATACAGACTCTTGAGATGCTGGGCAAGAAGGCCGACGAAGTGATTGTGGCCTGCGACTATGACATTGAGGGAAGCCTGATTGGATACAACGCGCTGCGCTATGCATGCAAAAAAACGGAGCAGCAGGGAAGGCGCATGAAATTCTCCGCCCTCACCGCCGGAGACCTTGTGGGCGCGTACGAGAACCGCGAGGCATTGGACGTGCCCAATGCGCAGGCCGGCGAGGCAAGGCACATGCTTGACTGGTATTACGGCATCAACCTCTCGCGCGCGCTCATGGGCGCAATCAAGGCGGCAGGAAAGTTCCATGTGATGTCGATTGGGCGCGTGCAGGGGCCTGCCCTCAAGCTGCTTGTGGAGCGGGAGAAGGCGATTGAGCGCTTCGTGCCATCCCCATATTGGGAGCTGACGTGCAAAATCGATGCTGTTGAGTTCAAGCATGAGATGGACAGGTTTTTGAGAAAAGAGGAGGCAGGGAAGGCGCTTGCCGAATCGAGGCCGGGGCCGCATTCGATTGTTTCGGTCGAAAGAAAGCCTTTCGAGCAGAATCCCAATCCTCCGTTTGATTTGACCAGCCTGCAGGTCGAAGCCTACCGCCAGTTCAAGTTCGCGCCAACGCAGACTCTTGAGATGGCCCAGACATTGTACGAGCAGTCCATGATTTCATATCCCCGCACCTCTTCGCAGAAGCTGCCTGAGAAATTGAATCTGGGAAAAATAGTGCAGGCTTTGGCCAAACAGGCGGAATATGCGGCGCTGGCCAACCAGCTCATTTCCGCCAAGCGCTTCAAGCCCCTCGAGGGAAAGAAGGAGGATTCGGCCCATCCGGCCATCCACCCCACTGGCCAGCAGGGCAGCGTGGGCGAGAGAGAAAGGAAGCTTTACGACCTCATCGTACGCCGCTTTTTGGCCTGCATGGCCCCGCCCGCGCAGCGCGAGAGCGCGCGGGTGAAAGCCAGATGCGGCACGCAGGGCTATGCCACCACGGGCTCAAGAACAACCTCTCCGGGCTGGTTCGAGTTCTACAAGCCATATGTGAAACTGGAGGAAGTGACCCTGCCGGGCTGGAAAGAAGGCCAGCCAGTTACTGCTACAGACTTTGCCATGGAAGACAAGATGACGCAGCCGCCCAAACGGCTCACGCCCGCCTCGGTCATTTCCGAGCTGGAAGACCATGACCTCGGAACAAAGGCTACGCGGGCGGTCGTGGTTGATACTCTCTTCAAGCGCGGCTATCTCACAGGAAAAACTTCGATTACGGTCACGTCTTTCGGCAGGGCGGTGTGCGACATCATGGACAAGTATTCGCCCGAAATTCTGGATGAGGAGCTGACGCGCGGAATTGAGGAGGAGATGGAGGCAATTCAGGAGAAGCACATACATCCCTCAGTGGTGGTGGAGGACGGCAAGAAGATTCTGACAACCATTTTGGAGCATTTCAAGGGGCAGGAAGGGGCCATCGGGCAGGAGCTTTCGGTCGCCCTCACAGGCGCGCGCGAGGCTGCCGCCAAGCTTGGCCCCTGCCCGGCCTGCGGGCAGGAGCTGAAGAAAATCATGCTGCGCGGAGGCAGGCAGTTTGTGGGCTGCTCGGGCTATCCCGACTGCAAGCAGACCTACCCCCTGCCGCAGGGCGCGCTGATTGAGGCCGTGGGGAAAGTGTGCGAGAAATGCAACACGCCGCAGATTCGCGTGATAAGAAGGGGGAGGCGGCCGTTTGAGATGTGCCTCTCGCCCACGTGCCCGACAAAAGAGAGCTGGGGCATGAACAGGCCGGGAGCTTCGGGCGCCAACGGCTCGTCCTCTTCGGGCGGGGGCTCGGTGAGGTTTGAGTCTGAAGTGAAGAAGGAGGAGAAAGAGGCAGCGAAAAAAGCTGCTGAAGCAAAACAAAAGCCGAAATTTGCCCCGGCGCCGGCCTCGAAAGCCTCATTCGCCCCCGCGCCTTCTTCGAAATCGCCGGCTGGGGCCAAAAAAATGGTTTCTTCTCTCCCTGCCCCGGCCTTCTTCAAGGACACGGGCCTGCAATCTGGCGGGGTGAAGATGGAAGTGGGCGGGAAGAAGAGAGAGGGAGCGCCCAAAGCCAAGAAAGCGCAGGCCGGAAAAGGCGCGGCCGGGAAGAAAGCCGCCCCAAGCGGCACCAAGAAGAAAAAAGAGTGATGGCCGTCCGGTTTTTCCCATTCCGGTTCGACGGCCCATGCATGCCTTTAAATAAGACTTCCGCGCCTAAATAATAAACGTGAAAGTCTCCCGAGCCTTAATCAGCGTCTTCGACAAGACGGGCCTTCTTGACTTGGCGAGAGCGCTAAACCGCCACGGGGTGGAGATTCTTTCTTCGGGGGGCACGGCAGCCACCCTGCGCAAGGCAGACATACCTGTAATAGATGTCAGCAAATACACCGCCTCGCCAGAGCTTTTTGAGGGCAGGGTGAAGACTCTCCATCCCAGAATACACGGCGGCATACTGATGCGCCGCGACGTGGAAAAGGATGAGAAGGAGGCGGGGGCTGCGGGCATACTTCCAATCGATTTGGTAGTGGTCAATCTCTATCCTTTCGAAAAGACGGTGGCAAAGCAGGACGTTACAAATGAGGAGGCCATCGAAAACATCGACATAGGCGGCGTGGCTCTCATCCGCGCCGCAGCCAAGAACTCCAAATTCGTCGGAGTGGTGGTTGACCCTGAGGATTACGCGGGCGTGATTCGCGAGCTGGACGAGACTGGCGGGCTTTCTGACTCCAAGCGCCACAACCTCATGATAAAGGCCTTCGAGCGCACCAGCCACTACGACTGGGCGATTTCAAGGCATTTCGGAGGCGAGGGGGCCGAGAAGTTCCCGCACAGGATGAAGATGGTGTTCGAGCGCGCCTATCCCCTGCGCTATGGCGAGAACCCGCACCAGCAGGCGGCCGCCTACCGCCTAGTGGGCGAGCGCTCGCTGTTTGACGCGCGCATCTTCTCAGGCAAGCAGATGAGCTACAACAACTTTTTGGACGCTGACTCGGCCCTGCACCTCATCCGCGAGTTCTGGGGCAGGCCTGCCTGCGTCATACTCAAGCACAACAACCCCTGCGGCGCGGCCGTGGGGCGCACGCTCAAAGAGGCTTATGCTCGCGCGCTTGCCTGCGACCCCATGTCGGCCTTCGGAGGCATAGTGGCCTTCTCCCAGCGGCTGGATGCGGAGACGGCCGGCGCCATGGGCTCGCAGTTCATCGAGGTGGTGCTGGCGCCCGGATACGAGCCGGGGGCGCTGGAAATACTCAAGGCAAAGCCGAGCAGGCGCATACTTGACATCAGCGACTTGTGGCATGCAGTGCAGGCGGGAGACGTGACGTTCAGGCACATAACCGGAGGCATGCTCTACCAGCACGAGGACTCCTATGTGTATGACTTGAAGGCCGCGCAGGTGGTGAGCAGGCGCGCGCCCACCGATGCGGAGTGGCGTGATTTGTATTTCGCCATGGGAGTGGCGAAGCACGTGAAAAGCAATGCTATCACAATCGCGCGCGACGAGCAGATTTGCGGCGTGGGCGCTGGGCAGATGTCGCGCATTGATTCCACCCGCATCGCGATTTCAAAGGCAAGGGCGAACGGATTTGATTTGAAGGGGGCTGCTGCCGCTTCTGACGCCTTCCTTCCCTTCCCCGACACGCTGGACGAGCTTGGGGATGCGGGAATTGCTGCTCTGGCGCAGCCGGGCGGCTCGGTGAATGACGAGAAAGTGATTGAGTCGGCGAATCGGCGCAACATGGCGCTGGTGTTCACGGGAATAAGGCATTTCAAGCACTAAGAAGAGTTATATATGTAGTCGAATTTATGCCTAACATGGGCGGACCAAGCGGAGCCTTGCTGAAACCCCTGCCTCCAAAAGAGGTTTCAGCACACGAAAGCCTCATTGCACGGAACACGAAAATCGAAAAAGTTCAGCCTGAACTGCAATCCCAGACCCCCAGCTATTTTGAGAATACAACCTATGCAGACCTGCTCATCAGCAGAGTCAGGTGCAATTCTTACCGTGGTTCCGTTAATCTAGTTACCAATAAGAATTCCCCTGACGCGACGGTCACAATTAAGATTGCGGATTTGGATAACCCGGAGAAAGAGATCCGAGAGGCATTCGCTGCATTCCGAGGGGAGACATGGCTCTACCCACAAAACCAGATTGCATGGGCTAACCAACAAATAGATGCGATTGTCAAGGACTATTTGGAGTATATCAACACCAACGCGTCCTTTGACAATACGAAGGTCTACAGCATCACCCGCCCTCCCGCGGGCACAACCCATCTCTTCGTCACGCTGAAAGACAATCCTGCGCGAATCGAGATAACCGAGTCTGGCGTCGGCATGATGATTTTTGGCGATAAATTCAATTTATACGCCAACAGCACCGCTCCCCGGGAAGTCCCTCTTGTTCGTAATAACGAGGTCGTTTTTGGGGGTTTCCAGTCTTCTGTGCAAGCGAACCCTAGCCTGAATAGATTCAGTTGGATGGAAGGGAAGCGGCTGGTCGAGAAAGGATACGTGGGAGCGGAATTCAAGGTCTATATCGCCGATCGGACAGATGTCAATCCGAGCGCAGTGTACACACGCGCCGGATTCGATGAACTTAAAAATCGGTTGGAAGAATTTGGCGAGACCGGCTTATCATCTGCCGGGTTGATTTTTACTTGGCCCCGGGGCTATAATCAAAGTGATTGCACGGCATACGCGATAGTGGTGGTGGAATACAAATTCAAGAACGCACCAAGCGAGAAGTACATCTGCCCGTACTCATTTGCCAATTCTAATGAGATAGGAATGGTCCTGGCCCCCGTCGACACTTATCAATTGACCGATTTACCAAATAATGCGGGCCCCATCTCCGCAGGCATCGTTTTTGAAGGGATTATGTTTGGTTCGATGTCGACATTGAGGTATTTTAACGGATTTACGCCCGATCTGCGTATCGATGGTGTTCGGGGCTGTCTGATGAATCTTCAAAGGGCCATGCCCATCTTCACTTTCCCCAACCCAGTCAACATAAGTTCGGAACCACTCAATGTGGAAATGACTGGCAAAATCGGGGAGAAATATACCTTGTCGCTCATCGACCTGTACGGCAGGAAAGTGCATGAAGAAACCTTCGAGCAGAAGATGCCGGTCGAATATCGGACGCTCTCTCTCGATGGCACTCAAATCCCCAGTGGCGCATATATTCTTACCCGGAGCGATTCGAAAGGCGTACATTCCACGAAAGTAATAATTGAGAAGTGAATGTGAGCAGACACGAGCTAACCGGCATCAGGCACTTCAAGCACTAGGCTTTTGCTCGCGGAGCTCGCAAAACCCTGGAAAACCGCCAACCATTGGCAATGCCAGAATTATACTCGGACGTTCTCTTAGAGCAGTTCCAGCAATTCCTCTTCGCTCATTTTGCATTCTTGGAGGATATGACGCAGAAAACCCCGGCCAATGACTTCGCCCGCATGGATGGGGACGATGGTCATGCGCCCGTCCGGATGGCGGTATTTGGCATGGCTCCCGCTTTGGGAGACGAAGACAAAACCGGCTTTTGCCAGAACCCGAAGAAGCTCCCTAAGCTTGAGCGGCCGAAGCTTTGCCATGTTTTCCGACCGCCTTGGAGCCCAGCAGAGTATAGCTGGATGAGAATTTGAACTGGTCATCTTCCAGATAGAGGCCGATGGCTTCCTGCAGGCGGCTCATGAGCTGGTCGAGAGACTTGGCCTGAGTGTGGCAGCCCGGCAGGTCGGGCACAGAGGCCACGTAATAGCCGTCCTCGTCCTTCTCTATGACAACTTTGTATTGGGAAGCCAAAGCAGCACCGAAGGGGATGGGGCAGGAGAATTTAATATGTTTATGCAAGTGGCCGCTCCATGCGCAGCCACGACAAGAACAGCGGCCAGTAGTCCTGCGTCTGGCTGCTTCCTGTCAAG
>JAKAME010000043.1 GCA_021813025.1 Microcaldota archaeon
CGTGAGCGCGGTGGCCGACCCGGCCAACGCCCTGAGCCCCTACACGGGCTCGCTGAACATGGTGGTCAAGGACACCGACCCAGATGCGAAGACCGCAGGCGCGGTGCGCATCTCCGTCGGTGGCCCCCTGGTCAACTCGTTGACCCTGGATGCCATGAAGACCTCGGAGCTGGATGCGACGTACTTTGCTACGCAGAGCACCCTGGTCCGGGCCTTCGGCAAGACCATTGTGGTCGCCGGACAGTACGACAAGGACACCCTGGCTGCAGCCGACGCGTTCATCGCCGGCCTGCAGCAGAGCTAAGTCGAATGCCAATGGGCGGGGGGAAACCCCCGCCCTTCCCCTTTTTTATTTCCTTTTTTCCTCTCCCCCCTAGTGGAACAATCTCCCAATCCTCAGGCCGGCACAATCCCCGCTGCTCTGCCGTCGCGGTTTTGGGAATGTATTTAAAGTCATTCTCCTCCATTCCACTCCATGCGACCGGCCCTGACCATTATCCTGCTGCTCGCGCTAGCCCTCGCGGCAAGCGCCTCGTTCAACTCCAGCGCCTACCTCTACGCCAGCGAGGGGCCAGCCGACGTGCAGTCCGAGACTCTGGACGTGGGCGGCGGCTCGACGCTCTACGTGCTATATACCATCGGCGGCATCCCCTCCATACTCACGGCGAACGACCAGCCGATGACCGACCCCAACGCCATCGCAAGCGTTCTGCGCGACTACCAGTCCCACGTCCTGCTGCCAAGCCCTTCAGAGCTGGACGCCCTGCGCTCCTACATCCTCTCCTTCAACTCCAGCCGCAACGTCAAGACCGACGCAATGGCGCGCTCGTACCCAAGCGGCATCGAGGACACCTGCCTTATCTACACCAACCTCAAATACGCCCCATGCAGCGACGCCACGAGCTGCAGCGCCACCGCCACGATGCTGTGCGCGCGCTACGACGTTGGCACGTGCCCGCCCGACCTCATCTCCCCGATGCTGCTCTCCTACGGCCGGAACGTCAACACCTTCGCCAACCAGACCGATTCCGTCCTCTCAGCCCTGTCCGACATATCCCTGAGCAACGGCGCGGAGCAGCTCGCCTCCATCCAGTCCTCACTGTCGGCGCTGCAGGCGGCGGCGCAGGACCAGAAAGTCACCAAGCTGCGCTCCACGCTCGCGAGCCAGTGCCCCGACTGCCTCGGCATCTGCCCGACGCCGGCCCTGGACACGGGTTCGCTGGACAATGCCTCCGCCCTCGCCAGCAGCCTCTCGGCCCGCCTCGCAGGCGCCAAGCCGGTGCAGGCCATGGCAATCCAAATCACCCAGTCCAGCGCCGACCGCCTCGCCTATGCGCAGGCCTCGGCCCTCCTTGTGGTGTGGGCGCCCAAATGGGCCCAGTTCAAGTCGAAGTACGGGGCGCTCAAGACCCAGGTAGACACTCTTCTCACCTACAACAAGGACCCCAACTTCACCTCCTCGGCCGCAGTCTTCTCCCAGCTCTGGACATCCATGGAGAGCCGCATGTCGAACCGCAACTTCAACCAGGTGGACGCCGATTTCGCCCGCCTTGGCGGTCTGGCGGCGCCGCTGCAGGCCGCCGCCACGGACGCGGCTGTCCCCTACACGCAGACGCGCGCGGCCCAGAACCATGCCAGCGACGCCCTCATCCAGCTGCGCTGGCGCATCCTGCCCTCCGACACGTCGGCCGTGCTGGCCTACAACAGGCTGGCTGCCCGCAAGACCGCGCTTGACGCGAACTTCACGCCCCCCTTCACGTCCGCCCAGTACTCTGTCTTCAACCAGTCGTACAACTCCCTCATCTCCGACGCGGCGGCAGTGCACGCGTCCGAGTCCGCGGACCCGGTCTCGCGCCTGGGCCAGCGCTTCTCTGAGCAGTCGGTGAACGGGGCCTTCTCGCTGGCCGCAGCGGTCGTGCCCCTCTCGGCCTCCACGCGCAACCAGCTCGCGCCGGCCATTCCCCCGGTGGCGCTTCTGGCTGCCGATTTGGCCATAGCCTCCGTGGTTCTGGTGGCCTTCATCGGCCTCCTGCTATACTTCCGCCCGCTCTTCCGCAGCCGCGCCATGCTGGGCCTGTGGATGGCCCTGCTCTTCCTCCTGCTCTTCGGCCTGGGCTTGGGCTCGGTAGGCCTCTATGTCGTGATAAACCACAACGCGCAGTCAGGCACGCTGGCCGACTTCGAGCGGCAAATCGCGCTCTCGAACAGCACCTACATAGCCATCGACCAGTCCGGCGCCCCCGCCCCCGCCCTTGCGGCCATGACCTCCTGCGCCCAGAACATCAGCGGCCAGCTCTCCGCGCGCTGGAACAAGACCACTTCGGTCTTCAGCTACGCAGGCAAGTCCTGCTCGTGGGGCTCGGCATCCAACCTCACTCTCACCCAGTGCCTCGACAGGGTCGTGCAGCATCCCCTCTTCGTTCTGCACTACAACGCGACCACCTCGAACCCCCACTTCAGCACAGTCTACAGCAGCCAGGCTGACGCATACGGGACCCAGGACTACTACGCCCGCTGCGAGCTAGGCGACGTATTGAACTGAGAGGCAGTCCGGTGTTGTTATGGCAAAAGAATCCAAGGCCCCGGGCCTCTCAATGCAGCAAAAAACCGCCCTCATAGGCGGCGCGCTCATCCTCGCGGCCGTGCTGCTCTCCCTCCTCTGGCCGTCCGTCAGCCCCGCCGCCTCGTCCGACAGCTACAGGGCCTTCGCTTCCTCGCTTGTGAACAACTCGCGCAGCGGCATCATGGTCGACGTGCGCGGCGCCTCGTCCCCGGACGCGCGCCAGAAGCTGCTGCAGTGCGAGACGGACCTCGTCCAGTCAAGCGACTTCTACCCCCGCACGGGCAAGGACCTGCTCGTCTACTACTGCGACGATTCCGGCTGCCTCTCCAGCCGCTACCGCTACGACCTTCCCAAATACTCGTTCTCCTACGACAACCGCAGCGTCCCGTTCGCCGACGCGCTCTATGCCTTGCAGAACCGCACCTATTTCTACATCCATTACTCCCCCTCTTCCCAGCCGCCGGCCTATTCCTCCCGCTACGCGGAAATCTTCATCACCGCGAATTCGAGCGAATCCTGCGGCATCAACGTGACGTTCGGCTAGGAAAATCCATGTTTTACGTTTCTTAAACATATCTTTATATAGGCAAATCGCCGGAATAATCGCATGCATCTTTTCCCTACTCGCCGGCCTGCGCTCCAAGAGCATAAATCACGCAGCCTGTTCTGGAAAAAGGCGCTCCTGGTCGGGCTCGGAACCGGTCTTCTGGCGCTGACAACATTGAGCGCCCAGACGCCACAGGGCGGCAACCTCTATGAACGCCCTGTTAAGACCATCACACATCAAAGTAAAAAGGCCCCAAAGCCAGCCAAAAAACCAAGCCAGCTAAACAGGGCCAAATTCTGCGACTTGGCGCAGCTCTGCCAGAGCCGTGTTGTTTATTTTGGAGACGTCCACACCAACGCCGACATCCGGCGCGAGCTGATGGCCCAGCTGCCGGAGCTCAAGAAGGCGGGATTCACGCATTTGGCGGTGGAAATGGAGCAAAAAGACCTCGTCAACTATGCCGAGGACCTGAGAAAAGCGAAAACCGTTGACACTATCCTGAATCTCATTGAAACAAATCAGCCCATCGCCAAAGGCAGCAAGGCCGCGAAGTTGAAGGATTTTCTGGAACTTTTCAAAGGCACAGAATTCATTCAGAAGTTTCGGGAGCTGACTGCGGTCTATCTGACCCAATACGAACTTGTGGATAGCGCCAACCGTTTGGGTTTTACAGTCGTAGCGGCTGACAGTCTGGGAGATTTAGACGATAAACTGACCAGCTTGATTGGCAAGGCGATGGGCATGACTGCGGTCAAGTCCGCCAACACGGACTCGCTCATTCATGACGACCTAAAGGGCTACGATGACATAGGGCCGCGAAACCGGTATATTGCCCGAAAGGTTTCTGAAGTCCTGGCAGACCCGAAAAACCGCGTTCTGGCGATTTTTGGCGAGGCCCATGTAGTCAAAAGCGGAATCCCGGCCTTGGTTTCCAAGATGAGCGGCGAATCCGGGCCGACCATTATATTCTCATATTCTGGGGCGCTCCAGACAATGTATTCCGAAGACAATCTGACTGACCAATCTGTCCCATTGGAAGTGAGCGCCAGAAAATGGAACACCCAGCGCTTCGCCCTGCCCGCCGATGCTGTGGGGAAGGGGACCGAGTGCGACTGGTACTTCCACCTGCCTGAAAAAACGAAATAGCGACGCCCGAACTCGCGGGAGCGGCTCGCTTTTTCTTTCCCCTACTTGTATCTCAAGAACGCGCCTATGCCGTAAAACGACTGGTGGAACTGCGCCCCTTCCGACGTGTCTGTCGAAATGATTTCCGTTTTGGTGCCGCAGGCGTCCGCAAGCTCAATCAGATTGTCCGCCAAATCAACTGCTGAGAGAACCGAGACCGAGGTGCCGTCCGGCAGGGTTTTTGGCGGCTCCTCCTCAGCCCTCTTGTTGACGAACCTCTCCTCCCCACCCTGCAGCCTGACATGGTAGCGCGTCCATTTCAGGCCGTCGGAAATCAGCAGCAGGCTGGCCTGCTTGCTCTCAAGGCAGGCGCGCACGTTGGCCTCGCCATAAACGGCCAAGCCGCCAGCCACCACTTCCTTGATGAAGCGGTCTATGAGCTGCTTCTCTCTCGCAGCCTCCTGCGCCTGTATGATGTCCCCGCACTTGGCCATAAGCTCGCGCAGGCCCTGCTCGTCGGTGTAACCGGTGTCTATGGGCCTGCCCAGCACCTTGATTTGGTAGTTGAAGGGGCTCATCTTGACGAAATCCTCCTTCGCCGGGCCGGGGCCGCCCACGATAACTCCCTTCACCCCTGTCACGAAATACTGGTCCATCGCCTCTCCTATGCGCTTGTAGTAGTATTCGATGGATTCCTCAATCAGCCGCTCGTATCTGCGCGCAGACTGCCCTCCCTTTCTTATCTTGCTGTGGGCAGTCGAATTCAGCCTGCGCAAGATGTTGACCGACGTGCCCCTAAGCGTGGCAAGGGTGCATTCGCGCCCGTCCAGCACCACGAGGCCGTAGGTGTCCTTGACATCCACCGTGCGCTGCAAAGGCTCGAGGAAAAAGCGCGAGTCGCAGCGGTAGATTGAAACCGTAATCGGCTCCGGCGGAAATACGGTGAACAATTCTATGTCAGTGCGCGCAGGATTGTCCGACACGTTGCCGCAGAATATGGCGATGCCGCTCTCAGGCGCCGAGTTCCCGTAAACTTTGAGGTGGTGGATGATTCTCTCAAGCGCGTCAGTCACGTTCTTTCTCGTGCTTTTGCTCTTTATGTTGGAGGCCTGCCCGGCCTCCTCTTTGAGCTTGTTGGATGTTTCATGCACAGGCGCGCCGCCGGGAATATAGACCGAAATAAGCTCGGTGCCGCTGCCGCGCATGTTTCTCAAGTGGTCGAGCTGGCGCTTGAGCTGGTAGAGCGCCTTGCTCCGCGTGGCTTTCTGCTCCTCAGTCTCGACTTTTCCCATGGATTATCGACTCGTGAATGTGTCTGCTCAGACTAAGCCGGGGGGTGTTTAAATACGCTGGGGTGAAGGCGCAAACAATAATAAACTATTATGTTCTATTATGCTCCATAATACGCTTTTCGGGGTGCCCCTCATGACCTCTGCCATCGTGAACCTGACGGACGACAACAATCTCGCGCTCAACATCCTCAAGGCCAAATTCGGCCTGCGCAACAAATCCGATGCCATGAATTTCGTGGTCTCGGCCTATGCCAAGGAGGCGCTGGAACCGCAGCTGAGGCCGGAATATGTCCAGAAGCTCAGGAAAATCATGAAAGAGAAAGGCAAGGTCTACGCTTCTCTGGACGAAATGATGAAGGAATACGGGCGCTAGGGGGCGAGCGTGATGTACCGGCCTGAAGACACGCTCACCTTCCGCGCCAAGATGAAGAAGCTGCGCAAGCGGGATTACCCGCGCTTCGAACGGGTGCGCAAGAAAATGGATGAAATCCTGCAAGAGCCGCACCACTACAAGCCGCTGGGCAACCTTCTGGCTGGCGCTCTTCGCGTCCATATCGACCCATTCGTCTTCACCTTCGAGATTGACGAGGTGCGCCAGGTGGTCCGCTTCCTGGATTTCGACCATCATGACAAAATCTACCGGAATTGAGGGTGAAGCGTGGAATTGGAAAAAGCAATCAGATGAATTCTACCCTTCCTGTCTCAAGCGAATAGAGCGCGCCCATGATTTTGAGCCTGCCCTCTTTCTCGAGGTGCGAAACAATATGGCTCTTTTGGCGGATGTTCTCGATGGAGCATTCCACGTTGCAGGCGACTGATTCGGCAGGGGAGAAGCTTTTCTTTCCTGCCGCCGGGGCAACCGCCTCCACTATGCTTTTGATGTTGCCCTCGCCCCCCCTGCCCTTGCATTCGCACGTGGCCTTCACCGCCCCGCAGCCCGAATGGCCCATTACAACCAGCAGTGGCGTGTGCAGATGCTCGCATCCGTATTCGAGCGAGCCCAAGTCAATGGCGCCTGCCACGTTGCCTGCGGTGCGCACCACGAATATCTCCCCAGCCTGCGCGTCGAAAATGAATTCAGGCACCACGCGGCTGTCTGAGCACGAGAGGATGGTGACAAAAGGGTGCTGGCCTGCCGCAAGCTCGGCGCGGCGGGCAGGCAGGTCGTATTCTTTCCGCTTTCCGCCAGCATAGCGGGCGTTTCCTTCCTTCAGCCTGGCTAAGGATTGTCCGGCATCCATGAAAACCACTGGTTCTCACTGGGCGAAGAAAGAATAAAAAGGAGGGGCTCGGGCCGGCCTTGGCGGCGGGCCGGGTTCGCGCGCATGCAGGGGCGTCTCAGCGGACAGTGGCGCCAAGCTTGTGCATGCCGTTCTGCATGAATTTCGCAGGCATGTGCCTGAACGCCGTCTTGTAGTCGAGCAGCCCGGTAGGAGTCATCGGCACCAGCTTGACGTTGTAGGTGTTGATGATGAAGCCCATGATGGGGTCCTGGCTCAGGCGCAGGGTCGCCTTGAAGGCATCATTCTCGGTCTTGCACAGCACGCCCCATTCCTTGAGGCCCAAGTTGGCCACCCCGTAGAAGAATCCGGTCACCTTGTAAGGGCCGAAGAGGCGGAAGTAGTCAGCCAGGTTCTTTCCGCCCATGGCGAACACCTGCCCCGCGCTATACGCGCTGCCGTCGAGGAGGGTGATGGCGGCCTCGCGGGCGTTGTGGACGTCCGACTGGTGGAAGAGGCCGTACTTCGGATTCTGGATTGCCGTCCGGCCAGTCTGCTCATTGCCGGATTTCTGCTCGTCCTTCTTGCGGGCCAGCTCGAACGTCTTGTCGAAGAACGTATGGAGATGGGTGTTGGCGTCGACGCGGTAATACTGGTTCTCGTGGTAGTTCTGCACCCCGGCGGTGAGCCTGATGCCGAGGTGCTTGAGCGCGGTGTCGCTGTCAATCGTCTGCCGCAAAATCTTCTTCTGCTCATACGCATGCGCCGGGATGTCGTCGATGCTGCGGACCCAGTTCCCGGCCATGGTGCCGTCGTGGTTGTGCACCATCTTCATGAAGGTTTCGAGGTTCTCGCCGGTCTTGATTTTCATGCTGAATTTCCCGTAAGTAAACGTGGGCTTTTCGGCCAGGATGACGTCCTCGAGCACCTTGACCGCTTCCTGGGCATGGGTCATGCCGCAATTGGTGGGGCAGTTGGGCTTGATTTGGATGTCCAAGTAGCTGAATTTCCTGCCGTCAGCGCCCTCCCGCAGGGAGGCGTTTCCATGGGACGCCACGTGGATGTAAATGTCCGGCTGGATGCCCTGCAGGTCCATGTACTGGTGCATGCTGTGGAAGACGATAGACTTTATCTCGCCCCTGATTTCGTGAGTGATGAAAGTGCCGGCCGCCGCGATGCGCGCTACCTCGATTATGGTGCCTTTTTCCGCGTACTTCTCGGTAAGCTCGGCCATGGCTTCGTTATGGCTCTTGGGGATGTCCCGCGAGTCGGCGCATCCGACGATGACATGGACCTCGGCATTCTTCGCTTTCGTGTCTGCCATCTTTCCACCTCATCCTGTTTGAAGCTAAAGCGATGTTATTCTGTGTTATCTAGTAGCATTATATGCTTATATTCCTATCGCCGCCCTCTGTCCCTCCTCTTCATCTTCTCAATGGCGCGCCCTATCCCCACTCCAAGCGCCAGCACCATGAGCAGCAGCACGAGGGCAACGAGCGCGTCGGAGAGGCGGAGGCTTCCAAGAGTGCCCGCCTGCCCGCCCGCCGCCGCGCCAGAAACACCCTGTGTCCGGCTGCCCGCGCTCCAGTTTCCAATCCCGTTTTTCGCATCCGCGCTTATGGGGTTGCCCTGCTCCAGCCAGCCGGCCTGCCCCTGCCTGCCGGCCGCCTGCACGCCAAGCTCCATCAGCTCGTCCATGCGCCTGGCCATGGATTCCACGCGCCGCACGTCCGCGGCGCCGGGATTCGCCGGGTCCTGCGCCTGCAGGTAGGCCCCCTGCGAGGCATAGACGCGCCCCCACAGGCTTGAGAACGAATCGCCGGTTATGAGAGCGGCGGACGGGGATGGCCGGCCCGGGGACGGCGCGTTTGTTTCATTCGCCTGCCCGTCCTCCGCCCCCTGCGCCTCGGCCGCGTCCAGCGAGCCCTGCACATAAGCGGCATCAAAGAGCGCGGCAGCCCATTCGTGGCGGACGAGCGAGCGGTTCGCAATCATGGCATGCCATTGCATGTCCCCGTCTGCAAGCGGGCTGTCGGCCAGGCGCGAGAGGGTGCCGCGCACGGATGCGCGCGCGAGCAGGGCCAGGGCGCTGTCGTTGACGGGCCCGCCGCCGTTCTCACGCGCGATGTAAAGCAGCTGGGTTCCGGCGTCGCACCATGCCTGCGCGTAATACACCTCTCGCAGGGCGATGTAGCGCTCCTCCGAGCTGGTGTCCAGCGCGACGTTCTTTTTCACGTCCTCTATTTTCTGCAAAGACCATGCCATGCGCGCGCTGCCGCCCGCAGCCCACTCGAAGTTGGAGGCGCTCAGGTTCACTGCCGGCGCGCGGCGGATGCAGTCCAGCACCCTGTCGGCCTCGCCCTCCACGTCCGGGTCGTGCGCCGGCAGGGTGAGGAAGGCGGCATCCACCTGCGAGAGGAAGGCGTTGTTGGCCGCCGTGTACCCATAGCCCATGGAGATGAGGCGGCTGTTGTCGTCAATCTGGCGGCGGAAGTAATCCCCGTAGAGCGGCTGGGCGAACACGCCGCCCGCCTGCAGGCGCGCGGCCAGCAGGTCGTTGAGCGAGCGCGCCACCCTCCCGAAAGCCTGCTCCTCGCCGCCCGCCTTCCATTGCGCGAGGTTTGCGGGGAGCGGCTCGTTCTGCAAATCATAATGCGGCTCAATCGGCCTGCCCGCCGGGCTGGCTGCCACGGCCATGGCCTCGTCAAGGCTCCTCACCTCCACGCTGCTGAAATTGCGCTCCTGCCCCAGGCGCTGCAGCAGGATGTTCTCATACAGCTGCTGGCGCGGGGTGATGATGGCGCTCATGCCTCCCCGCGCGCTGGCCTGCGCCTTGTCTATGATGCCCCCCACCGGCCCCGCGCGCCCTCCGGGCAGGATGGCGCCGGTCACGCTGACGTCCGGGCGTATGCTCTGGTTGGTGAGGGCTGCCCGCAGCGCAACGGTCATGGCCATGCCCGCCGACGGGCCGTCAACCGAGGGCGCGCCCATGCCCTGCTGGATGTAGAAATGCACCTCGCACCGCTCCGGGCTGATGTCAAGGCCGCGGAAAGCCTCCTGCACCGCGGTCTTCTGCGAATCCTGCGTGCTCAGGCCCACCATGGGCTCCACCGTGGTGAGCACGTCTCCGCTGCCGGGCTGCGTCGTGGCCGTAATCCGCAGCAGGTCGCCCTCCTGATTTTCCACGACAGCCGGCACCGTGATGCTGCGCGAGGCGATTGGGCAGAGCCCGCTTCCCGGATGCGAATAGGCGGACTGCCCCATTGCGGGCGAGGCGAAGACTGCGGCCGTCTCCGGCGCCAGCGAACCGGCAGAAGCGGCCGGCCCCGGCGCATTCGAACCTGCGGCCGCCGCCGCGGCGCCGCCGAGAATGAGCAGCAGGGCGAGGCTCGTCAGCGCATAAGCCCGCAGTACCTGCGCTGCCGGGGCATTGTTTTCCATGAAGGGGCTAACTGCGGGCTTCTTTTAAATGATATTCCAAAATCGCGCCAAACTCCCCGGCGCCTGCACGCTTCCGCCCCAAAACCTTCCCAAAAAGCCCAATCTGCCCCGTCTCTCCCCGCCTTTTTCCGGCCCGCTGCCCGTGCGCTTTTTATAATCTTCCACCCATCACCATTCGTTGGGACTATGTGGCAGCGTCTGTTCAACTTTTTGCGCAAACTCCTCCTGCGGAGGAAGAAGGTGCGCCTCGGCTTCTACGGCAGCACCAACGTGGGCAAGACCACCCTCGCCAACCGCATAGCCATGGACCTCGTCGGCGAGCCGGTGGGCACGGTCTCCCCAATCCCGCACGAGACGCGCGCGGTGATGCGCAAGGAGCACGTCGAGCTCAAGGCTTCGGGCTACGCACTTGTCATGGATTTGCTCGACATGCCGGGCATCGCGGTGAAAGTGGATTACCGCGACTTCATGGAATACGGCCTGGGCAAATCCGAGGCCCAGTCGCGCGCCAAGGAGGCCACCCGCGGAATCGTGGAGGCCATCAAGTGGCTTGAGAACGTCGACGCCGCGCTTGTGATTGTGGATTCAACAGAGGAGCCCTACAACCAGGTCAACATCACCCTGCTTGGCAACCTCGAGGCCAAGAGCATCCCGCTTCTTGTGGTGGCCAACAAAATAGATTTGCCCGGCGCCAACACAGGCCGCGTGCGCGAGGCCTTCCCGCAGTATCCCGTGGTGGAAGTGTCCGCCGCAACCGGCGAGAACATGGAGCGGCTCTACGACGAGCTGGCAGTCCATCTTTTGTAAGGCTTGATGCTCGCTGGTTTTTTGTCAAAGCCAAGAGAAAGATTATATATGCGTCACAACACAGATTACAACAAGGTGATTGAATATGCCTATCGTTCTCCCAGCCACACGCGCCCCGTCCGGACCAGAAATGCACCCCCCGCTCGGCGGCAAGAAACCAGTCTACGTGCTTGTCAACTTTGAAGGTAACAGACTCGATTCTCTCCCGCGTCCGGTTGGTGAAAGAGCATCAGGAGTTGTTGTGGACATCTCAAAGAACAAGATTTATGGAACGCTCGCTTACCCTCTCACTATGGGCAATATAATGAAATTGTGTCCAGACAAAATGACGATTGTGAAACCTATCAATGACAATAAGGTCGGAATAAGGACGAAGGAATGGGTTCCTTCGCACCCCCAGTACCATCTGGAGGCGGAAGCCAATATACTCAAAGCCAATATAGTCAACAAGGCTCACCGCTCATACTCGCTGGAGCTGGAGGCGTGCGAGTTTCTCGGCCTGCCTCTCCTGAACTAAGGCGGCCGCATAAGCTCTTGCCCAATATTGGCAAAGCCAGCCTTACCGATTTGCATATTAATCCTTCTTTCTCATAGCGCCCCATGCACCGCTGCCTAAAATGCGGACGAACCGTCGCTTCGGTCAACGAGATAGCGGAAGGCTGCCCGTGCGGCTCCAAGGTTTTCGTCTTCAGCCGCCTCGAGGGCGAAGCTGCGGATTCCGGCTCAATCGCCGTCCTGCCGCAGATGGGCGGAAAAGAAGTCCCGCCTGTAGCCAACGGCCACGCTCCCATGCAAAACGGGCATCCCGCTTCCGGGAAAACGGATGAAAAATCCCCGGCCGCAGAGGCGCCGGCAAAAGCCGTGCCTGCGCCTGCAACCGAGGCAGAGCCTGTCCTGCCCAAGCCTTCCTCTGCAAAATCCGAATCGCCTTCCCCGCCGTCCGCCCCTCCCGAACCTGCGCAGACTTCCTCTTCCCTCCCCTCGCCGGCGCCGCTTCAGCCATCATCTTCCAAACTTTCCCCGATTTCCTCCTCCGTGGCCTCGGCCATCATCCAGATCGG